>SFEH01000070.1 GCA_004557315.1 Bacteroidales bacterium
AATGTTCATTCTCTGGTTCATTGCTGCAATTTTGTTCAATACCTATGTACTCAGCAACGAAGCCGTATTAGGATCGTACAGCGAAACTGGTGAGATGATCGGAAGCTTTATCAATAAAGTAGCAAAGCAAGCCATTACACTCTCTCTGTTCTTTATTGGAGCTTCATTAACACGTGAGACATTGAAAGATGTTGGCATTCGTCCTTTGTTCCAGGGAATATTGCTATGGATATGCATCAGTGTTGTTTCATTGGCATATATCCTTTGGGTATAAGATTGATAAAATACAAATATGGCGGAAGAAAATTTTTTTTCTTCCGCCATATTTTTTTCATATATCATTCCCTATTATTCTTGCAGCAGCTTCTCAGCCTCCATGTATTTACCCTTGAAGTCTTCGTCAGAATTCAATAGTTCATCAACACTCTTCAAGGCATGAAGCACAGTTGCATGGTCACGTCCACCAACGAGGTTACCGATACGGCTTACAGATTGGCTGGTATGCTTCTTACATAGATGCATTGCAGCCTGTCGAGCAAACACGACCTCTCTCTTTCGTGTCTTTGAGTTGAATGTCTTCGAATCGATTCCGAATGTGCTTTGAACGATTTGTATGATGTTCTCGCAAGTGATGGCTTTCTGTTCAATCTTTACAATCATGCGCATGACACGTGAAACGAGATCTTTGTCGATTGGTCGATTAAATGCAATCGAATGGGCAAGGAGCGAGTTGATAATACCTTCAAGGTCGCGCACGTTATCGGTTGCGTTATGAGCGATGAAGTCGATGACATCAGGTTCAATCTTAAGACCTTCCTTATTGCATTTTCCCTTGAGGATTTCTCGGCGCAACTCATAGTCAGGACGTTCGATTTCGCCAATGAACCCCCACTTGAAACGTGTCAGAAGGCGTGGAACCAAGTCTTCAAGCTCAACAGGAGGGCGGTCGCAGGTCATGATGAGCTGTTTGCCCGATTGGTGCAAATAATTAAAAATATGGAAGAATGTATTCTGAGTAGCGATTTTTCCTTTACCTGCAAACTCTTGAATATCGTCAACGATAAGCACATCGATACTTTGGTAGAAATTGATGAAGTCATTGACAAGATTTCTACGAACAGCATCGATATACTGCACCTGGAAGATGTGGCTTGTGATATATAAAACTCGCTTTTCAGGCAACAGCTCAAGTATCTTAAGGCCGATAGCCTGTGCAAGATGCGTCTTGCCCACACCGCTTGCACCGAAGATGAAGAAAGGGTTGAAAGCGTTGTGTCCAGGATGTTGCGACACGGTGACCGCTGCACTGAAGGCCAGTTCGTTGCTCTTTCCTTCAAAGTAGGTTGCAAAAGTGCAATTCTTGTTCAGGTGAGTATCAAATTCAGGTTCAGCGATCTCTGCCTTTACTGATGACACATTGATATTGGTGTCTTGAGTCACGGCAATACGATAGTTCAACTCAACTATTGTACCGAATACACGAAGGAGGGTCTTCCTCAGGAGATCAAGGTATTCACTTTCCAATCGCTCATACACAAACGACGATGGGACACCAAGCTCAAGCTTGTTGTCTCTGTAGCTAAGCACTTCGATTGGCTCGAAGAACTGCTTGTAGGCTTCTTCGTTCTGCAGATTGTCGCTAATGATCTGCAGACACTGATCCCATTGTGTCTGAATATGAGTTTTCATAATTTGCGATTGGCTTTCAAATTTTACGATGCAAAGATAAGTCAAAAAAATTAACTAACAAACATAAAAAAAACACTAAAAAACTTGTAAATATCTAAATGCTTGATTATCAATCTTTGTTTGTGCCTTCTTGACTCAAGATTCTTTTTCGTGGTCTAAATGCTTGATAGATAGTGTTATTTATAACAGGTAATTAAAAATTGTCAAAAGTTATCAACAATCTTCCATCAATTTTCTTTCGATGACCTTTGTCGCTGATAAATGGTCAGTTAGATTGTTGATAACTATAGATAAACTTTTGAATCTGTTTCAAATTAATGCCAAATCGTCAGTTTTTTACATTCTGATGATAATTGTAGCAAAATGCAATCTCAGTAGGTGAAATCACCGATTTTTCAGGCATTCAAGTCACTATAATCGAAGCCCAGAGGGAGCAGCGCATCCACGCTATCGAATATGTAAATCTCGTCCTTGCTGCACAACAAGACCTCGATCGGCTCACCAGCCCTGTATTGAGATTCGAGCATAACCTGCCGGCAAGCTCCGCAAGGCGAGCATACCTTCTCGGTGAAGTCCCCATTGTGAGAGGCGATGATTGCAATCTTCTTCACCTTGGCTTGCGGAAAGTTGGCTCCAGCATAGAACAGAGCAGTACGTTCGGCACAAGTGCCTGAAGGGTATGCAGCGTTTTCCTGATTGCTGCCTTTCACGATTTCGCCATTGTCGAGAAGGACACCAGCTCCCACATTGAAGTGAGAATATGGCGCATAAGATCCTAAAGTAGCAATTTTTGCAGCCTCGACAACACTTTTTTGCTCTTCTGTTAGCTCATTTTGATTACAAATCATTATCTTTGCAACAATGTTTGTTATTTCCATAGTACATTATTATTGTGGCAATAAACCTGTTCGACATTACACTTGCCGTAACTCCTGCAATCAGGATTACCCAAGTGCCATAGTTTTGTTCTGCAAATATACAAAAAAAACATAATAAATGCGCAAACAGCACCATTTTTTCAGTTTTAAGTACATAGTTTTTGCTGTACTTGTGGTTCTCGTTCAATCTTTGACCATCGAAGTGCATGCCAAACCGAAGAAAGTGAAGTTCAATACTTCGGTCAAGGCGCGTATGACGCCGATTCAGTATTGCGAAAAATATGCCGATGAGGCACGTCGCCAGATGCAGAAATACCGTATTCCTGCCAGCATCACCTTGGCTCAAGGCATGCTTGAGTCAGGTTATGGATCGAGCTATCTAGCCAATGTTGCCAACAATCATTTCGGCATCAAAGCCTACCGAGGGTGGAAAGGTCCTGTAGTCTATGCCGACGATGATGCAAAGAATGAGCCATTCTGCAAGTTCAAGACGGTTGAAGAGGGCTATGAATATCACTCGACATTCTTGTTGAGCAACAAGAGGTATGCCTCGCTCTTCAATCTCGATCCCACCGACTATGAGGCATGGGCAAAAGGGCTGAAGAAGGCGGGCTATGCCACAAATCCGCGGTATGCCGACATGCTGATAAGGATAATCGAGGAAAACCATCTCGATATCTATGACGTCACTAAAGTCAGGGGTAGGGGAAGGAACTCGAAGATCATACCTCACAAGCTTTATGTGACGAGCAAAAGAAGAGGACTGAAGTACGTGAGGGCGCGTGCCGATGATGACCTATCGTATATCGCCAAGGAGTTTGACGTGACCAAACGCCAGCTCCGAAGCTGGAACGACCTCCACAAGAAAGCAGTCATCATGGAGGGCGATATTATCTATCTTCAGCCGAAGCACAAGAAGGCCGACAAGAAGTATCCGCAGCATGTCGTTCGTGCAGGAGAGTCCTTGCATTCCATCTCCCAGATGTATGGAGTGCGTGTTTCTTCACTGATAAAGCGCAATAAACTGGCAACTGCGACCGTTCAAGAGGGTCAAGTCTTGAAACTTCGTTAAAAGATTTTGAAATATTTGAAAAACGTTTGCAAAAATAATAATTTTAGATTATATTTGCACCATACATTTACGATTATAGTTTCTGCCCAGACAGAACGCAAGAGCGTTCGCTCTGGAAAGAGACGAAACAATTAAGAATAACTAAAACTCTAATACTATTTTGATATGGCAAATTGCAAACCTTATGTTGTTGGCATAGATTGCGGTCAAACAACCACGATGGGCATCGTTGATACACGAGGCAAGATTGTCGCTACTATATCAATCAAAATGTCGGATTATATTGAATTCGAAGATTACATCTCGGCTATGGCAAAATCGCTTCGCCGCATCATGGGCTCTGTAGGTGGTCCGCAGATGATCCGCGGCATTGGTATCGGTGCTCCAAATGCCAACTTCTATTCTGGCAATATCGAATATCCGTCAAATCTTCCATGGAAGGGCATATTGCCTTTGGGAGAGTTGCTTTATGAGCATCTTGGCATTCCGGTGGCAGTGACCAACGATGCCAATGCAGCAGCGATTGGCGAAATGACCTATGGCATAGCCCGAGGCATGCGCGACTTTGTCATGGTCACATTGGGTACAGGAGTCGGAGGTGGAGTGGTTGTCAACGGGCAGCTTGTCTATGGTCACGATGGCTTTGCGGGCGAGATTGGTCATCTGAAGATGATCCGCGGAGGCAGAACCTGCGGCTGCGGAGGTCGAGGATGTCTCGAAACCTATGCATCAGCCACAGGCGTTGTCCGCACGGCACGCGAGTATCTCTCGACACGCGATGACGAGAGTCTGTTGCGAGCTCTGAATCCAGAAGAGATAACATCAAAAGACGTATATGAGGCGGCAATCAAGGGCGATGCTTTGTCGCAAGAGATATTTGATTTCACAGGCCGCATTCTAGGCGAGGCTTTGGCCAATATTGCCTGCTCGACCTCTCCAGAGGCTTTTGTCATCTATGGCGGATTGTCGAAGGCAGGAGATTTGCTTCTTAACCCATTGGTTGAGGCAATGGAAGAGAACCTCATCCCTGTGTGGAGAGGCAAGATCAAGGTTATCCTTAGTCAGCTCGACTCGTCGGAAGCTGCAGTTCTCGGAGCGTCTGCTTTAGGATGGAAGGCCTGAAGGCATGAAAAAATATGGCAATTGAAGTTTTTGGTGCACGAGTACATAATTTAAAGAATATAGATGTGACCATTCCAGGTCGCAGTCTTACCGTTATCACAGGGCTTTCCGGTTCTGGCAAGTCTTCGCTGGCTTTCGACACCATCTATGCCGAAGGTCAGCGTCGCTATATCGAAACATTCTCCAGCTATGCACGCAACTTTCTGGGCAATATGGAGCGACCCGATGTCGATAAGATCAGCGGCTTGAGTCCAGTAATCAGCATCGAGCAAAAGACTGTCAATCGCAATCCCCGCTCGACTGTAGGCACCACGACCGAGATCTATGACTTCCTGCGTCTGCTCTATTCACGTGCGGGCGAAGCTTATTCCTATCTCTCGGGCGAGAAGATGGTAAGGTTCAGCGAAGACAAGATCATCGAGCTCATTATCAGTCATTATCAGGACAGGAGGGTCTTCCTTCTTGCCCCACTGGTGCGCAACCGCAAGGGTCATTACAAGGAACTGTTCGAGCAATGGCGCAAGAAAGGATATATCAATGTCCGTATCGATGGCGAGATGCGCGAGATACTCCCTGGCTTGAAGCTCGACCGATACAAGAACCACAGCATCGAGCTCGTCGTCGATAAGATGCGCATCACCAACATCGATGAGCACCGCATGCGCGAGAGCGTTCGTCTCTGCATGCGTTTGGGCGATGGAATGATGATGATACTCGATGGCGACAAGCGTGATGCCGATGGCAACCTGTGCGACATACGTCATTACAGCCGCATGCTCATGGATCCGGCTACAGGCCTTTCGTACAAGGATCCCGCGCCCCACGACTTTTCGTTCAACAGCCCGATGGGCGCATGTCCTCATTGCCACGGATTAGGCACTGTCACCGTGGTCGATCGTGACAAGCTCATCCCAGATCCAAAGATGACCATTGCCGAGGGTGGTATCGTTCCGCTTGGCAAAAAGAAGAAGAGCATGATCTTCTATCAGATAGAAGCCTTGCTTCAGATGAACGACTGCTCGCTCGACACCCCCATCAAGGATATTCCCGAAGAAACCATTTCCGACATACTCAATGGCACTGGCGAATGTTATTACGTCAATTCCGATAATTCGGGCACCACGATGATGACCATGCCATTCGAAGGACTAGTCAAGTATATTCAGGATGCAGCGGGCGACGATGCTTCGGCAAAAGAGCGCCGATGGGCAGAATCGTTCAGCACTGCCGTTACCTGTCCTGAATGTCGAGGCATGCGGCTCAATCGCGAGGCATTGCATTTCCTCATCGACGGCAAGAACATTGCAGAGGTCAGCAGCATGACCTTGACCGAACTGGCTCAATGGGTCGATCAGCTTCCTTCGAAGCTAAGCGAGCGTCAGCTGACCATTGCCCTTGAGATTGTCAAGGAGATACGTTCGCGCCTGAGCTTCCTCCTTGGTGTGGGCATTGGCTATCTGTCGCTCAACCGTCCTTCAATGACACTGTCGGGCGGAGAGAGCCAGCGCATCCGTCTTGCCACACAGATAGGTTCACAGCTCGTCAATGTGCTGTATATTCTCGATGAGCCATCAATCGGCCTTCATCAGCGTGACAATGATTTGCTCATTCATTCTCTCAAGGAATTGCGTGACGTGGGCAATACCATCGTCGTGGTTGAGCATGATCGCGACATGATGCTCCAGGCCGACTATGTCATCGACATCGGTCCGTTTGCGGGTCGCAAGGGGGGCAATGTCGTGTTTCAGGGCACCCCTGAAGAAATGCAGAAGACTCACACCATGACAGCCGACTATCTCAACGGCACGCGCAAGATAGAAGTGCCAACCGTGCGACGCAAAGGCAACGGAAAGTTCCTGACACTGAGAGGCGCGACAGGCCATAATCTGAAGAATGTCACCGTGTCGTTCCCTTTGGGCTGCCTTGTAGGTGTGACAGGAGTCTCGGGCAGCGGCAAGTCTTCGCTCATCAACGGAACGCTCCAGCCTATCCTTAGCCACCATTTCTATCGTTCTCTGAAGCAACCACTGCCCTACGAGGCGATCGAGGGGCTCGAATTTATCGACAAGGTGGTCGATGTCGATCAGACTCCGATAGGCAGGACTCCTCGCAGCAACCCAGCAACCTACACAGGCATCTTCGGGGATATTCGCAGCCTCTTTGTCGAGCTTCCCGAAAGCAAGATGCGAGGCTACAAGGCAGGCAGGTTCTCGTTCAATGTCGGTGGCGGCCGATGCGAAGTGTGTGGCGGCAATGGCTACAAGACAATCGAGATGAACTTCCTGCCCGATGTTATGGTCCCGTGCGAAAGCTGCCATGGCAAGCGATATAATCGCGAGACCCTTGAAGTGCGTTTCAAGGGAAAGTCGATTGCCGATGTGCTCGACATGACCATCAATCAGGCGGTAGAGTTTTTCGAGAATGTGCCACACATATTAAATAAGGTAAAGACTCTTCAGGAAGTGGGTCTCGGCTACATCAAGCTCGGTCAGCCTTCCACGACTCTCTCTGGCGGTGAGAGCCAGCGCGTCAAGCTGGCAACCGAACTCAGCAAGAAATCGACAGGCAAGACTCTCTATATTCTCGATGAGCCGACCACAGGCCTGCATTTCGAAGACATCCGTGTGCTCATGGAGTGCATCTCTCGTCTGGTCGATCGTGGCAATACGGTCATCATCATCGAGCATAATCTCGATGTCATCAAGTGCTGTGACCATATCATTGACATGGGTCCCGATGGAGGTTCGGCTGGCGGACAGGTAGTGGCATCTGGCACTCCCGAAGAGATCTGCGGCCTGGCTGGCGATGGCTCTCGCAGCGTTGATACCTGGACAACAAAATATTTACTTAAAGAACTTCAATAACATGCTGATTTACAATACGTCGTTTCATGTCGATGGGGAAGCACTGATAGGACCTTTCCGCACATATATGCGCGATGTCTATCTGCCCAAGGTGACCGAATCTGGCTATCTGAAAAACCCCCGTTTCGTCAGTCTTCTCACCGACATTGGCGAGGGGCTGCAGGGCTTTGCACTGATGTGTGAGGTCGAGAATGTCGTCGAGTTGAAAAAGTGGCGCAAAGAGATTGGCGATGAGCTGATGGCCGATTTCCATGCCACATTTGGCGAAAAGGTGCTCACCTTCTCAACTTCGATGAAGGAAATTCAGCTCACTGCAGGCAATTGACATTTTCCTGCTTTTCATGGCTAATCATTAGCCGCACACTACAAACATTACACTCCCTATTTCTAATTTTCATGTTCATTACACTTATGCCAAGGCAAGATAGATATCATAGCAGATGGCTGGTCGTCATTGGCCTTATCATCTCTCTTTTCTTTGTTTCGAGTGTCCATGCTTTTTCCGACACGCGCAAGACGGTACGTGTAGGCTGGTTCGAATCACAGTACAACGAGATGGACTCATTGGGTCACCGCTCTGGATATGCCTACGAGTTTCAGCGATGTATCTCTGCTCTTACAGGATGGGACTATGAGTATGTCGATAGCACATGGGTCGGGTTGCTCGATATGTTGCAGAATGGAGAACTCGATATGCTGGCCGATGTCACTCCGTCTCCAGAACGTCAGAAAACGATGTATTTCTCTCAATATGAGATGGGTATGGAGGAATACTATCTTGTGGCCTTGAAGAGTCACAAGACAATAAGGGAAGGCCAGCTTGAAACGCTGAATGGGGCAAAGATAGCTGTCGGCAATAACAGCATGCAAGCCGACTGTCTCCGCAAGTGGCTTAGTGACAACAATATCAAGGCTCAGGTAGTAGAGTATCCATTTTCTGCCGAAAGCGATACCTCACGTCTCAAATCGGGCGAATACGATGCCTTGGTCATTGTCAATACCTTCGATTTCCTCGACCCCGAACAGTATTGCCTGATGTCTCATTTAGGCTCATGTCCGATACATTTCGCCATCAGTCATCATCGTCCTGACCTGAAGGAAGAACTCGATGCAGCCATGGATCAGCTCTATTCCTACAATCCTTATCTGAACCGCGACCTCTACGACAAGTTCTTCTCCCGCACGAGCCTTGTCTATTTCTTCAATAATGAGGAGATGAGCTGGCTCAAAGCCCACGACACCATCCGCATTGCCTATCGCGACAACTATCTGCCATTCTGCAGCACCGACCCCGAGACAGGCGAGCCGATAGGACTGTTGAGCTACTTCGTGAAGCAAGTGAGTTCGGCCAATGGACTGAACTTTGTGGCCATACCTTATCCTTCGGGACTGGAAGCACATCAGGCCCTGAGCAGAGGCGTGGTCGAAGTGGCTTTCCCGAGCAGCATCAGTGTCTATGCCGCAGAGCAGTCGGGACTCTACCTTACCGAACCACTCGTCACTTCTGGCGAGATAGCCATAGTGCGTCGCAATTACAATTTCGATCCGAAGCTTCCCTTGCGTGTCGCCGTCAATGCCAATAATCCTGATTATCTGACCAATTTGCAGAATTGTTACCCTCATTGGCAGATACTCACCTATGACGACACCGAGACCTGTCTGCGCAAGATATCATCGGGCGATGCTGATGTCTTGATCGTGAGCAACTATCGTCTTGGAGTGCTTGCCAGCAAGATCGAACGGCTGAATCTCAAGACCGTGGTATGTGGCAACACAATCTCAATGTCATTTGCCGTTCGCGATGACGAGCCGACGTTCTACACCATCATGAGCCGACTGACCAAATTCCTGCCGGTCAATGACATTCACAATGCGCTGACCTATTATTCCAACGAAGTCTATACAACCACCTTTGCCGACTTCCTGCACTCAAATTCAGTGACTTTGATGCTTATTTTGGTCGTTATCCTGCTGGTCTTCGCTGTGCTGCTCTTCCTTAGCAAGCGCGAACACCAACGAGCCAAGAGCGCCAATATGGCCAAGACTCGCTTCCTTTTCAATATGAGCCACGACATTCGCACCCCGATGAATGCCATCATCGGCTATACCGAATTGCTGCTCAAGCATGTCGAGAGTGTGCATATCGACTATTTCAAGACCAAGAATTATCTAAACAAGATCCATACATCGAGCAAGATGCTTCTTGGCCTTATCAACAACGTGCTTGAGATGTCGCGCATCGAAAGCGGCAAGGCAGTTCTCTCCGAGCAGCCTCACAACCCACAGGAAGTGATGGCCGATGTCTTTCAGCTTTTCGACGAACTGATGAGGAAGAAAGGCCTGCATTTCACCTATTCGTTCGACTTCCACACCCAATCGGTCTATTGCGACCAGACAAAGCTCAATGAGATCTTCATCAATCTCCTTTCCAATGCCTACAAATATACTCCTTCCGGCAAATCAGTGACCGTCAATACCATCGAGATTGGCAATCCAGATCCTGCCTATACCACCTTCCGCACCACAATCAGCGACACGGGAGTCGGCATGTCGGCCGAGTATCTGCCTACGTTGTTCGAAGAGTTTACGCGCGAAAGCAGCACCACCGAGAGCAAGATCGTCGGCACAGGCTTGGGCATGTCGATCGTGAAGCGACTGGTCGAAATGATGGGAGGCACGATCACAGTCAGCAGTGAGCTCGGCAAGGGCACCACTTTCGTCGTGACCATCTCGCATCGCATCGTTCCTGCCGACCAGATCCCAGAGAAGAAGGCTGAACCTGCTATCAATCTCAAGTCGATCAAGGGCATAAGGTTGCTGCTTGCCGAAGACAATGACCTCAATGCCGAGATAGCCATCGAGATTCTGCAGGCTAATGACATCGAGGTCGATCGTGTGGCTGATGGCTTGGCTTGCGTTGAAAGGATAAAGGATTGCGAGCCTGACTATTACAACATTATTTTGATGGATATCCAGATGCCACGCATGAATGGCTATGACGCCACCCACGCCATCCGCGCGCTGAAAGATAAATCCAAGTCGCGCATTCCGATCATTGCCATGACCGCCAATGCGTTCGAGGAAGACCGAAAGGCAGCTTTCAAGGCAGGAATGAATGCCCATATTGCCAAGCCTATCGACGTACCGATGCTGCTTCAGACTATTGCCGAACTTATTTAGGCTTTTGCTTATTCAGGCATATTGCTTATTCAGGCATATTGCTTATTCAGGCATTTTGTTTATGATTTTTTCTTGTTTATGCACTTTGCTTGTTTATGCACTTTGCTTGCCTACGGTTCTTTGCTTCGTCGCGCCTTAGGCTCACATGGATCCAGACCGTGCTAGAAGACTTGTGGGCACGTTCCTTGATGAGCTGGTCGTAGGGGAGGTTTTCTTTCATCCAACTGTACCAACGGTCGCCTGTGGCAGAGTCAGCAATGCGG
>SFEH01000220.1 GCA_004557315.1 Bacteroidales bacterium
GCCGTCTCACCAAGATCTATGCCGACCTTGTGTCGTTGGAGAAGATGATGCACTACAAGCATTCCATCATAGACATACTTCGCAGTATAGCCCCTCTCGACACAGACCAAGGAAGAAGGCTTACACTCATAGAGAAATGCAGGAAGCGTTGGCTGCGTCATGCTGCCAACAGCGCACATTCAGATACGTATAACGGCAAATATGATGAAGAAGATGAAGACGACGAAGAACAATAAGATACTGGCTCTCATGGTATGCCTGCTTGCACTGCTGCCGTCCTCTGCCTATGCCCAGTTCAGTTTTGATGTCACTTCTGTGGAAGCCTACATCAACGACCACAAGGAACAGAGAAGCCTGTTGTTGGTACGTTCTACGCTGGAGGCAAGCAACAAGCTGCTGCATGACTATAGCGGTGATGCCAATAAGGGGTTCCGTGACATCAACAAAGAGCTGGACAAATATACAAGAGCCTTTGATGTCATAGATGTGCTTTACCAGTCGCTACGCACCAGCCTGAATGTTTACAACACCTACGAGAACATCAGTGACCGGATTGGTGACTACAAGGACATGCTCAGCGACTTCAAGGAGAAATGCCTGGAGCGAGGCAATGTTGTGAGTACAGACACCATGATTGTCACCATCAACATGAAGGCAATCGCCAAGATAGCAGAAGAAGGCGACAACCTGTATAAGTCCGTCAGCGACTTGGTGCTGTATGCCACAGGAGCAGCCGCCTGCACTACGTCAGACCTGCTCCTCGTTCTTACGAACATCAACAATTCGCTTGACAACATCCGCAAGCATCTGAACAAGGCGTACTTTGACACATGGAGGTACATACAGGTGCGCATCGGGTATTGGAAACGGCAGGTTTATCGAGCCAAGACAAAGCTTGAAATTGTCAACGACGCTTTCGGCAGATGGAAAGGAGCCGGGTATTTGGGATATTAGGATAACGTTAAACAAAAGAATAATATGTTTAGGATAACACTTTTACGTTCAGCGTCTTGTGTAGGTATGATAATGTTATGCCTTAACTCATCAGCGCAGAGTTATGTGACCTACAATCATGATGCCACAAAGAT
Organism: Bacteroidales bacterium; assembly: GCA_004557315.1. Lineage (GTDB taxonomy): Bacteria > Bacteroidota > Bacteroidia > Bacteroidales > UBA3663 > Liminaster. The sequence goes on from SFEH01000220.1 coordinate 1,089, forward strand.
GAATCAGATAACGGTTCAGGAGATTGGTGTAGGAGGACTGACACCAGCCTTCTATTACGATGTGTTTCACAACAGCTATCAGAAGAGCGCAGCTCGCAAGAACAAGCTTGGCTTCAGGTCACTCGCAGGTGTGTCTTCCTATCAGCAAGTAGATGTCGCTGACAGCATCAAGGTTTACCTCACGCAGAGAGCAGAGATTGAAGCCCTCAATGTGGCAGACCGCCAGATAGACATCGCCTGGCTCGCCGAGGGGAGCAAGATAACAGACAAGCTCGCAGCTTTTGAGGAAAACATCAACCGCATCGTCGGTGCTGGTGGAACAGTAGCTGACAAATCAAGATGGGAGGAATACCGCAATATGTACAAGACAGCCATCAAGGAGACACAGGATGCCTATATGCCAAATGCCCAAAGGAAGAGGCAGTATATTGCCATCTATGCTGACATATCACAGCAGAACGAGACCCTTGTCTCCTTTCTGGTACAGTTAAGCAACAAGAAGAAAACAGCATCCCTGTTGGCTGCACGCCTTGACAGGCGCAGCAACATAGCAGCCCACGCCTTGGCCGCTCATGAGAGGTGGCGTGATGCCGGACGCAGGAATGCAGGTGGCAACACTGGTGATGGAGATAACGATGATTCAGAAAACATAGTTGAAAGATAACGATATATGGCAGATTCAAACATCCTCTCGGATTTCGGTATCAATATCCTCGAACAGGAGATTGATGATGTGATATTCCAGACCAACGAGTTCCTATGTGATGCCACATTCACAGGCTCGCAGGGGCCGTTCTGGTGGATATTACAGATGTGTATGGCACTGGCTGCACTGTTCTCCATCATTGTTGCTGGCAGCATGGCCTACAAGATGATGGTGAAGCATGAGCCCATCGACATCATGAAACTCTTCAAGCCCCTTGTGGTCAGTGTCATCCTCTGTTGGTGGTACCCACCTGCTGATACAGGCATTACCGAAGGAGGCAGCGAC
>SFEH01000071.1 GCA_004557315.1 Bacteroidales bacterium
ACCCCAGTCTTTCACCTTTTCCGTGAGATAGGTGATGAGTATCCTGCCTTCTTTCTTTGGCTCGATGATCTCTGGCTCACAGTCGATGTATATGTGTTTAGGGACATCGCGGAACGAGAGCTGAACGGGCTCTTTGCCTTCGTTATAGACTTGCAAGGTGCGAGTGCGATTGGCCTTGGTTGGATAGACATCGAAGAAATTGAGCGCGCGAGTCTTGATGCGGAGTCCTCCACCAATTTGGTAGATATAGTTGTCTTCGACCGTACGGCTGCTCAACACGTTGCCTGTAATAGTGACTTGCGATACATGGTTGGGCTTGCTGTTATCGTAGATGCGTACTGACTTGGTGAAAGGACCGGGACGACCCTTTGCGTGATATGTGACTCTGATGATTCCCTTCTGTCCCGGGCGTATTGGCTCTTTCTGAAACTCTGGCACTGTGCATCCGCAGCTTGATACGGCACGGAGCAACAGGAGAGGAGAGTTGCCGGTATTGGTGACTTCAAACTCGCATGTCACGTCACCATCAAGCTCGTTGATGGTGCCGAAGTCATGGCTCTTCTTGTTGAATGTAATGCCTGCATCTGCCAACACTGGGCTGCAGAACAGGAACAATGTCATCAGGACAGAAAGAAATCTTTTCATTTATTCTTTGTCAATAAATAATCACACATTGAGATTAGCCTTTGATTGCATCGAGGATTGTGCCGACTGCTGTCTGCAAGCCGTCGCAGTTGCGGCCACCTGCCTGAGCGAAATGAGGCTGTCCGCCACCACCGCCCTGAATGAGCTTGGCAGCACTCTTGACAAGGTTGCTTGCGTTGAAGTGAGAGAGCAGGTCGTCGCTGACCGCTACTGTGAGCATTGGCTTACCAGCAAATGCTGTGCCAGCAACGACTATGAGGTTCTGGTTCTCAGCGCGGAGCTGGAAAGCGATGTTGCGCACAGAGTCTGGCTCAAGGTCGCCACCAATGCGAACCACCTTGATGCCATTGAGCTCGGTTGCTCCTGCAATGAACTGTTTCTTGAGTTCAACCTCCTTCTCGCGCTTGAACTGCTCGATTTGCTTCTTTACCTCAGCATTCTCTGCTACCATGTTTTTGATAGTAGAGATGAGGTTTGGAGCATTGTTGAATGTCTCCTTGAGCGAACGCATGATATCCTGCTGACCATCGAGCATATCCTCGACCTTCTGTCCTGTGATAGCCTCGATACGGCGAACGCCAGCGGCAACCGACGACTCAGAGATGATGCGGATCATACCGATCTGTCCTGTCGATGGGATGTGGCAACCACCACAGAGCTCGACCGAAGGACCGAACTTGATGACGCGTACTGAGTCGCCATACTTCTCGCCGAAGAGTGCTATGGCACCCATCGCCATAGCTTCGCTGATTGGCATGTCTCGATGCTCTTCGAGCTGGATGTTCTGGCGAATGATCTTGTTGGCCATGTGCTCAACCTTGCGGATTTCTTCGTCGGTAACCTTCTGGAAGTGGCTGAAGTCGAAACGGAGAGAGTCAGGAGTGACGAGCGAGCCCTTCTGCTCAACATGTGTGCCAAGCACTTCACGTAGGCAATAGTCGAGGATGTGGGTTGCCGAGTGGTTGCACTCAGTAGCGATGCGTGCTTCCTCATCAACAACGGCAGTGAAGGTTGCTGTGACATCCTCTGGCAATGCTGTAGTGATGCAGACAGGAAGGTTGTTCTCACGCTTGGTGTCGATAACCTGCACTTTCTTGCCATCAGCCTCGATGTAACCACGGTCTCCGACCTCACCACCCATCTCGCCATAGAATGGAGTCTCGGCAAGCACAATCTGGTAGAAGGTCTTGTTCTTCTGTTTGATCTGGCGGTAGCGGAGGATTTCGGTCTCGCTCTTGAGGAAGTCATATCCCACAAACTTTGGAGTGCCTGCCTTGACCTCAACCCAGTCGCCATTCTCCACGGCAGCAGCATTGCGGGCACGTTCCTTCTGAGCCTGCATGTTCTGGTTGAACTCCTCTTCATCGATGGTGAGTCCGTTCTCGCGGCAGATGAGCTCTGTGAGGTCGAGAGGGAAACCAAAAGTGTCGAAGAGAGTGAATGCCTCGTGACCGTTGACCACTGTGCGTCCCTTGGCCTTGGTATCCTCCATGATGGCGTTGATACGCTTGATGCCGTTTTCGAGAGTACGGAGGAATGAATCTTCCTCTTCCTTGATCACCTTGACGATGAGCTCCTGCTGAGCGATGAGCTCTGGGTAAGCATCGCCCATTGTCTCAATGAGCACAGGGATGAGCTTATAGAGGAAAGCTTCCTTCTGACCGAGATAGGTGTAGGCATAGCGAACGGCACGACGGAGAATGCGGCGGATCACGTAGCCGGCCTTGGCGTTGCTTGGCAGCTGTCCATCTGTGATTGCGAAGGCGATGGTACGAATATGGTCGGCAAGTACGCGCATTGCCACATCGGTCTTCTCGTCTTCACCGTATGTCTTGCCTGAGAGAGCTCCAATGACCTTGATGATTGGCTGGAACACGTCTGTATCGTAGTTTGAAGTCTTGCCCTGAAGGGTGCGAACGAGACGCTCGAAGCCCATGCCAGTGTCGATAACGTGAGCTGGGAGCTTCTCGAGCGAACCATTGGCCATTCGGTTGTACTGCATGAACACGAGGTTCCAGATCTCTATCACCTGAGGATGGTCGTGGTTGACGAGGTCGCGTCCTGCCACCTGAGCTTTCTCTTCTTCCGAACGGCTGTCGAAATGAATCTCTGAGCAAGGTCCGCAAGGTCCAGTATCGCCCATCTCCCAGAAGTTGTCATGCTTGTTGCCATTGAGGATGTGGTCTTTTGGAAGGAAACGCTCCCAGATGGCTGCAGCCTCATTGTCACGCTCCAGACCTTCCTCCTCGCTGCCTTCGAACACGGTTGCATAGAGGTTCTTTGGATCGAGCTTGAGGACATCGACGAGATATTCCCATGCCCATGAGATGGCTTCTTCCTTGAAATAGTCGCCAAACGACCAGTTGCCGAGCATCTCAAACATGGTGTGGTGATAGGTGTCGTGACCTACTTCTTCAAGATCGTTGTGCTTTCCCGAAACGCGAAGGCACTTCTGTGAATCGGCTGCACGGCTGAACTTCTTCTCAACATTGCCGAGAATGATATCCTTAAACTGGTTCATACCAGCGTTGGTGAACATAAGAGTAGGATCTCCCTTTATTACCATAGGGGCAGAGGGTACGATTGTACACCCTTTGGATGCGAAAAACTGCTTGAATGATTCGCGGATTTCTTTAGCTGTCATCATTTTGTATATCTTGTATTTTGTTTTATTTGCCATTATTAGCGCGCAAAAATAATAATTTTTTGCTTAACTATGTTATATTATACGCTAAAAATTTGTTATAATCCAAGAAATAATTGATATTTGCACTATTGTAATTGCAAAACTATAGGTCGAACAAATAGGATAACAGAGGAATTTTTGACAAGTGGCTCACTGGATTCACTTCAGATACAATAAGAAGAAAAGGCGCTACGAACGTCGGAAGCCCTCGGTTTGGATGCACGTCCAGACGGTGGGCCGACATCTGTTATCGGGCACTATCATAGGTGCTCTTCTGCTCTATGGGTTCATCTTCTGGGTGGGCTCGCCGTCAGAGTGGCGACTGGAGCGAGAACATGAAATGCTGAAGCAGAAATATAAAATTCTTAATCAGCGTCTCGACGATGCGCTTGAAGTGCTCGACGACATAGGCGAACGTGACGACAACCTGTATCGCGTAATCCTACAGGGCGATCCTATCGGTCGCGAGAACCGCAATGCCCTTGTGAAGAATGCACAGCGTTATGACTCGCTGATGTCGCTCACCGATGCTGACCTTGTGCTGTCAGTATCACAGAAGATGGATGTGATTGAACGCCAGTTGTATCTTCAGTCAAAGTCGTTCGACGAGGTGGCCGAACTCTGCCGCAATCAGGAAGACCGATTGCTTCATATCCCTTCTATTCAGCCCGTCAAAGACAAGGAGCTTAAATACATGGCAAGCGGATATGGATGGCGAGTTGATCCAATCTACAACATCAGGAAGTTCCATTCTGGCATGGACTTTAGTGCAGAGAAGGGCACCGATGTCTTTGCCACGGGCGATGGCAAGGTGGTGCTTTCTGGCTGGGGCGAGAGCGGCTACGGCCTCTGCATAGAGATAGACCATGGCTATGGCTATCGCACCAAATATGCACACTTGTCGAAGGTGATTGCCCGAAAAGGGAAGACGGTGAAGCGAGGTGAGAAGATCGGCGAGGTTGGTAGCACAGGCAAATCAACAGGTCCGCATCTGCATTACGAAGTTTCCCTTAGAGGTGTGATACAGAATCCTGCTCATTACTATTTTATGGATCTGACTCCGGAACAGTATGAGCAGATGCTCCAGAAATCAGAGAATGTCGGACAAGTAATGGATTAGCATGTTATGAAAAGCTCCAATGGATCGGATTCGGCCGACGGGAAGAAATATCTCTCGATAGGAGAGGTGGCTGCAAAGTTCAAGGTCTCGGTCGAGCTGTTGAGGAAGTGGGAAAAGGACTTTCCGCGCGTGCTTCGTCCAAAACGCACAAGCGGCGACTCTAGGCTCTACGACCAGAGACAGCAGAACAATGTGGCGATGATTTATCGATTGCTGCGCGTGGAAGGTCTCTCGGTGGCTGGTGCCAAGAAAAGGCTCAGCAACAAGCAAAGTGACGAAGAGGTTCGGCAGGAGGTGATCCTGAAGCTAAGCTCGATAAGGTCGAAGCTGATGAGCGTGGTTGAAGAAATTGAAAAAATAGAGAATAAATCCAATACAATGCCTGCTGATGGCATCGTTTGGCAAAACAAACAGTAAACGGCAAAGAAGTAATAATATGGAATGCAAATGTACTCCAGAAGAAGGTAAACGTATGGTCGATGAGATGCATGCGGAACTGATGGAAAGAGCCGCAGAGCTTCTGCCCGCTGAAGACCTTGATAGGGTCGAGGCTGCCTATCAGTTGGCAGCAAAGGCTCATGCAACGCAGTTCAGGAAGAGTGGAATACCTTATATCACTCATCCTATCAGCGTGGCGCGTACGGCTTTGGTTGAACTGAACCTTGGCACCAACAGTATAATGGCGGCATTGTTGCACGATGTTGTCGAGGATACCGATTATACTATAGAAGATATACGTGACGCTTTCGGCGATGATGTGGCTTTCCTTGTTGATGTCCTCACCAAGAAAGATTCAGGCGAATACAAGGTGAGCAAGCAGATCGACAACTTCAAACAGATGCTCGATTCGATCAACTATGATATCCGTGCATTGCTTATCAAGCTGAGCGACCGCCTGCACAACATGCGTACGCTCGGTAGTATGCGCACCGACAAGCAGATGAAGATTGCGTCGGAAACTGACTATTTCTATGCTCCGCTTGCCAACCGCCTCGGCTTGTATGAGATCAAGTCAGAGCTTGAGAACCTGTCGCTCAAGTTCCGTTCGCCTCAGGAATATGAACGTATAGAGAAGAAGATCGTATCCTACATGAAGATCCATGAGGAAGACATAGCCAGTTTCATCGTCCCAATCAAGGAGTCACTTGAGAAAGAAGGTATCATGGCGAGGGTGACAGCACGCCCGCGTTCTGTCTATGCTCTGTGGCGTAAGATGCAGGACACAGGTCTCAACTTCAAGGAACTGGAGCATGTACATCAGATTGACATTGTCTTCCCTTACAATCCTGAGAAATACACTTCAGAGAAGAACGAGTGTCTTGCCATTTACAGTATCGTGACCGATCTCTACAAGGAACGTCCTTATAGCATGATCAACTTCATCGACCAGCCAAAGGAGAACGGCTATCAGGCTTTGCACACCCAGGTGATGACTCACATGGGCGGATGGGCAGAGATACATATTGCGACCGAAGCTATGCATCGCAATTCGGTCCTCGGTTGTGTGGTTGACAGTACGGAGAGCATTGAGGCTTGGGTTCAGAAGTTCCGCTCGGTATTGCGCGACATTGCACAGTCAGGTTCGGAAGGCGGTTTTATGGAGTCGGTGGTAAGCTCATTCTACAACGACGACATCATCACCTTTACCCCAAAGGGCAACAGCATCGTTCTGCCAAAGGGTAGTTCAGTGCTCGATATGGCCTATGAGATTCACACAAATATAGGCAATCACGCTAAATATGCCCGCATCAACGGTCATCTTAGCAGTATTTTCACAACGCTGAAGCGAGGCGACCGTGTCGAGGTTGGTACGGATATGCTGTCGCTTCCTGAACCACATTGGCTTGAGCATGTGACGACCTATAAGGCACGCCGTGCGGTCAATGTCTCGCTTTCGAAGAATGGTGTCAGTGCAGATGAGTTCCCATACGAGCTATGCCCAGAATGTAACCCATTGCCTGGCGATGAAATCACAGGCTTCAAGAACAAGGATAATAAGATTGTTGTGCACAAGCGCAACTGCAAATCCGCTATCTCGCGTTCGGCTAAGGAGGGCGACTTGCTTGTGGCAGTCGAACTGCCAATCCTGCCAAACCGCACCTATCCGACCAACATTGAGATATGCAGCATCGACCGTGACGGACTTTTGTTTGACCTTGTCAATGTAATCAGCAACACCCTGCATCTGTCGATCGATGCTCTGCATACTGAAACTGTCGATTATATTGTGACGACAAGAGTAAGGATGCAGGTGCCTTCTGCTTTCGAATTGTCGGAGGCTATGCGCATCATCGAACAGATCAAGGGAGTAGAAGAAGTCAGGACACTCTGACAACCAATCTCTTGACAATCAGACAAAATTACGTTTTCCACCTATTTGACAATTATCATGAAAGTAATAGCTATTATTCCAGCTCGATATGCGAGCACACGTTTTCCTGGCAAGCCATTGGCAATGCTTGGTGGTAAGCCTATGATACAGCGTGTCTATGAGAAAGTTTCACCTTTGGTAGATATGGCAGTCGTGGCAACCGACGATGCCCGTATCTATGACACTGTCGAGAAGTTCAATGGCCGTGTCGTTATGACTTCGGCTGACCATAAGAGTGGTACCGACCGAGTCCAGGAGGCATATAAGAAGGTGTCAGAGGCACTGGGCATTGAGTATGACGTGATCATAAATGTTCAGGGCGACGAGCCTTTCATTGCCTCACAGCAGATTCAGGCTGTCAAAGACTGCTTTATGCAGGCAACCACCGACATCGCAACATTAGTCAAGCCTTTCCACAAGGAAGACGGACTGGAGGCGCTGCTCAATCCAAACAGCCCTAAGGTTGTGATAGGCAAGCAGAGTCAGGCTCTCTATTTTAGTCGCAGTGTCATTCCTTTTTTGCGTGGAGTGGATCAGTCGGAATGGCTCGACAAGCAGACTTTCTACAAGCACATCGGTCTTTATGCCTATCGTCCGGAGGCTCTTGCCCGTGTGACCGCCATGCCTCAGACTCCGCTTGAGAAGGCTGAAAGCCTTGAACAGCTTCGCTGGCTTGAAAACGGTATGAACATTACCGTGCGCGTAGTGGATATCGAGACTGTAGGCATCGACACGCCTGAAGACCTCGTGCGTGCCGAGGCACATCTTATGGAACTGAAACGAGCAAAAGGTAGTCTCTGACAATGACGCTCATTCCCTGTCCTCTATATATGTTGACGGGCTATGATTGCCCATTCTGCGGAGGACAGAGAATGTTCATCGCTCTTCTTCATGGCAATGTGACAGGGGCTTTCTGGCTGAATCCCGTGCTGTTTTGTCTCTTGCCTTATTTTTTGTTGCTGATGATTGGCGCTTTCTCCCATAAAGCCAGAACTTGGAAGGTCGTGAGAATCTGCTATTCAAACAAAACGATTTTTGCGGTGATGGTGATATTTGCTGTATGGGGGGTAGTCAGAAACATTATCGATTTCAATCAGTTTGCCTTACAATAATTCATGTCAATAATGCTTTGTGCTTCTTTTCAAGACAATGATTATCTGCACACTGTTTGTCAATCAATAGATTTGTTTTATATTAATTTAATAATACTATGGTTTATCTATCAATTTCCGATGTTATTGACCGCGCTTGGGATCTGGTCAAGAGATATGGACTGATTCTTGTTATTGTCTATTTCGCCATTATTTTCCTTCAGAATGTAGTAGGTCGGCTCATGGCTCCTCCTATCGATCCTGATGTGCTGATGACGGCATTGCAGACCAACAACATAGCTGCCATCGAAAGTCTCTATCTTTCTAATCCGATGGGAACAGTGGTAGAACTCGTGCTAAGTGCCGTGCTCTTCCTTGGCTTGTGCAACTGCATGTTGCAATTGGCGAAGGGAACAGATAACGAGATTTCGTTCAGTCACTGGAAACTTGACCTATCGGTATATGTCAAATATGTAGTGGTCAATTTTCTCGTTGATATTATTGTCGGTTTGGGCTATCTCTGCTGCATTCTTCCAGGCTTGTTTCTTCAGGCACGCCTTTTTTGTGCAAATATTCATGCCATTGACTGCCCTAACGAAGGTATCCTCGACCATATCGAAGCATCGTGGGAGATGACACGAGGCAATTCGATGACTCTTATCGGTCTGTGCCTGGTTCAGATCTTCATCATCATCGTTGGTCTGATCCTCTGCTGTATTGGAGTCCTTCCTGCATTGGTGCTTGTTGCATTCTCTGACATTGTAGCTTATCTCATTATGACAAGATATTACGAGCGAAAGAGTGAAGAAGCTGCAGAAGCTACTGTAAACGTCTAAAAAACATGGGCATATGAACGAGTGGATAGATAATAATATAGGTGTTGACAATGTTGACATGAATATATGGTGGCGATTGGCTCTCATATCAGGAATCATCATTGCCGCTTACCTTGTTGATATTATCTTGTCGCGTCTCATTGTCCCTGGCATCAGGAAAATAGTGTCGAAGACAAGCACGCAGACTGATGATATCCTATTGAGCGAGAAGGCAACCAAGTCGTTTTGCTCTCTTCTGCCGCCTGTCTTGATGGCGTTTGCCTTGCCTTTTGCATTAAAGGGCACTGCTCAGGTTGTGGTCGAACGATTCATGCTGATCTATATTGTGGTCAATGTGTGCCGCTTTCTCAGCACTCTGGTCGATGCTTTCTATGAGCTGTTTGTCTATCGAGGACACGAGAAGGCACGTTCGCTTAAGGGATTGTCACAGACTTTTCAGGTGCTGATATGGTTCCTTGGGGCAATTGCCATGGCTTCGATCCTGATCGACAAGTCGCCTATGCTGCTACTCGGAGGACTCGGTGCGTTTGCCACAGTCATGATGCTTGTCTTTCAAGATAGCATCAAGGGTCTGGTGGCAGGCGTGCAGCTCTCGGTCAATGATATGTTGAGGCCTGGAGACTGGATTGCAATGCCAGGACGAAATATCGATGGCGTGGTGATTGAGGTGACTTTGACGACGGTGAAGATACAGAACTGGGACAATACGATAATGACAATTCCTCCTTATGCTCTTGTGACCGAGACATTCCAGAACTGGAAAGGCATGACTCAGAGCCAAGGACGAAGAATCAACCGTTCGGTCAATATCAATGCCTACAGCGTGAGATTCTGTTCGCCAGTCGAGTTTTCGGAATGGAAGCAGAAAGGGTATCTGCCTGAGAGTGCTCAAGAAGAATCGGCTACCAATCTGCAGGCATTCAGAGGATTCATGGAAATGTATCTGAAGAAGAACCCAGACATCAACAATAAGATGACGCTGATGGTACGCCAGCTGTCGGCAAGTGACGAGGGTATTCCTTTGCAGCTTTATTGTTTCTCGCGGACAAAGGTGTGGGAAGAATACGAGAAGGTGCAGGCAACGATCGTAGAATATATGCTTGCAACAATGTCGGACTTTGGAATATATGTGTTCCAGCGAGGTTCTTCAGCTGATAAGCTCTTGCTCGAAAGCGATTAGGCATAACCAACACCATGTGTGACAAAGGCATTGAAAACATAGTGTTTTTGATTTAAAAGTGTGGTACTTTTGGTTGCTAAGTATGGTACTTATCAGTCGGAAACACCATACTTATTTTTCAATATAATTGAAGATGCTCTGACAAACCTTTTTCGAGAACGACTGTCCGGATGCAATCAGCTCGCTCCATGCCGCTTCGTCAATAGCTGACAGTTCTGTCTTTGTCAGATTCTGCTGGATGACTCCATAGACGAATCCTGCATTGAAATTGTCTCCTGCCCCAATCGTGCTGACCGTTGTGATCTGTTCCACTGGGTATTGTGCCGAGATATTGGGTGTGAAAAGCGATATAGGTCGGCAGCTGTCGGTGCAGATAAACAAATCGCAGTGCTTGCGCATGTGCTTGTCATATATCTCTTGGGGTACGGATGTGCCAAAGAGATAGCCAAAATCTTCGGTGCTGCCTCTGACTATCGTTGCAAGTTCGAAGTTTTCGACTATGTTGTCCATTACTTCAGGAATGTCCTTTATATGTGTCTTCCTGAAGTTGAGGTCGTAATATAGTATTGCTCCTGCATCGTGGGCGGAGGTAAGCAGCTTGCGAGTATATTGTCGCAACACTGGATTGATTGCAAAGAATGAGCCGAAAAGCACAATGTCGCCATCCTTAAACTCTACGTTTGCAACCTTATCGGCTTTCAGACTTGCGTTGGCGTAATCCTTGTAAAACTCATATTGCGCATCGTTTTTTTCGTCGAGAAAAGCCATTGAGATATGAGATTGCGTACCCTTGTTACGAGTTACTGCATCGGTCGAGATATTGTTATCGCGCATAAACTTGACTATGATGTCGCCGATATGATCGTCGCCAGTCTCTGTTATCATCAGGATTGGAATTTCAGGGTTCTCCATTCCTACCGATCGGCCTAAAGAGACCATTGCATTGAAAGCACTGCCACCAGGCACCGCTGCCATTGGCTGATCATTGCGGAAGATAACGTCGAGGACGGTCTCTCCAATACCTATTATTCTTCGATTATTCATAATTGCCTGTTATTTTGTT
>SFEH01000072.1 GCA_004557315.1 Bacteroidales bacterium
GCTGCTGCTCGACATCCAGATGCCAGACCTCGATGGCATGGAACTGGCACAGTCGATCGACAACCAGCGCACGCGCATCATATTCACCACAGCTTTCAAAGACTATGCCTTCGACAGCTATGAGGTAAATGCCATCGACTTTCTGCTGAAGCCGATACGCTATGCCAAGTTCCAGTCGGCTATTGAGAAAGCGCGTCAGTATTTTGCCATGAAATTGGCTGCGGACAATGTGGCTTCGGCTGAGGAAACACCGACAGACGAGCCTTCGACCATCTTCCTCAGAGTCGATGGCGAACTTCATCAGGTGCCAGTAAAGCAGATTCTCTATGTAGCGGCAATGAAGGACTACCTGAAATTCTATCTTAAGGACGAGCGCTCGCCTCTCGTGACGCACATGACGATGCAGAATGCCGAGACCATTCTCCCTTCGTCTGGGTTCATGCGCATCAATCGCTCGTTCATCATCTCTCTTGGCAATATCCGTTCGGTCGATCGCAACGACTGCGTGTATATTGGTGATCAGATAATCCGCGTCACCGACGCTTATCGCGACACATTCAGGCAATACCTTGACAAAAGGATTGGCTCAACTCTGAAATAAACAGACATTTTGCAAGCAACCGGCTTGCAACTACGAAACATTTCTTTTCATTTTCGTTGTATTTAGTGAAAGATGCAAAAAAGTATTTGGCAAATTGAAAGATATTGTATATTTTTGCCAAAACAATTCATACACTACACTACATATCAATGAAAAATCTGATACACCATCGGTCTCTCCTTCCAGGAGTGATAATAGCTTGTATATCCTTGAGCAGTTGCTCGGATGAAATGAAGACTATCTCATCGCGCACAGAGATGAGATTTGCTGATGGCACATTGGTCCTGACGCCAGTTGCCAAGAATGCCGTGCGCATACAATATGCCAAAGAACATAAATACCAGTTGCCAGAAGAATGGCTCTATCCAGATCTGAAAGAACAGAAGGCAAGCGCGATGCAAGTCAAGGTCTCGACCAAGACTGAGCAGGTCTTTATTTATGATGAAAACGACTGTCTGGTCACAACCATCAGCAAGCACGACCTTGCTCCTACTACAGTGCAGGGCAAGGAGGCTTACAGGGCAAGCATCGTAATCGACTCGCCCGACGATGAATACATCACTGGTCTTGGACAGTTCCAAGACGGTCTTGGCAACCTGCGAGGAGTAAGCAGGCGACTCACCCAGGTCAACACCCAGATCTCAATCCCTATGATGCTATCCAACAAGGGCTATGGATTGCTGTGGAACAATTACGGCATGGTCGAATACAACCCTTCGGAATGGAAAGTCGATATGGAACGTCAGGAGGCAAAGGGCGATGTGGAGATAGTCAATGTCACTTCGACCGAAGGCGGAAAGAAGGAAGTGCGCCAAAGCAACAAGTTTATGGCCGAAATACAGATAGCCGAAGACGGCGAGTATGCGTTGCTGCTCGACGTAGGCCAGACCATGGCACGCCGTCACAATCTTGCAGTTGATGACAGCACCATCATCGATGTCAATAACCTTTGGCTCCCTCCTACCACATCAGTCAATATCGACCTGAAGGCTGGCACTCACACCTTCATGTCAGAACTCACCGACGGAGACAAGCCATCGATCCATCTGCGCAAGGTAGATAACACCACGACCTTCAACTCCCCCGTTGCCGACAAGGTCGATTACACCGTTTTCGTCGGTTCCGCCGACGAAATAATCTCCACCTACCGCGCCCTCACAGGCAACTCGCCCATGATGCCACTATGGGCATTGGGCTACATCCATTGCCGTGAACGTTATCATTCATCAGACGAGATTCTTGACAATGCCCACACCTTTCGCCAGAAGCAGCTGCCCATCGATGTCATAGTGCAGGACTGGCAATGGTGGGGCAAATATGGGTGGAATGCCATGCAGTTTGACGAAGACCACTATCCCGACCCATCGGCTCTGACCCGGCAACTGCACGATGACCTCAACATGAGACTCATGCTTTCCGTCTGGTCAAAGATCGACGACACCTCAGACCTTGGCAAACAGATGCAAGGCCTAGGCTATTATATCCCAGGCACGACATGGATAGACTTCTTCAATCCAGATGCAGCCAATGCCTATTGGCAGAACTTCAGCGAGAAGCTCCTCGTGCATAAGATAGATGCATGGTGGCAGGATGCAACCGAGCCAGAGAACGATGACCTCGTGGGCAGGACTGTAGCCAACGGCACTCTCGCTGGCGAGCAGGTGCAGAACGTCTATCCGTTGCTAGTGAGCAAGACTGTATATGAAGGATTGAGGAAGGACGACCCAGAGCGACGCGCCATGATACTCACGCGCAGTGGCTTCCCCGGCATTCAGCGATATGGCTCAACATTGTGGTCGGGCGATGTGGGCAACGACTGGGAGACCCTGCGCCGACAGATAGCAGGAGGACTTGGACTTATGGCAGCAGGACACCCATGGTGGACATACGATGCTGGCGGATTCTTCCGTCCGTGGAGCAATCAGTATCAGGATCCAGATTATATTGAACGACTGATACGCTGGGTTGAATGTGCAACCTTCCTCCCTCTGATGCGCATCCACGGCTACATGAGCGACACCGAGCCTTGGCGTTATGGCAAGGAAGCCGAGCGCATCATCAAGGCACAACTCGAGCTGCGCTATCGCCTGCTCCCATACATCTACACTGCGGCTTCGGAGGTCACTCGCCAAGGCAGCACCATGATGCGACCACTGATCTTCGACTTCGCTCACGATCCCGAAGCACTGCGTCAAGATACCGAATATATGTTTGGCAAGTCATTGCTCATCAACCCGATAGTCAAGCCTGGAGTGACAAGCTACCACACCTATCTACCTGACACACAGGCAGGATGGTATGATTTCCACAACTCTTCGTTCTATCATGGCGGACGCACTGTCGAGACTCCCGTATCAATAGAGAATATCCCAGTCTTTGTGAAGGCAGGCAGCATCATCCCGATGGGATCTGTCAGACAATATGCCATGGAGCAGAAAGATGAGCCTCTCGAAATTCGCGTGTATGCAGGCGCAGATGCCGAATACTGGCTATATGAAGACGAGGGCGACAACTATAACTGCGAGTCGGGAGCCTTTGCCCTTACCCGATTCTCATGGGACGACAAGACTGGCAAGCTAACCATACACCCTCGCCAAGGCTCATACCCAGCCATGCCAGAGACCCGCACTTTCAATATTGTAATAATTCGCGATGGCGAGACATCTACCTATACTGAAAAAGTCAATTCGTGATAATTGTAGAAATTTATAGATGGTAAAATAGATATTTTTCAATCTTTTTTTGGAAGTAACTATAATTATTTATAAATTTGCCGTCAAAATGAATCAATAACTTTTTTCTGACTACTTGAAGATTCTCGACAATGGAACATGTTAATGTTGTAGCTGCCGTTATTGCCAACCGTGGCAAACTGCTATGCATGCAGAGAGGTATCACCAGATACCAATACACATCGCTCCGATGGGAGTTCCCTGGAGGCAAGATCAAAGAGGGGGAAACAGAAGAAGAAGCCCTGCGCAGAGAGCTGAAGGAAGAGATGGACTACGAAGTCAACATTGGTGACAAAATCTGTGAAGTGACTCACACCTATCCTGATTTCATCATCACATTGTCGGCATATTCATGCTCGGCAAAGAACCGTCAGTTCACTTTGAAGGAACACGTGGGCAGCATGTGGCTGAAAAAGGAAGACATCATGGACCTTGAGTGGTGTGATGCCGACAGAGCCATTGTCAGGACTCTGCTGGCACAGGAATGACAAACTCGGCAATCACGGGTTTATGATCGGAGTAGTCAACATTGGCTACTCCTATTTTTTTCAGTATGATGTCGCGTGTATGAAGGACGTGATCCAGCCGGAAATGCATCACATGATGGCTATGGAAAGTCAGTCCTGGTCCGAAGCCCTTCTCCCACCAGCCATTGCGCAACAGATCTCCGCTGCGCATAGTTCTAATTGGCGGACTGCCCGGAACGGCATTCATATCACCGAGCACGATGGTCTTCACGCCCTTTGCTCGATATTCCATCACCTCCTCCATGATGTATTTAGCTTCAACCTCTCGCTCAAGATTACCCGCGGCGACACATTTCATATAGGTCTTGACACGCTCTTTGAGAGGTACAGAATCGCCCTGAACCTCGCGTACCTGATCATAGTGGTTCGATGCCATATGACAGGTAATCAAGCGGATACTGTCGTTTGGCAAATTGACAGTCACACTGGCATTATAGCGAAATCTCGCCATCTGACGCAGGTCATCCAGGTTCTTGGCTCTCGTGAATTTGTGAAAGTCAGCAGCATCTTCGTCGAGCCTTATCTCCATCTCTTTCCAGTTTGTCAAAGGATACTTGCTGAAGACCGCGTTCGAGCAGTGCTGCTTCTGATACTCCATGTATGGATAAGTCTTGAGCAACGAGTCGCGAAGAGCAAGGCACAGATCGGGATAATATTCTTCGAGCACAATCACGTCGGCATCCTGCTCAAGCAGGAAGGCACTGAAGTCGCGAGGATCTTCCTTCACGCCCCTGTAATAGTCGCTTGCCGAATACATGTTATATGTCAGAATCTTGAATCCCTTACCTTTCGTTTCAAAACTGATAAGATTGAGAGGGTTCAGAGGGATCGACTCTGTATAGTAGTTGAAAGCGAAAGAGCAAAGCAGCACAAACAGGCCAATCCATTTCTTCTTAAAGATGAGACAAATCAGTCCTATTGCTGCAAGCAATAATATTATAGGCAGAGTCGAGATAGCTGCAAAATCAAACATAAAAACTATCAAACAATAATATATTGAGTAAAAAAATACTTAAAATCTGGGCAAAGATAAGCAGTTTTTGAGCAATATGCAAAATTTGCATTTGAGTTGCAAAACTATTTAACCATCTTTGTGCCGTTTTTTTGAAAAGTTAATTGTTTATTAGATAATATTATGAAGATTTCCCGCTTATTTTCGATTGCAGCGGCAACGGCAGTCCTACTCTCGGCTTGCGGTTCGCACCATCATGAGCATGACCACGATCACGAACATGACCACGATCACGAACATAGTCACGTCCAGGAAGCAGAGGCTGACCACGACCATGACCACGAGCACAAGGACGGCATCATCACCTTCTCGCCCGAGCAGGCAAGAATGGCAGGACTTGAGACCGAGAAGATCAAGCCTGGCAGTTTTGCCGAGGTAGTGCGGGTGAGCGGACAGGTACTTGCTGCACAGGGCGACGAGTCGGCAGTTGTGGCGCGCAATTCAGGCATTCTCACCTTCACTCGCGACCATCTGTCGGAAGGATCGGAAGTGAGCAACGGAGAGATACTGGCAAGAGTCTCGGGCAAGAACATTGCCGGAGGAGATGCCATCGCCCAGAGCAATCTCATGCTTGCCACTGCCAAGTCGGCATACGAACGAGCACTACGCCTCATTGCCGACTCCATCATCTCGCAAAAAGAGTTCGAGCGTGCCCAGATGGAATATGAATCTGCCCTTCTTGCTGTCCGTGCCGGCAATGGCGGAGACGATGGTGGCGCAACCGTATCGTCGCCTCTCACGGGTTTCATCAAGCAGGTTCTGGTCAAGCAAGGCGAATATGTCGAAGCCGGACAAATCATCGCTACGGTCACCAAGAGCTGCAACCTCCAGCTCCGTGCTGAGGTGCCTGAGAAGCATTTCCCGGTGCTCAACAACGTGCGTTCCGCCAATTTCAAGATGGGCTACGACAAGATTGCACGAAGCCTTGATGAGATGGGCGGACATCTTGTTGCAATAGGCAAGATTGCCAACGAAGGTTCGGCTTATATCCCCGTGACTTTCGAGTTCTCCAATACTGGCAGCGTAGTGCCTGGTGCCTTTGCCGACATCTGGCTCATCATGCATAGCCGCGACAATGTGCTGACCATACCAGTCTCGGCATTGAGCGAGGCACAAGGCGTGTTCTATGCCTACATCAAGCATGAGGGAGAAGACGATTGCTACGAGCGACGTGAACTGCGCCTCGGAGCTTCGGATGGCCGCCGTGTCGAGATCCTGAGCGGACTCGCCGAGGGCGACAATGTTGTGGTGAGTGGAGTCAGTCAGGTCAAGATGGCTGGAGCTACTGGCGCTATTCCTGACGCTCATAATCATTCGCATTAACACCTTATTGCTATGCTGAACCGAATAATCAAGTTTTCGCTCAACAACCGATTGTCCATTCTCATTGCAGCTGTGGTGCTGATGGTCATCGGCATATATACAGCCAAGAATGCCGAAGTCGATGTCTTCCCCGACCTCAATGCCCCTACGGTGGTGGTGATGACCGAAGCCAACGGCATGGCGCCCGAGGAGGTGGAGCGCATCGTGACCTTCCCTATCGAGACGGCTGTCAATGGTGCAACCAACGTGCGTCGCGTGCGTTCGTCATCAACCACTGGCTTCTCGATCGTACAGGTCGAGTTCGACTGGGGCACCGACATATACCGTGCGCGTCAGATCGTGACCGAGAAGCTCTCTGCCATCGGTGAGTCATTGCCCAAAAGCGTCGGCAAGCCAACCCTGGGTCCGCAGTCATCTATCCTTGGCGAGATGATGATCATAGGCCTTACCATCGACGAAGGCAACGAATCGTTGTCGATGCTCGATGTGCGCGAGATTGCCGACTGGATCATCCGTCCTCGCCTGCTCTCAATCAGCGGTGTGGCGAATGTTGCCGTGATGGGAGGCGATGAGAAAGAATACCAGGTGCTGCTGCATCCCGAGAAACTGCGCCATCACAGCGTGAGCGTGCAGGAAATCCTCGATGCCGTTCAGGAGATGAACCAGAACGTGTCGGGCGGCACATTATATGAATATGGCAATGAGTATCTGATCCGTGGCGTGCTATCGACCAAGGATGTTGCCGAATTAGGTCAGACCGTGGTGAAAAGCGTCAATGGCGTGCCTGTGCTCCTCAACCAGTTAGCTGATGTCGAGGTGGGAGCCAAGACTCCGAAGACAGGCGTTGCATCGAACAATGCCAAGACCGCTGTTCTCCTCACCGTGACCAAGCAGCCTAACGTGAGTACCGAGCGACTGACTGCCAAGCTCGATGCAGCTCTCGACGATATACAGAAGACCATACCTCAAGGCATTGTCATCGACCGCGAGATCTTCCGCCAGCAACGTTTCATCGACGCATCAATCAGCAATATTCAGGAAGCTCTGATCGAAGGTGCCTTCTTCGTGGTCATTGTGCTTTTCATCTTCCTGATGAACTGGCGAACCACGGTCATCTCGCTTGTCACCATCCCATTGGCATTGCTCGTGTCGATCATCGTGCTCCACCTCATGGGCATGACGCTCAACACTATGAGCATCGGTGGTATGGCCATTGCCATTGGCTCGCTGGTCGATGATGCCATAGTCGATGTCGAGAACGTGTATAAACGAATCCGTCAGGCAGCAGCCAAGGCGCAAGACGAAGGCAAACTCAAGACCAAGCAGCTGATCGACATAGTCTTCCATGCCTCGCGCGAGGTGCGCATGCCAATCCTCAATTCTACTCTCATCATCGTGGTGTCGTTCCTTCCGCTGTTCTTCCTCAGCGGCATGGAGGGTCGCATGCTCGTACCTCTCGGCATTGCCTTCATCCTCAGCCTCTTCGCATCTACTATAGTAGCTCTGACCCTGACTCCTGTCCTCTGTAGCTTCCTACTCAAGAATGTAGGAAATAGCGCAGAGCCTGAACGGCCAAAGAACGACCCGAAACTCGTGACATGGCTCAAAGCAAGATATGAGACCGCATTGACATGGGCTCTCGACCATCGTCGTCCGGTGCTCGGTTCTGCGATAGGGCTGTTTTTAGTGGCGATAGTACTCTTCTTTACTTTCGGTCGCACCTTCCTGCCTCCGTTCAACGAAGGCTCGCTGACCATCAGCATCTCTACGCTCCCCGGCATTGCACTCGATGAGTCGGACAAGATAGGCCGACAGGCTGAAGAACTGCTGATGCAAGTGCCTGAGATCAAGACAGTGGCAAGAAAGACAGGTCGAGCCGAACTCGACGAACATGCTTTCGGTGTCAACACAAGCGAGATCGAAGCTCCGTTTGAACTTGGCAAGCGCAACCGCGATGAATTCATGGACGAGGTGCGCGACAAACTCAAGGTGCTTCCAGGCGTGAGCATCGAGATCGGACAGCCTATATCCCACCGCATCGATGCCATGTTGAGTGGCACGCAGGCCAATATCGCCATCAAGATCTTCGGCAACGACCTCAACAAGCTCTATACTCTCGGCAATCAGGTCAAGAGCACCATTGCCGACATTGATGGAGTCACCGACCTCAATGTTGAGCAACAGGTCGAGCGTCCGCAGCTTCGCATCGCTCCTCGTCGCAGCATGATGGCAAAGTATGGTGTCACACCGAGCCAGTTTGCCGATTATGTCCACGTCCTGCTCGAAGGTGAGGCTGTGAGCACCGTCTATGAGGGCAACAATGCGTTCGACCTCACCGTCAAGGTTGCAAGCCACGATCGCGATGCCATCCAATCAATCCGCAGCATGATGGTCGATGCCAACGGACAGAAGATTCCATTTGAGTATATTGCCGACATCGAGTCATCGGTCGGTCCCAACACCATCAACCGCGAGAACGTGCAACGCCGCATCGTAGTGTCGTGCAACGTGTCGGGACGCGACCTCAGCAGCACCGTCAGCGACATCCGCAACCGTATCTCTGCTGACGTAGCATTGCCCGAAGGCTATCATGTCGAGTATGGCGGACAGTTTGAGAGCGAGGAGTCGGCAAGCCGTATCCTCATGCTCATCTCGTGCATCAGCATCGTGCTTATCTATCTCCTTCTCTACGCTCAGTTCAAGAATACCCATCAGGCAGGCGTGGTTCTGCTCAACCTGCCACTTGCCCTCATCGGAGGCGTGTTTGCCATTGCCATGACAGGCGGTGTGGTCAGCATTCCTTCCATCATCGGCTTCATCTCGCTGTTTGGCATTGCCACGCGCAACGGCATCTTGCTCATCGACAAGTATAATGAGAACTGGCATCAGCAGACCGACCATCGCTACATCATCGATTCGTCGCTCGACCGCCTCACGCCTATCCTCATGACCGCCCTCACTTCGGCATTGGCGCTCATCCCGCTTGCCCTCGGAGGCGACTTGCCTGGCAACGAGATTCAGAGTCCGATGGCAAAGGTGCTTCTCGGCGGCCTCATCAGCTCTACCTTGCTCAATATGTTCATCACTCCATTGGTCTATAAACCTACAACAGATAAACAACAATCAATATGAAGAAAATAATATCAGTATTGGCATTCGGACTCCTTGCTTTTGGGACAACAGCCCAGAACACTGTAGAAGAGATCCTGCAGCTTGTCGAGCAACATAACACCACGCTCCGTGCAGCAGCTGACCGCACGGCTACTGCCAAGCAGGAGGTTATGATGGAGAATGCCCTCGAAGGCCCCGAAGTTGGCTTCAACTATCTCAATGGCAACCATGCCGCCATGGGCAAGCGC
Organism: Bacteroidales bacterium; assembly: GCA_004557315.1. GTDB lineage: Bacteria > Bacteroidota > Bacteroidia > Bacteroidales > UBA3663 > Liminaster. The sequence goes on from SFEH01000072.1 coordinate 9,555, forward strand.
AGAGACTTCAGCGTCAATCAGTCGTTCGATCTTGCCACCGTCTTCGGCTATCGCCATCGTCTTGCCAAGTCGCAGAAGGAGAGTCTTGACCTTCAGTATCAGCAGCTCACGCTCGAGACTCGTCTGGAAGCCATCGACCTGCTTGTTCAGCTCACCTACTACAATCAGGCGCTTGCCGTATTCAACGAGCGACTGGTTCAGGAACGTCAGCTTGCCACATCCTACGAGAAGCGACTTGCGGCTGGCGATGCCAACAAGATTGAGGTCAACCGTGCGCGTCTCTCGCTTGCCAATGTCGAGACCGAGACCTCGCGATTCACAGCTGAGCGTGATCTTCTTCTGATTCAGCTCAAGACCATATGCGGAGGAGCCGAAGTCGATTATCAGGGCACCGACTATCAGGTTTTCAACATCAGCAACCCTATGTCGCTCCGTTCGATGCAGGAGACACAGAACGCACAGCAGCAGCTCATTGCACGCAACGAACTGCGTTCGGTTCGCTCACAGTCGATGCCTTCGATCACAGCAGGATATATGGCAGAGCTCACCGACGATGAGGAATGGCGTGGAGTGACTGTCGGCTTAAGCATACCGCTGTGGAGAAATGTGCGCAACGTGAAGCGTGCCCGCCTGCAGGTTCAGTCAGCCCAGAGCGAGGCAGAAGATGCCATGTATCAGCTTGAGCAGATTGCAGCAGCACAGAAGCTTCGAACAGAACGCTACTTCGACATTGCCCAGGACATCAAGAACAAGCTTGTCAATGCTTCATCCTATCCATTGCTCCGCAAGGCACTTGCCGAGGGCGAAATTTCGCTTGTCGAATACACCATTGAGGTTTCCGATCTCTTCGACATGCGCATCAAGGCACTCGAAGCTGAAAGAGACTATCAGCAGGCTCGTATATATTATTCTGCATTAGGCGAATAACATTTTTATACAAAAAAATAAAAACTGTCATAGTTGTTAAAGTGTCAAACTGATCGCGGAAGTGTAGTACCCAAAAATTAGTTGAATGAACAGAAATGAGTTTGCAAGACCTATACATTTCAAATTTTGACATATAATGAAGAAGATACTGTTTATCATCGGTTCTTTGCGCAAGGAATCGTTCAACAAGAAGCTCGCCAAAGAGGTGGAGCAGATGCTTTCGGAGCGTGCGATGGTGGAATATCTCGACTATTCGGATGTGCCGCTGATGAATCAGGACATCGAGTTTCCTGCGCCCGAAGCGGTCAAGAGAGTGAGGGAAAAAGTAGCAGAGGCGGATGCACTCTGGATATTCTCGCC
>SFEH01000221.1 GCA_004557315.1 Bacteroidales bacterium
CCAGTATGCCCGCAAGATGCCCCTGATCACACCTATCAGTAATCAGTCATCAGTAATCAATAATCGCATCTGCCCCATGCTCTTGCCCGGCAATGGCGTCTATAATCGCAAAGACGGCAGCATCCTCGTAGGCGAATACCTTGTCCCCGGCTGCCTCAAGCATTCCCGATTCACCTTCGACAATCTCTATGACCGCATCCGCAAGAACCTCGAGCGAGGCAATGAAGTCACGCTGACGATTCGATAATTGTCTGACCAAGGATTGAACGGATTGAACTGATTTTGACACTCGACTAATTATCCGTTATATCCGTATTATCCGTGTTCAAAAAAAAAGTTTTATATGTTTTAGTTGTTTTATTCTTTAATCCATTATGAAAGACTTACTTTTATCACCTCACTTCAAGCTCTCCGAGTTCGAGCGCTCAGCCATTGCCACCAAGCTTGGCATCGACAACCGCGTTCCATCTCGTTTCATCCCTGCCCTCGAGCAGCTGTGCAAAGAGATTCTCGAACCCCTCCGCGAGTTCGCGGGCCAGCCGATTATAATAAGCAGCGGCTACCGTTGCCCACAGCTCAACATCAAAGTTGGAGGAGTCTATTCCTCACAGCACACCCTTGGAGAAGCCTGCGACATCCGCATTCCCGAGTATGACTTCACGGGCAAGCAAGGCCAGCGCTTCACCAACACCGACATCCTTGACCGATGGTTCACCTGGATTATGAACAACTGCGACTACGACCAGCTCATCAAGGAGACCACCGACCGACGCATCTACTGGATCCACGTCTCCTGCCGAGCCAACAAAAGCAAGAACCGCCATCAGGTCATCCACTTCATGCAGAAAGGAGGCAGAAAATGAAATCAACCCTTTTGGCGCTTGAAACCCTCTTCATAGCACTCCTGTCAGCCCACGTGCTGACAGGCTGTGCCTCCCATCGCCCCCTGCAAGTGGCAGAGCATGTGACCCGCGACACCCTCTATCTGAGTAATGTAAAGTACGACTCCGTATATATCAACAACGTCTCATATACCGATCGCACACACGACACCTTGCTGATTCGGGAAACCAATACCGAGTTCCGCTACAAGCTATTGCGTGATACGGTCTTTAAGGTACAGCACGACAGCATTCCTTATGAAGTTAGAGTAGTAGAAACCAAAGTCGAACGCCACATCCCCTGGTGGGCAAAACTCCTCAGCTGGATAGGAGCCCTCGCCCTCATCCTCCTGCTTGCTCGCCTCCTCCTGCTGTTCTTCCGAGGTCTTTAACTATCGCCATCGTTATCGTTTTCATTACGTGTTTTATTCTTTAACAATCGTTATCGTTAAGGTTAACGTTAACGTCAAAAATCTCACCTCGTCATCCTCTTCATGCTCTCCTCAAAGCTCACAATCTGATACTCGAACGGATATTCCGACATCTCGGGCACATAATACGAGTCGGCAAACATCTTGTTGATGGGTTGCAGCACAAACGAGCCAAGCCACACAAACGGGTTGAGCAGCTTCGTGATCCAAATTTTATGACCAGCAGCCTTGGCAAAGAAGCGAATGATATCCACAGTAGCCGACAGCTCGCGGTTCTGCGGATAGAACGTACCCTCCAGCTCTCGCAACACCGCCTGCTTAACAAACTCCCCGAGGTTGTCGATATAGAGCATACTCCGTTTGTTTCTCCAGTTTGGGAAAAACGGCACCTTCGTTCCCAGTCTTCCCAATCGCAACAGATTACTCTTCGAGTTAGGGCCATAGATCATCGGTGGCCGCAATATGCACACCTTCATCCTGCTTCCGTTATCGTTAAGGTTAACGTTACCGTTAAGGTTTTTTATTCCCTCCTCCGCCTTGAGCTTCGAGTCGCCATACACCCCATTTGGAGCAGGCAGAGAGTCGGGCGTGATGATATTGCCCTTAAGCGATTGCGTCTCCTTATATACGATCATCGAACTCATGAAGATAAACTGCTTCACCCCATTCGCCTGCGCATGCTTAGCAATCTCGATGGTCAGATCCGTATTCACCTTGTAATACAG
>SFEH01000222.1 GCA_004557315.1 Bacteroidales bacterium
GCGCACCTGATAATAGCCTGCGTGTGCAGTTTCGTCCTTGTGAGTGAAACGCGAGTGTATGCCCAACGGCTCTTCCGCCTCATTATACGGCAACGTCACTGGCAGAAACGAAATGTCATACAAATCGCCGGCACCCGTTCCCAACAAGTGGGTGTGGCTGAAGCCTGCAATAGTGCTGTCGGGATAAAAATAGCCTGCAATGCGATCCCATCCAGGCAATCCGTTGTCAGGACTGAGCTGCACCATGCCAAAAGGTACCTGCGCTCCAGGATAAGTATTACCGGTGTAATCGGTACCTATGAGCGTATTCACCTTTGAGGCGAAGTCGGTAGCATACGTCATGCTATGAAACGCACATGCCACCAGACAAAGAATAGAAACCAGAGTCTTTCTCATCATTATATAATATGAAGATTTGAGTTGAAAAAGATAAAAAGAAAGTCCACTTAAGGAATGTCCGGTTAGGCCATATCTTTAAGTGGACTTATCATTATTGTATATTCAAAGCAACTGCTTCCGAAGAAGCAACATTGCTATTAGTCAAGATGAAGCGACTTTTTGATTGCCTCGATCTTTTCGTCAGCAGCCTTGCTGCAACGCTCGTAGCAACCAGCACACTTGAATGACGGATCCTTAACCTCGATGTAGAACTTGATCTTAGGTTCTGTACCCGATGGGCGAACGCTAACCTTAGTGTTGTCGTCGCAGAACCACTGGAGCACGTTGCTTGTTGTAGGCATATCGAGCTTCTCTACAGTGCCGTCAGCCTTTGTAGTTGTGAGAGCCTGATAGTCCTTCCAGAGAACCACCTTGCTACCACCCAACTCCTGAGGAGGATTAGCACGGAAGTCAGCCATCATCTGCTTGATTTCGTCAGCGCCAGTCTTGCCCGGGCGAACTACGTTCACTGTGAACTCCTTGCTGAAGCCATACTCCTGATAAATCTGCATCAAGAGGTCGTAGAGAGTCTTGCCCTGGTCCTTAGCCCAAGCAGCAATCTCGCAGATAAGGCAGATTGAAGCTGGAGCGTCCTTATCGCGAACCTTGTCGTAAGGCAGGAAGCCGAAGCTCTCCTCACCACCACCGATGTAGTCCTGCTTGCCCTCAGAGATAGCAATCTCACGTGCAATCCACTTGAAGCCAGTGTAGCAGTCGCGAAGCTCTACGTTGTTCTTCTTAGCGATTTCAGCGATAACCTCTGTTGTTACGATAGTCTTAACAAGGAAGTCTGTCGGCTTCAGCTTGCCAAGCTTCTTTTTGTTCTCGATGATGTAGTAGCAGAACATCATGCAAGTCTGGTTACCATTGATAATCATCCACTCACCCTTATCGTCGCGGCAAACAATAGCAAGACGGTCAGCGTCAGGGTCGGTAGCTACAACCAAGTCGGCATTGAGCTTTGTACCAAGCTTCATACCCAGTGTCATAGCCTCAGCGTTCTCTGGGTTCGGAGAAACAACTGTCGGGAAGTTGCCGTCAACAACCATCTGCTCAGGAACAACATTGATGTTCTGGAAGCCCCAAGAGCGCAAGCAGAGAGGAACGATAACGCGACCTGTGCCGTGCATTGCAGAATAAACGATATTGAGATTCTTCTGGCGGTTGATAACATCCTGGTCAATCATAGCAGAATGAACAGCTGTCATATAATCGTAGTCCATCTCGCCACCGATAATCTGAATCTTATCCCAGTTAGCTTCGAACTTTACGTCGTCAATAGTCACCTTGTTAACCTCGTCGATGATACCCTTGTCGTGCGGAGCCAATACCTGAGCGCCGTCGCTCCAGTATGCCTTATAGCCGTTGTATTCTTTCGGGTTGTGAGAAGCTGTAACGTTCACACCAGCCTTTGCACCGAGTTCACGGATAGCAAAAGAAATCTCTGGTGTAGGACGGAGTCCCTCAAACAAATAAGCCTTGATGCCGTTTGCAGAGAAGATAGCAGCAACAGTCTCAGCAAAGAGGCGCGAATTGTTGCGGCAGTCGTGACCTACAACAACTGAAAGATTCTCTTCGCCTGGGAAAGCCTTCAATAT
>SFEH01000073.1 GCA_004557315.1 Bacteroidales bacterium
AGTTAGCACCTGGCTCCTTAGTACGATCGAGGACGCAAACCTTCTTGACAGAAGCAGGAAGAGCCTCCTTGAGGTACTTGAGAGAGAATGGACGGTAGAGGTGAACACTGATCAAACCTACCTTCTCGCCCTGTGCAACCTTATAATCGATGACCTCCTTGATACACTCGGTAGCAGAGCCCATAGCAACGATGATGTTCTCGGCATCTGGTGCTCCGTAGTAGTCGAATGGACGGTGCTTGCGGCCAGTGATAGCAGAAACCTGATCCATGTACTTGGCAACGATATCTGGAACTGCCTCGTAGTATGGATTAGAAGACTCACGGTGAGCGAAGAACACATCTGGGTTCTCGGCCATACCACGCATCTCAGGATGCTCAGGAGAGAGTGCACGCTCACGGAAAGCCTTAACAGCATCCCAGTCAACAAGAGGACGGAGATCCTCCTGGTCAACAACCTCAATCTTCTGATACTCGTGAGATGTGCGGAAACCATCGAAGAAGTTGAGGAAAGGAACGCGGCTTGTGAGAGTAGCGAGGTGAGCAACTGCAGAGATATCCATAACTTCCTGTACTGAACCCTCAGCGAGCATAGCAAAACCAGTCTGGCGGCATGCCATTACGTCCTGATGGTCACCGAAGATACAGAGAGCGTGAGAAGCCAGCGTACGAGCAGAAACATGGAACACAGATGGGATAAGCTCACCTGCGATCTTATACATATTAGGGATCATCAGGAGAAGACCCTGTGATGCGGTAAATGTAGTAGTGAGAGCGCCTGCCTGAAGTGAACCGTGAACTGCACCAGCAGCTCCACCTTCAGACTGCATTTCCTGAACAAGGACTGTCTCGCCGAAGATGTTCTTACGGCCCTGTGCAGCCCATTCGTCGACATTTTCAGCCATCGGAGATGATGGAGTGATAGGGTAGATAGCAGCCACCTCTGAGAACATATACGCGATATGTGCCGCAGCTGTATTACCATCACATGTCATGAATTTTTTAGCCATTGTGAATTTGATTAAATGATTAAAAATATAAAAATGATATACACGTATCAATATAGGAATCCGAACAGCCAGAGTGGAATCACGTTGTCGTGTCCAATCTCGAGGTTGTCGATAGCATAGTAATACTCTGGATTATTCTTTGTGCGCACCACCCAGTCGCAGACGCGGAAACGGTCGCGCTGGTTGATGAGGAACTGAACGTTACGTTCGTTCGACTTGTTCAAACGGTTGTCCTTGTGAAGCATATTGTAGAAGAAGGTCTCGCGCAGCTGACGAGGCTCCACTTCGTTGAGACATGTCGGATAAAGGATGTTGGTGTTGTGCATATAGACGACAGCCGGCTTCTTCGGGAACTGCTCATCGACCGAGTAGAGCATGTTGATGAGACGTGCCTCCTTGAGGTAGCTGAGGTAGTTGACCACAGTGGCGCGGCTGGTCTCGATGCTCTTTGCCAAAAGACTCACGTTAGGCGAACATGGAGCCTCCTGTGCAAGGATATGAAGCAGTTTCTTGAGTTTTGGAAGATAGCTGAGTTCTATCTCCTTGAGGAAGAGAATATCGACCTCAAGCATGGTATTCATATTCTTAATGAGCATCTCGCTGTAGTTCTTCTTCTCAAGGAAGAACGGATAGAAACCATGGTGGATGTAGTCCTTGAAATAAGAGAGCGGCTTAATGACGCTGCTTATCTCTGTGGCTATCTGCTGATGGTTGGTAATAATCTGCTCATAGCTGTATGGACGGAAGTTGGTACCAGCTACGAGATTGATGTATTCGCGGAACGAGAAGCCACGGAGGTTGTATGAATCGACGAGTCCATTGAGCACAGGATTAGCATCCTTGAGGCGCATCACTGTCGAGCCCGCAAAGATGATCTGAATGCGTGGGAACTGGTCATGGATAAACTTCAGCTCTTCGCTCCAACCTGGATACTTGAATATCTCATCGATGAGCAAAGTGCGTCCACCCTGCTGCTGGAAAGCAGAGACGAATTCTCGGAGAGTGTGGGTAAAGAAGTAGAAATGGTTCATGTTGATGTACAAGCACCTTCTATCATCCGGTCCATACTTCTCCAATGCATATTGGAGCAAGAAGGTTGTCTTACCTACACCTCGACTACCCTTGATACCAATCAGACGGCTGGTCCAATTGATTTCTTCCATCAATTCTCTACGTACCGGGCTATAGACATGCTCGACCAGGTACTTATGAGTTCTAAAAAAAGTATCCACTTTATTACTACTATTTTAAGGGTTGACCATTAAGAATATTGCTGCAAAGATAATAATAATGAATTAATCTGCAAAGTCTAAATTGCATTATTTTTGGCGAAATTACAAAAAAGTGCGTTTTTTCATTATTATCATGCTTTTTTGAGACGTTAGCGGTCTATGTTTTTGCCTGAAATTCGTCATAAAGCTGGCGTACGATGGCAATTTTTGCTTCGCGCGGCTCGGCATAATCGATCCAATGAATCTTCGTTCCGCGTCGCTCCATGCCCCTGAACCATGTCATCTGACGCTTGGCAAACTGATGGATGGCAATCTCGAGCTGATCCACCATCTCCTGATATGAGAGCTTGCCGATGACGTGGAGCGTGAGGTACTTGTACTCCAGTCCGTAGTAGATGAGATCGTCGGGCTGAATGCCTCGGTCGAGCAGTCCGCGCACCTCGTCGATCATACCTGCTTCAAGTCGCTCGTAGAGTCGCTTGGTGATACGCTCGCGCCTCACGTCACGGTCGATGTTGATGCCTACGACCAGACTCTTGACCGCCGGATAGCCCGTGAGCTGCTCGGCATGAGTGCGGTAGTAGTCGCGTATCTCTATCTCTCGTATGGCACGCTTGGCCGTATCGGTGTCGGTGGTGTTGTGGAGTGTCTTGTAGGTCTTCAGTATGGCTTCAAGTTCGGCAAGACTCTTGCCCTCAAGCTGACGGCGCAACTCGGGGTTCTCTGGCACCTCGTGCATCTCATAGCCGCGAAGGACAGACTCGACATAGAGTCCACTGCCTCCGCAGAGCACAGGAATCTTTCCGCGCGAAACCATATCGTCATAGACGCGATGGAAATCGCTCTGGTATTCATAGATGCTGTACTTGTAGCCGGGTTCGCGGATGTCGATGAGATGGTAGGGCACCACACGGATGATGTTGCCCTGACTATCGCGCACCACATAGTCGTCGAGATCCTTGCCAGTGCCTAAAGTCATGCCACGATAGAACTGGCGACTGTCGGCACTTATCACCTCGCTGTCGTAAGCCAAGGCTACATCGACCGCCAAGCGTGTCTTGCCACAAGCCGTAGGGCCTACGATTGTGATCATTGGTTTGTCAAGCATATCGCGTTAATATATCTTGTGGATGGTTGCTGATGCAAAATAATGATTGAGTATCTCGGTGTGAGTGAAGCCCTTGAGACTCATGCAGGCGGCTCCAATCTGACAGAGTCCGACGCCATGTCCCCAGCCTTTTCCACTGAAGTTAAAGGTCTTCTGTGGAGATGCTGACGATGAGGCTTCTTCCACTGTGCTGGTTGTGACGTCGAAAGCAGAGCTGTAGAGATGAGACTCGGAGAAGGCCTTGCGGATGAAGAGTTCCTTGCCAATCACCACAGTGCGGCCGGTGCCTACGACCTTGAGATACTCTATTCTGCCCGAAGCGCCACGCTTGAGCGGGATGAGTTCGAGGATAGTGCCTACCTTGAGTCCAGTCTTCTTCTCGAACAAGGCAGAGATCTCGTCTTGCGTGAGAGTGACTGTCCAGCGATAGAAGTCATAGGTCTTCTGGTCGTAGTCGTTCAGGACGAGTTTCAGCACTTCGCTGTCGGAGGTGTTGCAATATGGATCTTCGACAGACTGCAGATAGTGATAGTCCTCATCCTGCCAACAGGTGTCGAACGACTCGGTGACACCGCCACAGCACTTCGAAAAACGCGCGTCGCAGATGTTGCCTTCACTGTCAAGCAGCACCTCTCCCCTCGTCTCTTCAACCGCCTGTGCCACAAGTGGCGAGACCTGACGGGAGATGCCCTGATAACGCTGGCAGTGATCGTCGGCACAGACATCATAGAGAGTGTGCTGGTCATGATCCCACCATTTCACGACAATATCAGACGAAGGAATATCGGCAAACAGCTGTTCATCGGCCTTGGCATATACATTATTAATAATATAATGCTCTGGGGCTTGATGCTTGGCGTTCTGAATCTGCCGCAGCACCCACGAACGAGAGATGATAGCATGGGTCTTGAGGAGCTCAAGGTTGTTGGTAGCCGACATCTCGCTTGAGATCACGCTCTTGAGATATTCCTCGACAGGTACGAGGTTGATGGCATGGAGAGCACCTTGACGGGCAATGACATGAAGCGAGCCATTGAAGACCTGAGTCTCGCTCTGCTCCCAATGGAAGTCCTTGCCTATGGTGACGCCTTCGATGGTGAAAGGCTGTGCATGAGTCCAGTATTCGCTTATCTCGCGTTTCTCCGAACGGTTGGTGCTGTAGTCCATCACATCGAGGATGCGGTCTTCATCGATATAGGTCATCGCATGGACACGTTCTTCAGCCGAGAAGAAGATCTGCTTAGCATCCACTACCCCAACCTTGATGAGTGGCTCGCTCAACTGACACTGACCAAGGATGTCGCTAAGGAGAGCAGCATCCATCTTGTCGAAATCCTCCTCGCGCACCAGAGGCACAATGCCGCAGAACTCGAGCGAAGCAGGACTGATGAGGCAACGGTCGGTACCTTCGGCACTGTATTGCCAAGGACGGTGCTGACGGCGGTCGATGACGAGCCAATAGGAATGGTCGCCTTCGGTCCATGTGACGATGTTCTTATAGTCAGAATCGTCGATATTTGGCATTTTCTCGGTCACACCTGCCTCCAGTTGCGCTTCCTTGCTCCATGAGACAAGCGGCACCAGGGCTTTGGGCACAGCCTGGAAATGCATGTGATCGGGTGCAGAAGCGCCTGAACAAGCTCCATTGAAGAAGATCAGATAGTCGGGCATGAGATCGGCAATAAATGCCATATCCCACATCCTGCCCTTGATGTCCTGATGGGTATGTTCACGGCACACGATGGTGAAGTGACGCTCTACGATTGGGAACGGATTGACGAGTATGTCGTATTCGTGCTTCAATGGCAAGGTCACCACTGTCATTGCCAGCTGCTCCTGCGGACGAGCCGACTGACAGAGGAAGCATGGTCGTTCGACCTTGCCTGACTCAACCTTGGCTGCAGCACTCTTGATGCGCCCAGGATTGAAGACAAGCGTGTATTGTCTGTTGCCAAGACTGATGTCCTTATGTTTTGCCTGCGACAGGGATTCATATCTCTCACGGCACTCTTGCCAGAGGTTCAGCTGCTCTTGATAGAAACTTTCGATATTCATTTTCTTGCCAGAATTTCAATTGTACGGATACGGTCTTTATAGAAGTTGTTGCGGTTGATCTTGTCACGCGAGAGGGCTGCATCACTGTTGCCCGACCAACGGCGGCAATCGTAGAGCGAGTCGTAGATACGGCCAATGCGGTATTCGCGGCAGATGCGCAACATGGCTGCATAGTCTTCGCCATAGCTTGTATTGGGCAAAGGATGCTGGCGCAGAAGGTCGCGTCGGAAACCACGAGGAGCACCGAGTCCGTTGATGCGAAGTGCATTGTTCATTCCATTGTCAGTTGTCCATTCACGGTGGTCGATCACTCCTGGAGGCAACTCCTGAAGGTTGAAGTCGGTGAGGCGGTAGCTGCCTACCACTGCCATACAGTCCTGCTCGGTAAAAGCATCGACCATGCGCTGCAGAGTGTCAGTGCCGCTATATATATCGTCGCTGTCGAGCTGCACAATGTAGTCACCGCAATGTGGCGAGCTGACTGCCTTGTTCCAGCATCCGCCAATCTTGAGCATGTCCTCATCAGGAACGATGTGCACCAGACGGCTGTCGGTATTTGCTATCTCGTTGAGCACCTCGGTGGTGCCATCGGTCGAATGGTTATCGACCACAATGACATTGAATGGGAAGGTGGTCTGTTGAGACAATGCTGAAGTGACAGCATCGCGTATGGTCCTGACACGGTTGAAGACTGGTATGACAACCGATGCCCTCACCTCCGAATGGCTGTCGAGCAAAGTGGCTGGCTTCATCTGGCTATGGTTGATCCATGCGCCAAGACGACGGAGATAGTCGGTGAAGACTCGCTCGTATTCGACCTGAACATTGCGGTTGCGTGGGTTGACATAATCGAACTGCGAGGTGTGCTCCTCAGCTGTCGGGATGAAGCTGTAAAGAAACTCGTTGATGTGGAAAGGCAATGTCTTGAGCGACAGAAGCAGTCGCATCTGGTACCAAGAAGCAAACTCACAAGAAGTAAGCGACTTGAACTCATCGGCAACAGACAGGAAGTCGCATGCTCTGATCATGACAAGATGACCAAAGTCGAAATCGTCGCGCACGCTACCGAGCTGATAGTCTATGCACTCCATTTCGGCGAGAGTGTCAGCTGACAGTTCGCGGAAATCTGAATAGGTCATTGATGCTCCTGTATCTGCCAGAATATTCTGGAGTCGGAGCACTTCCTGATCAGTTATCTCGATTGTTCCCGAGCCAATCTTCAGCAAGAGGAATGGCTTGCGCGATGAAGAGAGAGCTTCTGCCAATGACGAAATGTCGGCAGAAGACATCAGCGGTGACTTGGCACATGTGACGAAGGCATCGACCGCAGTGAGGCTATCTGTTGCAATGGTTATCTTGCTCATACATAGTTGCTGTTATCGTTGGTATTATGAATCAGAACTCCAGTGTGAGTTGTTTTGGTTCTTTTGGCATCGATCCTCCGAAAGTATAGACAAGCGAAGTGGAGTTACGCATCAGCACGCTGAGCACCACCTCCTCACCTATGGCTGCGCCCTCCTTGCGTAGAGCCTCTTCGGCTGTGCGATAGGCTATGTCGGGCGTATTGTTCTCGTGACTGAGGTGACAGAGGAAGAGATGACGGAGCGACTTGTGATAGATGTCGTGGATCAGTTCGGCACATTCCTTGTTGCTGAGATGCCCTCCTTCACCACGGACACGCTTCTTTAGATAGACAGGATAAGGACCATTCATGAGCATGTCGATGTCGTGGTTTGATTCGACTACGATATGATCGGCCATTGAGAGATAATGACGAATGTCGTCGGTCACTACTCCGCAGTCGGTCACAATGCAGAACTTGACAGGCGCATCGCCCTCCTCGCACACTTCAATGTAATAGCCCACGTTGTCGTTGGAATCGTGAGGCACCATAAACGGCGTGACCTTGAAAAAAGTGCCAGGGATGAGAGTCTCGACATCACGCTCAATGTTACGGCGCGAGGCATTGGTCAGTTTCTTCGACATACCGTAGTTGCGTTCCATTCCGCCATGCACAGCCCTGGTGGCATAGACAGGGATGTGGTAAATCTCGCCTATGCTGCCTGCCGAACGGATATGGTCGGTGTGATCGTGAGTGATGAGCAATCCCATAATCTTATCGAACGACAAGCCATTCTCTTTTAGGTTCTTCTGGATGGTGCGCACAGGAATGCCTGCGTCGATAAGTATTGCCTTGCGTCCGGCTTCGAGGTAGTAGCAGTTGCCGCTGCTTCCGCTCGACAGACTCATGAATTTGACCTTCATCAATTGAATGTTAATGATTTGTTACTAAAGAAAATGGGCTCATTTATAAATAAGGAAAATGGCAGGGACTCGCGGAATCTCGCGGGCAATGACATCGTCGGCAGCATTCTGCGGTATGCGCTTTCGCCATTCCGACACCGTGCGCGACACGATCTTCTCGTCGGCACATGTGATGTTGGCTGCAAGGCAGATGCGCGTCTGTGGCCGCAAGGTCGCGAGTAGGGTTTGCATCATCTTGCCATTGCGATATGGCGTCTCGATGAAAAGCTGCGTCTGGTCTTCGGCATACATGCGCGACTCTAACAGCTTGATACGTGCCGTCTTCTTGTCATCGTCAATAGGGAGATAGCCATGGAAAGCGAAGCTCTGTCCGTTGAAGCCCGAGCCCATGACACTCATGATGATGCTCGAAGGGCCAACCAAGGGAACGACTTTGATGTTCTTGCGCTGAGCTATCGCCACTACATCTGCTCCCGGATCGGCAATGGCAGGACAGCCAGCCTCGCTGATGATGCCCACAGGATGACCTTGCCTGACAGGGTCAAGGTAGCGGTCGATATTGTTGCGGTCAGTGTGCTGGTTGAGCTCAAAGATGGTCAGCTCATCGATGTTGATGCTCTGCTCGACTTTCTTCAGGAAACGGCGTGCCGAACGGATATTCTCGACAATAAAGTGCTTTATGCCGATGATGACCTCACGGTTGTGAGATGGCAGCACCTGCTCTATCGGGGTGTCGCCGAGGGTCACGGGAATGAGATATACTGCTAATTCGAGTGTCATATTACTAAAATTTGCGCAAATTTAGTAAAAATATTTGGTAAAGCGAAGAAAAGGATGTAATTTTGAGCAAATTTTTATCAATATGAATTTACCAGAAGAATTTTTAGATAGTATAAGGAGCGTGATTCCCTCTGAAGAATACGATGCTTTTGTGAAATCCTTGAGCGAGGACGAGCAGACTACGAGCATCCGAGTGAACGTGTCAAAGATGAACAGCGAGGAGGTTGAAGCTCACTTTGCCAATGCCACAAAGGTGGGATGGTGCGACGAAGGCCGTTATCTTGACGAGCGTCCACAGTTCACGCTCGACCCTCTGCTCCATGCCGGAGCCTATTACGTTCAGGAGGCTTCAAGCATGTTCATCACCCATGTCATCCGTCATCTGATAAAGGAGCCAGTGACTTGTCTCGACCTTTGCGCCTCGCCTGGCGGCAAGAGCACGGCTGCCATCAGCGCCATGCCCGCAGGCAGTCAGATAGTAAGCAACGAGATTGATCGCCGTCGCGCACGCATCCTTGCAGAGAACATCACCAAATGGGGCTTTCCTGATGCCACAGTGACTTGCAATGCACCAAAGGACTTCAAACCTCTGCGCCACACCTTCGACCTCATCATCACCGATGTGCCTTGTTCGGGCGAAGGCATGTTCCGCAAGGACGAAGGAGCTGTAGCCGACTGGTCGATGGCGAAGGTCAAAGGCTGTGCCGCCCTTCAGCACGAGATCATCGACGATATCTGGAACTGCCTCAAGCCAGGCGGTTTGCTAATCTACAGCACATGCACGTTCAATATTGACGAAGATGAGCGCATAGTCGAATATATCTGCGACTCCTTGGGAGGAAAAGCTCTCGAAGTGCCTGTTGAAGAGACGTGGAACATCCACAAGCCTCTGGTCGGCAACAATCCTTGTTATCGCTTCATGCCTCACTTCACCAAGGGCGAAGGCCTCTTCATGGCTGTAATCCGCAAGGACGATGATGACATAGTGCCAATGAAGGCAAGGAAGCCACAGATGAACACGATCAAGGTGGAGAAAGACATCAGAAACTGGGTCACGACCGATGTGGTGCTCGAACAGAACAAAGAAGGTGTGATTTCGGCAATCTCAACGGCACACAAGGAACTGCACGATGCCATAGTGGGCAGCGGACTGTTTGTACTGCAGTCGGGTGTCGAACTCGGGATGGTGAAGGGCAAGGACATTATCCCATCACACAATCTGGCTCTCTCGACCATACTCTCCGACAAGGCTTTTGCAAGATATGAGGTCGATATGCCGACAGCCCTCGATTACCTGCGCCGACAGGCTTTCACCTTGCCAGCCGATGCTCCGAAGGGCTTTGTGATCCCCACCTACCGTCAGCATCCACTCGGTTTTGTCAAGAATCTCGGCAACCGCTGCAACAACCTATATCCGCAGGAATGGCGAATAAGGAAAATCTGACATGCGCGAAAACATCATAGATAAAACATTGCTGCCAACAGTCTGCATATATTTGCAACAGTTGGCAGCAATGATGTTAGCCCATGAACGTTATTTGCTGGAAATTTTTATCTCGGCTTTCAGCGAGAGCTTTGAAGAGCTTGAGCTGCTTCTTCGGCATCTTTCCTTGGTTGATGCGCCTGCGCTGATATTTAGTCCAATTGCTCAAAGTTGTATTCTTTGGAGCAAAATGTCCATTTTCCTTTACAAAAGCCTTCAGAGCCTTGTAGTTTTCCATCCATTGTTCTTCGCGAGTCATAACCTTATCATTTAGAAATTGCTTCAATTTCAGGAGCCACGAGCTTGTAGCCCTTGCCGTGGATATTGATGATTTCGATAGAGTTGTCTTCCTTGAGTTTCTTGCGCAACTTGGTGATATAGACATCCATAGAGCGTGCATTGAAGTAATTGTCATCAATCCAGATGGTCTTCAGTGCAAAGTTACGTTCGAGGATATCGTTGGCATGTGAACACAGGAGGTTGAGGAGGTCGCTCTCCTTGGTTGTGAGCTTGTCTGGCTCGCCATTGAGATAAGTGAGGCTCTGCTTCTGCACGTCAAATGTGAAGCCACCCAACTTATATGCGATGACATCCTTGCCCTTATTGCCCTTTACGCGGCGCAGGATTGCCTCAATACGGAAAAGAAGTTCTTCCATTGAGAAAGGCTTGGTGATATAATCGTCACCGCCAATCTTGAAGCCTTCGAGAATATCTTCCTTCAACGACTTGGCAGTAAGGAAGATAATAGGAATATCAGAATTGATCGAACGGATTTCCTGTGCCATTGTGAAACCATCTTTCTTTGGCATCATAACGTCAAGAATACAGAAGTCATAACGGCCTTTAAGGTAAGCCTTATAACCTGCGTCTCCATCTCCAAAG
>SFEH01000074.1 GCA_004557315.1 Bacteroidales bacterium
GCGTTGAGTGGAGAGTTATAACCCTTATTGACCGACTTTGTGCTCCACTTCTCGATGTTAGTCGAGCTCTTTACATTAAACCACTTGAAGAACTTGTAGTCAGCATTTATCTGAGCAGAGAGTCGCTTATAAGTATCCTTGCTGCCAACGACAATACCGTCATTGTCAACGAGTCCAAGATTTGCGAGGAAATGACCCTTTTCGTTACCACCTTGTACGGTGATGTTATGCTGGAGCGACCAGCTGCCTTCAAACAGTTCGTCATACCAGTTTGTGGCTTGTCCATTATATCCGCCAGCATTGAGTGTCTCTTGGCTAAGGTTGCCAATATAAGTCTGATAGTCAATATAATCAGCAGCATTGAAGAGGTCTGCCTTCTTGCCGAGTGTCTGCATGGTTGCCTTGAGCGAGTAAGAAATGCTTGCTGTACCCTGCGCACCCGACTTGGTGGTGATGATTACGACACCATTACCTGCCTGAGCACCATAGATAGCTGCAGAAGCAGCATCCTTGAGCACCTCCATTGACTGAATCATTGATGGATCAAGGTACTGAATGTTATCCATCTGTACACCATCGACAATGAGGAGAGGACCTGTGTTGCCTGAGTTAGAAGAGTAACCACGCACGCGAATCTGAGCACCTTCGCCAGGAGCTCCTCCGTTGATGATCTGCACACCGGCTGCCTTACCCTGAAGAGAAGCGGCAGCATCGGTAGTAGAGAGTCCCTTGAGGTCTTCAGCCTTGACCGATGCAACGGCACCTGTCAAGTCGCTCTTGCGCTGAACACCGTAACCTACTACGACAACATCGTCGAGTTTCTGTACATCTTCCATAAGAGTGACTGTCATGCCCTGAGCGGCCTTGACTACCTGTGATGAATAGCCGATGAACGAGACCTCAAGGTCCTTACCAGCATTGGCTTCCACTGTAAACTTACCGTTGATGTCGGTAATTGTACCAGTAGAAGTGCCGACGACACGAATGTTGGCTCCGATGATAGGATCGCCAAATTCATCAACAACGGTACCTGTGATCTTCTGTGTCTGTGCAAAAGCAGATGACATCATGCTTGGTGCAACAAAACCAGGAGCACCACTAGCAAGCAGCACGGTTAAACCTGCAGCAAGCCACGATTTTCTTGTTTTGATACTCATGTGTTTTAAATTTAAAGAATGTAAAATTTATTATTAGAAGTGTATTTGTATATCTTAAACCATCGTTCCAATAATGTGTATTATCGGTAATGTAATGTTCGACAGCTGTGAAAAAGTTGTCAAATTTTTTGGCACAAAATTACTTCTATTTTGTTTATCTACTTATCCGTTGTACATTTTTAACATACTTTATTAACAATTTTAACAAAACATATGCATACTTAATATCATTTTTGCAACAAATGTCAATTATTCTGTGCAGTCTGTGATACAATTGCTATCTTTGGCAATCACATATGAATGGAAATGATTTGGATTTTCTCAACAAATGTGGCAAGGCACATATCAATAAAAACGATATTATCTCATTCAGGCGTTACCTCACCCGATGCCGGCAATGTCTTCCATCCTTCTCCAAACGTGTCGTAGGCATCGGTCACTACGACAAAGGCCTTTGGGTCGGCATATTTGATCATCTCCTTTACCTCGGGCACTTCTTTTCGTCTCACCACGAGGAAGAGCATCTGCTTGTCGTGATGGGTATAGAGTCCCTGGCTCTTGATGATGGTGGCAGTGCGGTCAAGGTCGTCAAGGATGTATGAGCGCAACTCGTCAAGCGGAGTCTCGCTGATGATGAATAGCAGCTTGTCGTCCTTCGGGCCATTGATGGTGTATGAGACAGAGCGCGAGATGACGTAGATCGACAAGAGCGAATAGAGCGACAGAACGGCGGCCCCAGACTCGGCATTGCCTCCACTGCCAATACCCAAGCCGATGACAATGAAACCGAAGAGCACAACCGTGCCATCGACAATGAGGATGGCCTGCGAAAAACGAATCTTGAGGTATTTCTGAATCATCATAGCAATCACGTCGCTGCCTCCTGTCGTTGCTCCCGACCTTACCACAATGCCACTTCCCACACCTATCAGCAAAGCACCGATGATGGAAGTGAGCATCAGGTGTTCACTCATATCGAGGCGTCCTCCTATCAGAAGCGTTGGGTCAAGGCTTTCCAATGCTGCCTTGTCGGGATATGACATAGCCGACATTACGTTCATTATGAATGGGGTGATGAGCGAAGCCACACACGTTTTGGCTCCCAGGTTACTGCCTAACAAGAAGATGGCAAGCAGCAGAAGTGGAATGTCGAGCATATAGCCGAACGTACCCACCTGAATGCTTGGGAAGAGATTGTGGAGCACAATGCTCGCACCATAAACACCTCCAGGCACTATATTGTAAGGGTTGATAAAAAATACGAAACCCGCGGCAAGAATCATGCTGCCCACGATGATGCCAATCCACGACTTCCACCAGCCGAGATCAGTAAGATTGCTGCTTATGCCTTTTGTCAATGTTTTCATAGTCCCCAAAATTTGGTGCAAAGATAGTTAATTTTCTCTTCCCTTATCCTATTAATTGTAAAAATATACTCTTTTTATTTAAAAGTAACAAATCAACTCACCACGCTTATCATCCCCTGCGTGAGCCACATCCAGACCACGAAGCGGACGAAAATGCCGATAGCGAGGATGAAGAAGATCTTCCAGAAAGGGGCACGGCTCATGCCAAGGCAGATGATGAGGGCATTGCCGACCGATGGCAGGAAGTTCAGTCCGGCAAGCCAGATACCCTTGCCTTGCATGAAACGCTGAGCCTTCTCCATCTTTTTCTTATTGATGCGCGCGTGCTTCTCTATCCATTCGGGCGATGCTATCAGTCCGATGAAATAATTGCTCGTCGCACCTATCAGGTTGCCAATCCAAGCAAAGAAAAGACAGCCCCATGAAGGCCAGCCCATTGCTATGGCAGCCGCCAGAGGCGCTTCGGCATTCATAGGTATGATGCTGCCTGCCAGCAAGCCGCAAAAGAAAAGACCCCAATATCCCAACGAAAGAATACTATCCATAAAATCTCTTTTTTATATCGCCAATGAGTCAATACTCACATTGCATTATACCATATTAATAGTAATTATTTTGCAAATATAATAATTATATTTGGAGAAATCGGCTTTTTTCTATAAATTTGCGCGCAAAATTAATAATAATTTTAAAATGAACGGATAAATGAAAAGATTTGCAGCTTTAGTTTCGGTTTTTTGGTCATGCATTTCCATCTGCAACGCCCAGTTTGTCGAGCCTGTTGAATGGTCGGCAAAAGATAGCAAAAAAGGCGATGAATTGACCCTGACATTCAAGGCTTCGATCGAAGATTCTTGGCACATGTACGGACTTGAAGAGTACACGAATGGTCCGCAGCATACTGAATTCACATTCGAGACTCTTGAAGGTGCCGAACTGTCGGGCAAGCCAAGAGTAGTGGCAGGCTCTCCTATCAAGCATTTCGACGATGTGTTTGGCATGGATTTGACATATTTCGAGAACTCGGTCTCAATCGCACAGACCTTCAAGCTCACAGGTGAGCAATATAAGGTTGCTGGCTATGTGACCTTCATGAGCTGCAACGACGGAAACTGCACCCCTCCTACCACCTACGAATTCTCGTTTGCGGGCAATGGAGTGGTAGCAAGCAAGACTGAAGCAGATAAGGCTGCAAAAAACACAACTGCCATTGCTGCCGGACAGAGCAATGACGGCAATCCGGGGGCTGTGAGCAATGAAGCATCGGAAAATAGCGAGACAGCCTCGGCACAGACCTCTGCCCCATCCGACCTTTGGGCACCAGTCATCGACAAGCTCAACCAATACAACTCGGAGGGCAATATAATAAGCGATGCTTCGGGCAAGTCATATTCATGGTGGTATATCCTCATCGCAGGCTTCATAGCCGGACTCGTTGCCCTGGTGACCCCATGCGTATGGCCGATGATCCCGATGACTGTCAGCTTCTTCCTGAAGCGCACCAAGGACCGCAAGAAGTCGATCCGCGATGCCTACACCTACGGCATCTCGATCATCGTGATCTATGTGAGTCTCGGTCTGGCAGTCACAGCCATCTTTGGTGCTTCGGCTCTCAACAGCCTTGCCACCAATGCAGTGTTCAACATCATCTTCTTCCTCCTGCTCGTGATCTTTGCGCTCTCGTTCTTTGGCGCATTCGAGCTACAGCTGCCTGCAAGCTGGACAAGCAAGCTCGATGAGAAGGCTGACTCAACCACTGGTCTGCTCAGCATCTTCTTCATGGCATTTACCCTTTGCCTCGTAAGCTTCTCGTGTACGGGTCCTATCATCGGCACCCTCCTTGTCGAAGCTGCCACTTCTGGCTCTATGCTCTATCCTGCCATCGGCATGTTCGGCTTTGCTTTGGCTCTGTCGCTTCCTTTCACTCTCTTTGCACTTTTCCCTTCAATGCTAAAGTCGATGCCTAAATCTGGCGGTTGGCTCAACACAGTGAAGGTGGTGCTCGGCTTCTGCGAACTGGCTTTGGCTCTCAAGTTCCTATCGGTTGCCGACCTTGCTTACGGCTGGCGCATCCTCGACCGCGAGGTGTTCCTCTCGCTGTGGATCGTGATCTTCCTCTTCATGGGCTTGTATCTGCTCAATATGATACGTCTGCCTCACGACGATGACCCACAGCCAAGCGACCGTGTTTCGACAACACGTCTGATGCTCGCACTTGTCTCAATATCATTTGCCATATATATGGTTCCTGGTCTGTGGGGTGCTCCTTGCAAGGCTATCAGTGCCTTTGCCCCACCAATGTCAACCCAGGACTTCAACCTCGACCCAGATAGCAAGATGACTACCTACCACAACTACGAGGAAGGCATGGCAGCTGCCGCACGCACTGGCAAACCTGCACTCGTCGATTTCTCGGGCTACGGCTGCGTCAACTGCCGAAAGATGGAGGCTGCCGTATGGACCGACCCGAAGGTGAAGGGCATCATCGACAACGAATATATCTTGATTGAACTCATGGTGGATGACAAGACAACTCTGCCAAACGGTCCAGAGACAGTGACCGAGAACGGCAAGGAGGTGAAGCTGCGCACCATCGGCGACAAGTGGTCGTATCTGCAGCGCTCGAAGTTTGGTGCCAACGCACAGCCATTCTATGTGCTGCTCGATGCCCAGGGTCAGCCGCTCAATGGCAGCTATTCGTATAACGAGGATGTCAATGCTTATGTGGATTTCCTCAATACAGGTCTGGAGAATTTTGGAAAGTAATTTAGGTTGATAAAGATGGAGATAAAGAAGTTAAAGAAGATAAAGGAGTTAAAGACAAATGTGTTAGCCTTTAGTAACAATAGCCTTTAGCTTACATATACAGAACTGACAATGCGACTATTGTCTTTATCTTCTTTATCTCCCTAAAAAACGAGAAGAACAATGGAACAACATAAACCTGTCGCAAATATCGACAAGAAACGCGAGGCATTCGCAAGGGCACTCGGAGTGATGCAGACATTGCGCTCCGACTGTCCGTGGGATGCCAAGCAGGACAACGAGAGCATCAGACAGAACACCATCGAAGAGACCTACGAACTTGCCGAGGCATTGATTAAGGGCGATGCCAAGGAGATACAGAAGGAATGTGGCGACGTGCTCGAACAGATACTCTTCTATGCTATGTTTGGCGAAGAGAAAGGACAGTTTGACATCGGTGATGTGTGCAACGCCATGTGCGACAAGCTCGTATTCCGCCACCCTCATGTCTTCAACCCCGATGGCTCGCTGATCAGCGAAGTGGGCGCACGCAACGGTGTGGAAGTAGGCAATGCCGACGAAGTGTCGAAGCTCTGGGAGGTGGTGAAACAGAAAGAGAAAGATGGCAACAAGACCATCCTCAGCGGCATTCCTTCGAGCCTGCCTTCATTGGTCAAGGCCTACCGCATCCAGGATAAGGCTCGCAACGCTGGCTTCGACTGGGAGAAGCGCGAGGATGTGTGGGAGAAGGTCAAGGAAGAGATCAACGAGTTCCAGGCAGAGGTCAACAACATGGACAAAGAGAAGATGGAAGCCGAATTTGGCGACCTCCTGTTCAGCCTCATCAATGCTGCCCGTCTCTACAAGATCAAGCCAGACAATGCCCTCGAACATACCAACCAGAAGTTCATCCGCCGCTTCACTTACGTTGAGACAAAAGCCAAGGAACAGGGCAAGATGCTCAACGACATGACGCTCGGCGAGATGGATGCGTTATGGAATGAAGCGAAAGAAAGTGGGCTTTAACTTCCCAACAATAAACTGACAAAAACTATTATAAACAAATGAAAAAATTATTGATTATGAGCGCAGTCAGCGCAATGGCATTGGGCGCATGCACAAGCAATGCACCTGTCAAGACCTCTGGTATCGACTATACCAACCTTGACACCACAGCTCGTCCTGGCGACGACTTCTTCAAGTTTGCTACAGGCAACTGGATCAACAACAACCCTCAGCCTGCTGCTTTCCCTCGTTGGGGCAGCTTCACAAAGCTTGCCGACGACAACACCAACCAGCTCAGCGAACTCATCCAGGGTCTCGCAGCCGAGGAGCATGAGTTTGGTAGTGTGGCACAGAAGGTGGGCGATCTCTACAAGCTCTGCATGGACAGTGCACGACTCAACGCTGAAGGTTATACTCCTCTCCTCCCTTATCTCGAGAAAATCAACAGCATGAAGACCCGCGAGGACCTGATTGCCTATGCTGCATCGGAGCACGACAACCTTCTCTGGAGCCTCTATTGCGGAGCCGACGAGAAGGACTCGAAGAACAACATCGTGCAGATTGGCCAGGGCGGTCTAAGCCTCGGCAACCGCGATTACTACATCAGCGATGACCCTCAGGTCAAGAAGATACGCGAAGCATTCATCGAACATGCTCAGAACCTCTACAAGCTCATCGGCACAGATGAGGCTACTGCTGCCAAGAAGGTGGCAACCATCATGAAGTATGAGACTCAGATTGCTCAGGCAAGCAAGTCGATGGAGGAACTTCGCGACCCAGAAGCCAACTATAACAAGATGACTGTGGCTGAGCTCTCAAAGCTCTGCAGCTTCGACTGGGCTCTCTACCTCAAGAACTACACTTACGACCAGACCGACACCATCGTCATCGGTCAGCCTATCCCTGTGGCTTTGGCTTGCAAGATCATCAACGAGGCTCCTCTCGATGACCTCAAGACTATCTATGAGTTCCAGACCATCAGCGGCTTGAGCGGATTGCTCAGCGATGACTTCACCAACGAGAACTTCGCATTCAACCAGAAGCTCACCGGAGCCAAGGAACAGCAGCCACGATGGAAGCGTGCTGTCAACCGTGTGGATGGTCTTCTCGGTGAGGCTGTAGGTCAGATGTATGTCGAGAAGTACTTCCCTGCTGAGTCAAAGGAGCGCATGGTGAAGCTCGTTGCCAACCTCCAGACTTCGCTCGGTGAGGTGATCAAGGCACAGGAATGGATGAGCGAAGAGACCAAGAAGGTGGCTCTCGAGAAGCTCTCGACTTTCTATGTCAAGGTGGGTTATCCTGATGAGTGGGAAGACATCTCTGGCCTGACTATCGACCCACAGAAGAGCCTCCTCGAGAATGTGGTGGCTGCAAGCAAGTTCTACTGGAACCTCAGCAAGGAGAAGCACTACAACAAGCCAGTCGATAAGAACGAGTGGTTCATGACTCCTCAGACTGTCAATGCCTACTACAACCCAACCACCAACGAGATCTGCTTCCCTGCAGGTATCCTCCAGCCTCCATTCTTCTCGAAGGATTTCGACGATGCCGTCAACTATGGTGCCATCGGTGTTGTCATCGGACATGAGATGACTCATGGCTTCGACGATCAGGGTCGCCAGTACGACAAGGACGGTAACCTACGTCAGTGGTGGAACGAAGATGATGTCAAGGCATTCAACGTGCCTGCTGAGCAGATGGTTCAGTTCTACGACAGCCTCTGGGTCATCCCGGGCGACCTGCACAGCAACGGACGTCTCTGCCTCGGCGAGAACCTTGCTGACCATGGTGGACTCAACATCGCATTCAAGGCACTCAAGATCGCTGAAGAGCAGAACGGCAAGCTCCCTGTCGAGAATGGCTTCACACCAGAACAGCGATTCTTCCTCTCGTATGCCAACGTTTGGGCAGGCGTTTCGACCGATGAGCTTCTCCGCCGCTACACTCTCATCGATGTTCATTCAGCAAGCCATCTGCGTGTCAATGGCGGTGTGGCTCAGTGCAATGCATGGTATGAGGCATTCAATATCCAGCCTGGTGATGCTCTCTACGTAGCTCCTGAGAACCGTGTCAATATCTGGTAATACTCCAATCTGTCAGATTACTCATTATTAATATTATTTAATATGAAATCATTAAAAGCCCTTTTGATTTGTGCTGCATTGGCATTGCCAATGATGACAATGGCTGACGATAACTTGACTGACGAACAGCTTAGTGCTCAATTCAAGAAAGAAATCAATGTCAAGACACTTGAGATAAAGACCGTAAAGGCCAAGATGAAAGCTGACCCTGCTGATACAGAACTTGCAGTTCAGCTTGTGAACCTTCAGAACGAGTTGCAGAAACTCAAGGCAGATAAGAAGGCATTGGATGCTCAGATCAGAGCTCAGAAGGCTGCCGACCGAGCTCAGAAGAAACTGAAGGCAGCTCAGGAGAAAGCTGAGATTGCTGCACAAAAAGCAAAAGAGGCAAGAACCATCAAATAAGAATCATAAAAAATTTGTACTCACCAAGTATTAAATAAGTTCCTCACAAGCAATATGTGAGGAACTTATTATTTATTGATATATGGAGATATATCAATCAGTCATTGCCATATTCATCCCATGCCTTGATAGCGAGGTCATCAAGGCTCATCGATGTGAAGGCATGGATGAAGGCCGAGGCGAGTCGGTCGTTGGTGAGGAGCGGGACGTTGAAGTCGATGGCAGCACGGCGGATCTTGTAGCCGTTGGTGAGCTCGCCCGAGGTGAGGTTCTTCGGGATATTGACCACCATGTCGATCTGCTTGTTGCGAATCATGTCGAGAGCCTGAGGCTGCAGCTCCTCTGAAGGCCAATAGACCTGGGTGCAAGGCACGCCATTCTCGATGAGATAACGGAAGCTGCCACTAGTGGCATAGAGCTCGTAGCCCTTGGCAGCCAGTTCGCGACATGGACCGAGCAGGTTGGCTTTCTGCTTGGCATCGCCCGATGAGATGAGTACCGACTTCTCGGGCACACGCAAGCCCACCGAGAGCATCGACTTGAGGATGGCACAGTTGGTATCGTCGCCTAGACAGCCTACTTCGCCCGTACTGCTCATATCAACACCGAGCACAGGGTCGGCCTTCTGCAGGCGGCTGAACGAGAACTGCGAAGCCTTGATGCCCACATAGTCGAGGTCGAACTCGTTCTTGGTTGGACGCTCGTATGGGATGCCGAGCATGATCTTGGATGCCAGTTCGATGAGATTGAGCTTGAGCACCTTCGACACGAATGGGAACGAACGCGAAGCACGGAGGTTGCACTCGATGACCATAATGTCGTTGTCGCGCGCCATGAACTGGATATTGAACGGACCAGAGATGTGTAGTTCGGCTGCAATCTTCTTCGCTACCTTCTTGATTCGGCGCATGGTCTCGACATATAGTTTCTGAGGAGGAAACTGGATGGTGGCATCGCCCGAATGCACGCCTGCAAACTCGACATGCTCAGAGATGGCATAAGCCACGATCTCGCCCTTGTCTGCCACTGCATCCATCTCGATCTCTTTGGCACCCTGGATGAAGCGCGAGATGACCACAGGATGCTTTTGGCTCACATTGGCTGCCATCTTGAGGAAGCGCACCAGCTCGTCCTGATTTGAGCAGACGTTCATGGCGGCACCCGAGAGCACATAGCTCGGTCGCACCAGCACAGGGAAGCCCACCTGATCGATGAAGGCATTGACATCGTCCATGTTGGTCAGTTCCTTCCATGCAGGCTGAACCACACCGATGCGGTCGCACATGCTCGAGAACTTCTGTCGGTCTTCGGCATTGTCGATATACTTGGCCTGAGTGCCGAGTATTGGCACATGCTGCTCATCGAGCCTCATTGCGAGGTTGTTAGGGATCTGTCCGCCCACCGAGAGAATCACACCATCAGGCTTCTCAAGGTCGATGATATCCATGATACGCTCGAAGGTCAGTTCGTCGAAATAAAGACGGTCGCACATGTCATAATCGGTCGATACGGTCTCTGGGTTGTAGTTGACCATCACGCTCTGATGACCTTGCTTGCGGGCAGTCTGGAGTGCATTGACCGAACACCAGTCGAACTCGACCGACGAGCCTATGCGATAGGCACCCGAACCAAGGACGATGGTGACAGGAGCGTCGGGGTGTGAAGGCGTGTGGGTGAACTTCAGGTCGTGGGCGATGCCGCTGTATGTGAGATACAGATAATTGGTCTGAGCAGGGAACTCGCCTGCGAGAGTATCGATCTGCTTGACCACAGGCACGATGCCAAGCTGCTTGCGGCGGTTGCGCACGTGCAGGCTCTCGGTTTCGGCCAAGTCCTTGATCTTCTCGTCCTTGACCAC
>SFEH01000223.1 GCA_004557315.1 Bacteroidales bacterium
TCATCTGATCCAGTCGTTTGACATCGGTGAAGTGACGCCGGAAGAAGCTCATGAAGTTGGAAAGCAGCTTGCGGACGAATGGCTCAAGGGCAAGTACGAGTATGTGATTGCTACCCACATTGACAAGGGACATTGCCATAATCACATCATCTTCAATGCCGTGAACTATGTGGACTTCCACGCCTACCGAAGCAACAAGAGAACCTATCGGGAGCTGCGCCAACTCAGTGATGAGATATGCAAGGAACACGGGCTGTCTGTGATCCCTCCGTCGCAGAACAAGGGCATGGACTACAAAGAATACACAGAAGCCAAACGCGGCACGAGCTGGAAGCAAAAGCTCAAGCAGACCATCGACCGGCTTGTTATCACAGCGAAGGACTACGATGACTTTCTACGGCTCATGCAGGAAGCCGGTTATGAAATCAAGACCGGCAAATACATCTCCTTCCGCGCTGAAGGTCAGGAGCGGTTTACCCGGTCTAAAACCATCGGAGAGAACTACACCGAGGAACGCATCAAGGAGCGGATTGCCGGACGGACGCCCCGCAGAAGCCAGAGACAGACCGCACCGAAGGGCATCTCTCTCATCGGAGATATTCAGGAGCGGATCAGGCTCATCGACAGCAGGGGTTATGAGTATAAAGCTAAGCTCACAATCCTCAAGGAAGCGGCGCGGACGCTCAACTATCTCACGGAAAACAACTTGCTCCAATACGCCGATCTTGAGAAGAAGGTCGAGGACGTTCACAGCTCCTATGACCGCACCGGCAAGGAACTGAAAAGCGTTGAAGCGCGACTGCGGGAAGTCCAGCCGCTTATCAAGAACATCTCCAACTACCAGCGCCTCAAACCCGTGTATGATGCCTTTCAGAGAGCGAAAGACAAGCCGAGCTTCAAAGCAAAGCACGAAGCCGAGCTTGTGATTTTTGAGGCGGCGCGGAGTACATTGCTTGCCATGCAGGGAGATGAAAAACTGCCGAGCTTGAAGACGCTGCAAGCGGAACAGCAGAGGCTTCTCGACGAGCAGCAGCGGCTCTACGATGAACGTGCGAAGCTCAAAAAGGAAGCAAGGATCATCGACACCATGAAGGCAAACGTGGATGACTTCCTCAAGCCAGTTTCGGAAAGAGAACAAGAACAAAAACGAAATAATCAGATAGAATGAAAGAGAACGCCTGTGCCGAGCAAAGACGGCACAGGCGTTCTCTCTGATAATAACGAGTATCGCGCTTAAATGCTGAGTAATTCCTGCAAAACGGTCATATTCATCCGAAATATAAGAGACTCTATTGAATAGAAGCCCGACTTGTGCTACAATGTAAATTAAGTTTATTCTACATACTTTGCTGAGGTGAAAAGCATGAAAGCAAGCTACAAAAAATTGTGGAAGCTGCTCGTTGACAAGGAAATGAGCAAGGGCGATCTTCATAAAGCATCGGGGCTTTCGTCCAGCACGATGACCAAGCTCAGAAAGGGCGAAGATGTGTCAATGGAAGCTCTGAGAAAAATCTGCATTTGTCTCGGCTGTAATATCGGTGACATCGTGGAATTTGTAGACGAAAGCAAGTAAGAGTCCGCTTTATAGGACAGCCAATATGATATGATAACAGTGAGCTTGGGAGACCGGCTCGAATGGAGAAGTGAATGGAACGATCTCTGATTTATAACGGAACGATCACGGCGGAACAGTTCCTCTTCTATGAAATCCGCATTGCATCGAAATATTACCTCGACGGGACATCCGTGGAGGACGCTATCGAAGAAATCAAAAAGAACAATCTGTTTCAATACCCGACCGAGCGGCTTGTTGCCCGTATGGTGCGAAGCTGCTATAAGCGGCTGGACGCATTAGACGATGAACAGCTTCGGCAGGAATTATCATCGGCTCCGCCTGAGATTGCAAAGCAGATCAACCTCTATGCCATGATGCGCTACAACCGCATTGTCACTTGCAGGAGCAGAACGATGATATTGCCGGATGGAGCGAGACAACGGTCAATAAGATCAAGCAAGTGCTGACGAAGATTTTAGTTGAGGTTGAGATCCTTGACACCTTCAAATCGACGCGGCTCAATCCGCTGTTCCT
>SFEH01000224.1 GCA_004557315.1 Bacteroidales bacterium
GCTGCCAACCATACTCGCTTCATCGTGTCGCGCACCAACACCGTGACAGGCAAGCCATATTCTGAAAGCCCTGCCATCATGGCGTGGGAGCTTGCCAATGAGCCTCGTGCCTTTGCCCGCGATGCAGAGACAAAAGCTGCTTTTGCCCAGTGGATTCAGGAACAGGCTCAACTCATCAAGAGCATCGACCCTAACCATCTTGTGACAACAGGAAGCGAAGGCAAGAATGGCTGTGAGGTCGATATGGATCTGTTTGAGAAAATCCACGCCTTCCCAGAAATCGACTATGCGTGCATCCATGTATGGCCTTTCAACTGGTCTTGGCTCGGCAAGTATGCTGCAACCACTACAGAGGCTATCGAGAATAACGGCAAGGAATCTGTAGTCAATCAGGTCGAGAATGCCTGCAACAATACTGCCAACTACATCGAAGAGTCGTACGCCCGAATGGCTCCTCTTGGCAAGCCAATGGTTCTTGAAGAGTTCGGCTATCCACGCGACAACTATGCGCTCGAAGCAGGAAGTCCGACTACGGGTCGCGACGCCTTCTATGCCTTCGTGTTCAAGATCATTCGCGACAGCGGAAAAATTGCAGGATGCAATTTCTGGAGCTGGGGCGGACTTGCCGAGGTGAAACATCCTAACTGGCAATGCTGGGACGACTATACAGGCGATCCTGCTCAGGAAGAGCAAGGTCTGAACTCTGTCTTTGCCAAGGATGAATCGACAATGAACATCATCCGCGAGATTGCAACAACCATCAACAACAAATAATTGTTTTTCATCAGGTATGAAACGTATTCTCATCGGTGCAATGCTGCTTGCCAATGTCTGCTTTGCCCAGGCACAACTCAAACTCTCGGTTCAGCCAAACGAGAAATGGGTGTGGTATGCACCAGAGACACCCGAAGTGCAGATTGTCGTCAAGGACTCATTGCTCAAGGCTTTTGCCTCTGACATATCGCTCGTCATCACGACCGATACCAAGCAGCCCTTCTACCATTGTGAGGTATTTGCCGATGGCAAGAACATCGTAGATTTCCCATACGAACAGAACTGGGGAACAGAACACCATGATTTTTTCAACATCGCCTATGAGCCAGAGAATATCGTTTCACTACCTGACTATCAAGATGATTTCAAGGCTTTCTGGGACAAGGCTCGTGCCGAACTCGCTGCTATTGAGCCTCAATATGAGATGACCGAGCTCAAGGAGAAAAGCTCAAAGTTCAAGAAGTTCTATCTCGTGAAAATGCAGTCGCTCGACAATGAGACCATTCAGCTCTATGTCACCATCCCTAACAAGCCAAAGACTGCCAACAAGAAATGTCCCGTACATATTTATTATATGGGATATAACAGCGGAGTCTGGGACATCGACACAGGCGACAACGAATGGATCACCGTGCTGCTGAGCGTGCGTGGTCAGGCTCTCAACAAGCCTACCAACAAATACGGCGACTGGATTCAGTATGGGCTCGACAATCCCGAGCATTATTATTACCGTGGTGCATATATGGATTGCGTGCGTGCCATCGACTTCGTCTGCACTCTGCCTCAGGCCGACAAGAATCGTATCTATGCCGAAGGCGGAAGTCAGGGAGGTGCCTTTACCATGGCTGCAGCTTCGCTCGACTCTCGACTGAAGGCCGTGGCTTGCTACATCACCTTCATGAGCGACTTCCCCGATTATTTCAAGATCGTGAACTGGCCTGCAGAACCTATCTTCGCCAAGCAGCATGAATTTGGAATGAGCGATGAGCAGATGTACAGGACAATGTCGTATTTCGACATCA
The DNA here is from genome assembly GCA_004557315.1 of Bacteroidales bacterium. GTDB lineage: Bacteria > Bacteroidota > Bacteroidia > Bacteroidales > UBA3663 > Liminaster. The sequence goes on from SFEH01000224.1 coordinate 1,797, forward strand.
AGAACCTCGCTCGCTGGATCACTTGTCCTGTCTATCTCGGAGTAGGGTTGCAAGACCCAACTTGCCCTCCTCACACCAACTTCTCGGGCTACAACCTTGTAGGAGCACCAAAGAAATATACCATATATCCCCACTACGGACACCATGTCGATTATAGCCATTGGAACGATGCCGTGATCGAATGGTACAACGAGTGGAGATAAGCCAATAACATACCACCACTATCAATTAACTGCCAAAGAATAAATTAATAAATACACAAAAAGAATGAAAGAATTTGGTCATTTTGATGATGATGCTCGTGAGTATGTCATCACCAACCCAGCAACCCCTTTCCCTTGGATCAACTACTTAGGAAATGAGGATTTCTTCGGCTTGATCTCAAACACAGCCGGAGGTTACAACTTCTACAAAGACGCAAAGTTCCGTCGCATCACCCGCTATCGCTACAACGGTGTGCCTATGGACAATGGCGGACGCTATTTCTACATCAACGACAATGGCACGGTGTGGAACCCTGGCTGGAAGCCTTGCAAGACTCCACTCGACTCTTACGAGTGCCGTCATGGCATGAACTACACTCGCATCACTGGCTCGAAGAATGGCATCGAGGCAAGCGTGCTCTTCTTTGTGCCACTCAAGACATGGGCTGAAATCCAGAAGGTGACACTCAAGAACACTACTGCCGAGACAAAGAAGATAAAGCTCTTCTCATTTGCCGAGTGGTGTCTCTGGAATGCTGCTACCGACATGGAGAACTTCCAGCGCAACTGGTCAACAGGCGAAGTGGAGATCGATGGCAGTGTCATCTATCACAAGACCGAATACAAGGAGCGCCGTAACCACTATGCTTATTATGCTGTGGCAAATGCCAAGATTGATGGCTATGACACCGACCGCGAGTCATTCATCGGACTTTACAACGAGTTTGCCGACCCCAGGTGAGAGCAAGGACTATATCTTCGTGCTTGGATATGTCGAGAACGAGCAGGATGAGAAGTTCTGCAAGGAAGACCTCGCTCGCAAACAGTCGGGAGAACTCATCACATCACAGGCTTCGGATGTCACATTCGTCAACAAGACAAAGGCAAAGGCTACCATCGAGAAGTTCTCGACAGTCGAAGCTGTCAACAAGGCATTCGACGAACTTGCCAAGATGTGGGACGAA
>SFEH01000225.1 GCA_004557315.1 Bacteroidales bacterium
GTCCAGATCCCCTTGATGCTGTCCCCGCTCTTGATCATCGACGTGCTGGCGCAATAATGCATCGCAACAACGATGGAATCGTTATACATCGTGGACGTTCTGACGCCTACGACCCAATACCATCCTGCAGAGGTCTTGACCATGCTGGCGTTCTCGTAGCCCTCGAAGGTCGGAACCGTCCTATCTTGGTCAAGATCAGCGCTTATCTTGACATCCTTGATGGTGTGGATGAGATAAGGCGTAAGGTCTGTTGAGTTCGAGAAGAGCGGATACTCTCCTGACGCTATGGAGGCAGGAAGCTTATAGAACTGTAAGTCAGAGATCATAAGGACAATCTCCCAAACGATTGAGGAAATAATCGTCGAATTCCTTACACCATTCCTCATAGGGATCACTTACATTAGCGAGGATGTCCCTTATCGACCTCATGTTGGCTGTGTCGTAGAATTTACCTGTCTGATCGGTCTTATTCTTATTAGATAAGTACTTTTTACCTTCAACAGGAATATCCGGCAGATTCTCGGATTCTCCTGTTGTAGTTATCTCATAGGATCTATCAGCGAAGTCCCCTAATTGCTGAGTTCTTACGCCGTCGAAGATCTGATTCCAGATCCATGCCAATCCGTCAGCCGTGTCCGTGACGACCTGTTCCCATTCGTCCACATTGCATGAACCTATCATCCTGTAGCGGAAGCGCTCTAGGAACCGCTGACGGAGCTTCGCGGCGTCATTGGGATAGGCTTCTACTGTGATGATCCTATTGATCAATTCAGTCACTCCTATGACAGCTATCAGCTTCCATAACATCTTGGATTGGCCGTCCTTGAGCTCACGGATAGAGAAGTCGAGCGACTGCATCGACATCTGAAGGGCTTGGATGCGATTGACCATTGAATCGTGGGAACAACACTGGAGCGAATGTACGCAAGTAGATTCGCGACTATGCGTAACGCTTGCGTTACGCTCTAGCGACGGCGATACTTCGCCGCCGTCGACTCCGGTATACCCTTCCTCATTGATCGGCGGGTCCATTCTCTTCCTCCTTCTCATCCTCGGTGTTCTCCCCGCTCACGTCAGGCTGTTCTATCACTGCACTGTCCGCAAGACGGACGGAGAAGTTCGTCCCTAACACAGCATTGATGCGCTCGCACCATTGCTGACGCAGGCGCAACCCATGGTCCAAACCTTCTAGGATCTCCTGATCCGACGCCGACGCTTCGGCCGTGCTGATGCCTGAGGCCTTCTCCAGCGTTGACCTTATGTTAAGGATGGTCAGGATCTCGGCGTCCATGTCATGGATTACACCGAGGAGGTTGACGGTATGATCCGTGGCCTTGAGGTCCAGGACCTCAGCCGGAACGGCTCCGCTGTCGATGACAGGGATGTAGACCTTGCCGGTGCCGAGGTCGGACTCAAGCATCCTGGCCTTGAGCTCCACGCCGGGTTGGGCCTGAACCAGCACGGGTTGGGACATCGCCGCAACATTGAGATTAAGCGCGTTCATGGCCTTGCGCATGATCTCGATGTAGGGCTCGATCATCGAATAAGGAGAGGATCCTACGGATAATACCGGATTATCACTCTCCTTATTGATGTTATTGAGGGTTGGTAAGGCGACGTTGCCGTAGATCCCTGTAGGCAGCCACTTAAGCGGCGTCCCATAGAGGGATACGGATGTAGGGCTTGCGGCCATGACCGCAGGCCCTAGGCCCTTGACATTCTTGGCTGATACATTGCCTTGCCAGAAAAGCCTGTCCTCAACGTAGCCTTCGGGCATGTCGTCGGGCATCCCATCCCACACATAGTTGGCGACATAGCGCTTAAGATAGCGGTCCACGAGGTCATCGATCGCCACGCCATCCCTCTCCATCAGCCTACGCTGGCCTTTGGTCGTTAGGAATGAAGGTCTACATTGAGAACAGTTAGCCATCTTACACCTTCGTCTGTCTGAACAGTCCTTTCACCGCCGTGATGACCTCGCCGAGCGTGATAAGGCCTGATAAGGCCATTGCCATCAGCATCCAGCTTCTGAATGACACCGATGACCCTATCAACGGGGACGTAGCTGTTCATCATGATGTATTCTGCCATCTTACTGTCTTTACTGACTTTCTTGAAGCACATCCTATCACTCCGATTTAACTATCATAGCGTAGCTGGGCACTCCATGCCAGATAGCGAGATCCTCCTCTCCGCGTGCGGAATAGCCGTACATCCTCTGGTGTGAGCACCTCTCACCCTCGATGTTGGCGAATTTGCGTATCCTCCACGCTGCGTCCTTGTCGAGCATGACAGCGCCGAGTCTGTGACCTGAATAATCCACTGATTGCGGGTATGTTGTCTTGTCGTAGGCGGGCAGTGCGGCGAACGCGTCGATCTCCACGAGGTCGGCGAAACCTGCGATGTATTCCCTAGCGGTCTTGGTCGGGAATCCCGAATAACCGTAACCATTGGTCGTGGTCGTGTTGGCGATGGTGTTGTCCAACGCGTTCAGGACCTTCTTTTCCATGATTAAGTAAGGCATCTCTGTGCTGTGTGTCTTGATTCCCAATTTATTGTAGGTCGTAAGCTCTGAACTTTCGAAATCCGCCGCGATGTCCTTGAGGTGCTGCAGCATCTCGAGGACAACGGACATGTCGGAGGCGTTGGACTGCGCCTTGTCGGTGATGGTGACCGAGGCTTTGGCGTTGACATTGGAGATCTGCCAATCGCTCATCTTATCCACTGCTCCGGCGTAGCCTTCGGGTGTGGTCGTGTAAGTGACGTCCGCACCGGATCCGTCGGATGCGTTCTTGGATGCTATGGTCCTCTTTCCGGGTACGACATCCGAGATGATCAGCTTCTCGGCCTGATAGGACATGTCGGCCAATGTCTTGTCGATGGTCCTCATCTTCTGCGCGACATAGCTTTCGATCATGGCGTTATTCATTGCTGCGCCATCCACTTCCCTGTCATAGATCGACAGGGGAATATCCCATGCGAAGTTGGAGGCTGTCAGGGGAATATCCCATGCGAAGTTGGAGGCTGTCAGTTGGCTGACCATGTTGACCGTTCCGCGTGCGACGCAGACGCCATCATTGAGTTTGTTCACGGCGCCGGCTGAAAATGCTGCGTGTTCCGTGGCTACTCCAAGGGGATCCTCGATGGTTCTAAAAATCCTCGCAAGTGGATCTCTAAAGACCCTTGTCTCGTGGATGATCGTTCTGCTGACCTTAGGAAGCAGGCCGTTTATCTTGGCCATGTTCTTAAGGACCGTCTCGTTGAAAACGTCACCTAATGCTATGGTAGGCTCTGTGATACTTGGCATAGTCATTAACACCACTTAACAATATATAAATTATATTATAAATAAAAGCAAAGCGTAACGTTAACACGTTACGCATACTCGCACGCGCGTAAGCGTGCTCGTGCTTGGCATGATATTAACATAACTTAATGATATATAAATAATAACATATTGAACGTTATTATAGTTATTATCTATAATAAGTATTATATAATAATAGAATAATCTACATATTGCAAGTAACATTACTTGTAGGATAATCGAATGGAACAGATCATAACACTGTTTGGGAACTTCGAGAATGACGCAAAGCCCAGGTTCTGGGCCAACATCTCGAACAAAGGGTATAAGAACGGAAAAGAGACGGACGAGTACATCCAAGCGTCCATCCCGGTCAACCTGACCGGCAACGCGGCGGAGTTCTTCAAGGACCACGCCAAGGAGACCAAGAACGCGGATGTCGACATCTGCGTCTGCAGGCTCAAGAACGGATGGCTTAAGGCCATCGAAGGAAAGGAGGATAACTACCTTGTCCTCGTCTGCCATGAACTGTCGGAGATCGAGAAGAAAGAGGACAACAAAAGGAGAAGATAAGCATGGCATTGAACGAGATAACGGCTATCATGCCTATCAAGACTACGGGAGTAAGCAGCAAGATCATCTTTATCACGAAATTCCTTAAGATGATCGGAGCGGAGAATGACGAATATATCGAGGTCACATTAAGACCGTTCAAGAGCAAATCACCAACCGTAGAGATCGAAGAGGACGAGGAAAAGGCAGAGGAATGAACTAACTTACTACTATGTAATACAATGTATTATATAGTAGTAAGTTATATCAGATATTAGGGAGTAAAATATTATGACCACGGAACAGACACCCAAAGCAAAGCTCACGAACGAACAATATGTCGCATTGCTCCGCAAGATCAGCAAGATTCACAAAGAGCTCGACCAAATGAGCGCGATGATCGGAGACATCGAAGCAGACAGGCAGAGCAAGGACGAGGACGATGAATGTTACGATCTCTTCGAGATCGATAGAGCGATCAGATTCGGTAAGCAAAAGATTGGCGAAATGAAGGAAATGATCGGGGATGTGATGGAATGACCTCCATAGAATTAAGCAGGACCGCCGAGATCCTCCTCAAGAAGATCGTAGAATCAAGGCTCGGATCCGGGTCGGGGTTGGGGTTATTAGTGATGTATGAATGTATGGTCGAGCATCTGATCCACGAAGAAGCGCGCAGGCGTGGGATCACGGATTTGGGGGCGAAGGAATGAATGTAAATGCCGACATCATCGATCCAGATGATGTAATGTATCTCGAGAAGTTCGTAGCGCTGAACAAAAGGTTCACGCTTACATGGGACGACATCATCCGTAAGGGTCTCGAGGAATGGGACAAGCTCGTGCAGATGGACGAGGAAGCGGACAGAGAGGAGAAGGCGAGACAATGATTAACATCTATAACGTAAGGCTCGATGAATCCACGGTCGAAGGCCTGGAGCTCGTCAAGAGAAAGGAAGGACTCGATACCGTCGATGATGTGATCCGCTTCTTCATGAAGGATTATGCAGCATACAATCAGGATGAGGAGTTGCAGAATTTGATGGAGGTCGAAGAATGAAGGAAATAGATAATATCTATATCGTCTATTTGGATGATAAATCCATAG
>SFEH01000226.1 GCA_004557315.1 Bacteroidales bacterium
AGGTGCGCGAGATGTTCAAATATTACAAAGAAGCTGGTCTTTTGCCTGACAACTGCGACATCGAGGCTATGATTGAGGAGATGAAGCCTTGGTATGACAACTATTGCTTTGCCAAGGAGTGTCTAAAGGATGGCAATCGAGTCTTCAACAGCGACATGGTCTTGTTCTACCTTCGCAACTATGTGATGTACAAGTCTTCTCCCGAAGTGATGCTCGACCCTAACACCAAGACCGACTACAACAAGCTGAGGAATCTCATCCAGCTTGATCGCCTCGATGGTGACCGTAAGGGCATATTGCGCAAGATTGCAGAAGAAGGCGAGATTGTTGCCGAGGTGCTTCCTTCTTTCCCTGCATATCAGCTTATCAGGCCTCGCATGTTTGTCAGTCTGTTGTTCTATTATGGTATGCTGACCATCAAAGGGATGCGTGGAGCACGTCCGATTCTCTCCATACCAAACAACAATGTGAGAATGCAATATTACAACTTCTTGATGGAGGAATACGACAGAAGGTGCAGCATTGAGGTTAGCAACCTACAGGATGGCTTTGATTCTCTTGCATTTGACGGAGAATGGCGCAGTGTAATGCAGTATATGTGCGACTGTTACAAGCAGTTGTCTTCAGTGCGCGACTCTATCGAGGGAGAGCGCAACATTCAAGGCTTCTTCATGGCATATCTCAGTCTCTGCAATTACTATATCATTGCTCCTGAATTGGAACTGCAGCACGGCTATTGCGATTTCTTCCTTTTGCCCAACATGACTCATTATCAGGCGGCTCACAGCTATATCCTCGAACTTAAGTACCTCTCGAAATCTGACTATTCAGACGAGAAGTCCAATGCTCAGTGGAATGAAGCCGTAGAGCAAATTAAAGGTTATGCCATAGCTCCGAGAGTAGAGGCATTGCGACAGGGTACCCAGTTACATAAGATAATCATCCAATTCTGCGGATGGGAAGCTGTACGCATGGAGGAAATCATATAACAACAGATATGGAATACAAGGATAAGGTAGCTGTCGTGACTGGCGGTGCTCATGGCATCGGAAGATGTATTGCCGAGGAGTTTCGCAATAGGGGAGCTTCGGTGGAGGTCATCGATATTCGCGAGGGCGAACACTTCATTGGTGACATCTCGAAGAAGGAGGTGGTGGAAACCTTTGCCAAAGAGATTATTGACAAGTATGGCAAGGTGGATTACATAGTCAACAATGCCCAGCCGCTGATGAAGGGGTTGGATGAATGCACATGGGAGGAGTTTCAGTATGCCTTGGCTGTGGGGGTGACTGCACCTTTCTATCTGGTCAAACTGCTTGCTCCGCATCTTGCCGAAGGAGCCTCGATAGTCAATATATCGTCGTCACGCGACCGAATGAGCCAGCCTCAAACGGAAAGCTATACGGCAGCAAAGGGAGGTATTGCGGCTCTCACCCATGCCCTTGCCGTCACACTTCGGGGCAAGGCAAGGGTCAACTCAATCTCGCCTGGATGGATTGACACGGACTATAAGGAATACGATGGTCCGGATGCCCTTCAGCAGCCTGCAGGTCGCGTGGGCAATCCGATGGACATCGCCAACATGGTGCTCTTCCTCTGTTCGATATACCATGGTGATCATGGTTGGACATTGAAACATCCTTGACCGAAATGATAAAGAAAATTATTGTTGCATTTGACTCGTTCAAGGGCTGTATCTCTGCAAAGGATGCATGCGATGCAGCCATGGAAGGAATACTATCGGTACTCCCCGATGCCAACGTCATCCGACTTCCATTAAGCGATGGAGGCGAGGGACTGGTAGAGTGTGTCAAAAGAATGTTGCCTACGGTTGACGTTTCATTGAGTGTCCATGGACCTCTGATGCAGAAGGTCGATTGTGAGTATGCCATGTCGCTCGATGGCAAGACTGCCTATATGGAAATGGCTGCGGCAAGTGGGCTTACTCTTGTGCCTGAAGACAAGCGCAATCCTTTGAACACTACTACCTACGGCGTTGGTGAGATGATTGCCGATGCCATCGACCGAGGATGCGAAAGCATTGTGATGGGCATAGGGGGCAGTGCCACTTGCGATGCTGGAGAGGGTATGCTGAAGGCTCTTCAAGACAGGGGTTATTTGCACACGCAATGCAAGTTTGTTGTAGCATGCGATGTGACCAATCCGTT
>SFEH01000075.1 GCA_004557315.1 Bacteroidales bacterium
CATTAGAGTCCTTAGTGATCTTGAAGATATAGGTATAGGCAGTGTTTGCCTTCCAGTTGCACTTGTCGCTTGGCACTAATACCGTGGCATTCTTCACGACAATCTTCTCGCCTGTGGTCGATGTCAGCTCGTATGACACATGGAAGGTGAAGCCAGTGTCGTTGTTCTTAGGCAGAGCATAATAGGTGGTTGGCGAAGCAGACGCTGCAGACTTAGTCTCACCAATGGCTGTCTCTACTGGAGCCTTGAAGATCAAAGGACGGGTATTTGTCACGGTAGTACCATAAGTCTGAGTAACAGTAGGTGCGGTCACTGATGACGAGAAGTCAAGCTGATATCCTATTGCGCTATAGTACTCACCAGCCGAATAGCCAGAGGTTGTGACAGAAAACTTTGCAGGAGTGGCCTGAACGTCATTGTATTTACCTGCCTTGAGGTCAATGATCTGGATAGAATAGCCCTCGATGACCTCATAGAACTTGATGTTGACCTTCGCATTGAGTCGCTTGAAGCTGAGCTGCACATCCTTGCCATAGTCGTCTTTGGCCACAGTCTTTGCTGCCCACATATATTCGTATAACTGAGGCTGGTCGTAGCCATCCTTCAACGACTGGCTTGGAATGGTCAGAACCTTTGTCCCATTGTCGAAGGTAGCAGTTCCACTGCCATTGATATATGGGCTATAGGCATAGAAAGTGGTGTTAGGTGCTGCCTCGTCCCAATAGCGCAGATACTGATTGGCATAATTTGACATCAAGGAAGTCTCACTCGCCTTGATATATCCATCTTCACCTGCATAAGTGTAGTCGGCATAGCCGAGTTTCTCGTACGACCAGTAGGACTGACCATCGACAGTTTCAGTTTTGTCGCCGAGAGTGGTCTGACTGTCTGTAGTCATATAATAGCCACGCTTGTTGGCATCATCGTTATAGCCAACAAGATAGTTTTCTATCACAGGGTGTGTTGGGTCGGTGCTCTTGTAGCCGAACACGCCGAAGTTGTAACGCTTGAAATCCTGCAGCTTGGCAGGAGCAGCTTTCGTGATGTTCTTTATCGACGATCTGAAGCACATCCCTTTCTGCTGCTTGTCGGCCTTTAGGCTGTTGTCAACGACAAGATCCTCGTTGGCACATGACCACATCATTATTGAGATTGACAAATATAACAAATACTTCTTCATATTAAATCAATCTTACATTGGAATATCATAGATAACTTCATCGTAGTCTTCGACCGTAGGCACGAAGAGCGAGCCCTGGCCAGATTCACCCTCTGGCAGCTCTATCTCGCCGCAGTCGATCACAACGGTGATGATACCGCCATGCGACTGCTTGCGGCACTGGTCGGTGACATCAAACTGCATGGTCTTCTCTGTCCCATTGCGGAAGCGAACATCGACCATCAGATAGTTAGGCAAATCGGTGCGAGTGCCATCATACTCAGGCTTAGGCTTCTGAGAATAATGAGGCATGTCGCACAGACCGAAAGTGGTGAACTTTCCACCTATGATGTCGCAAGGCTTGCCTTCGACCTCTATTCCCGCCTTGTATCGCGTATTGAAATACACTATGACAGGATCATTGTCGGTGTAACCCGTATTGACATTGGTGCCTCGTGCGAAAGCCGAGAGAGCTGCATTGCCCGAAGTGCCAGTGACTCGTCCGTCGTTGTTGGTGAAGATGACCTGCACGAGATAGATATAGACAAGCGGATAGAGCTCGCAGTTGATCTGCTTGACCCAGCACTTCTCTTCCTCGTCATAGTAGTCGTAGTCGGCTTCGTTGCGCGAGATGTAGATGTCCTGCGGATATGCCGAGTAGAAGATCTCAGGCTGGTTGTAAAGACCCGTCACCGCTTTTGTCCCATCAATGTCCGGCTGATTGTTGAACAGACGTGTCATGCCTCGCGTCACCGTGGTCGATGCCTTCACGTTGTCAAGGTCGGATTCGTCGATGACCAACACCTGCGTTCCATCGTCCGAGTCGATATTGCTATATAGGAGCATGTCATAATAGCCAAACTGATAACTGCGACGGAAACGGCTGGTAAAGATCGTAAACGCATCGACGTTGGTGTGTCTGCCTCCAGGCTCATCCCCAAGATAGTAGCGGCGCACCTCGTAGTTTGAAGGCTTTGGATAGTCGTAATTGCCAAAAAGCGTCGAGTCGGTAGCATCCCAGCCATAATGCCACTGATAGGTCCAGTCGGCATCTACGCTCCACACCACTTCCATATCGGTGATGACCGCAGGCACTTCGGCCAGCACCTCCTCAGCCGGGAGCTTGAGTGGCGGCTCTATGCATGAAGTCAGCAACGAGCCGCTGGCAATGAGCAAAGAGCATAAGACAATCAGCTTTCTCATAGGCAGCCTCCTTTCTTCGCAGGTTTCTTCTTGCGATAAATGATGTCGTAGGTCAGCTGTATGCCAGCATTGGTCGGGCCGAACCACTGGAATCGGTGGTTTCGACGCTTGAAGTTCGATGCCGAGCCTGTATAATCGTAATAATAGTCGCCATCGATCTCTCCAGTGATAGGGTTGCCATAGACGTATGGGTCATAGCGTGTTATATACACACCTCCCGCCAGCATGAACTCGAGGCGGAAGTTACCCTGCTTGGTAAGAGGGAGCACATAGCCAATGCTGAGACCTGCTCCTCCTCCCTCGCCTTGCCATCCTTTCTTGCGGTCCAGGCCGATTCCGAACTTGCCGCCCTGGGCGTATGCACCGAGATATGTGCCGATGAACCGGCCTTCGCCCTTGAAATAACGGCGCAGCTCAAGCTGTACATCACGCCACTGGAAGAACTCCTGCCTTGACCAGCTGCGGTTGGTGCCCCATGTCACTCCTATATTATATGTGTAGTGCCCATCGAGAGGATAGTATTCCAGCTGTAGGTTTGGCGAATATGCCATGCCGTATTGTGGCATATAAAAGAAGTCGTGAAGAAGATTGGTGCGGACTGCCAGCAGGTGGCGGTGTTCTTCCATTTCCTCGACCGTCTGGCTCACTGCGACAGCAGGCCTCATCTCAGCTGCAATCTCGACCGTGGGCAATTCTGCGGGCTTCTCGATTTCTACATTGCCCGACACAGCTATCTTGTCGATCACTGGCGCAGGCTTGGTCAGCCAAAGCACGATGCGTGCCGTACGCAGCTCAGGGAAATACTCTCTGTAGAGTCGCGACCAGAGCCGTCCGCCATCCATAGTGCTGAGAATGCGCTTGCATGCCTGTTCATCGCCATTGCTCTCATCTACCACTCTCTTCACACGAAGATAGTCCTTATCATTGCGCTTACGCATCAGGGTGACGAGATAACCATAATCTTCGGTTATGCTTTTCGACTCAAGCACAATTTCATGACCAGCAAAAGGACCCTTTGACAAGTCATCGGTTATCATCTGCGAGAGATTGGCTGTTCGCTCCCGTCCCAACCTCTTATTGTTGGCATACGAACCCTCAGGCGAAGCTGCTCCACGAATGAAAAGGCTTCGCATCTGATAGCCCTTTTTCAGGAGGGATGGCAAGAGATGCCGATATGTCCTGAAAAAGTCAGACTGCCTATCTATGTCAGTGCGGTTGACCTTGAATCGAACACCCACGGAAAGCATGTTAAAGAGCGAGTCGCTGAGTTCAGGTGCTTCGGTCACACTATAGTCGGAGATTATGACAAAAGGATACTCGTCGAGCACTGAGTACCTCGATGTATCAAGAAGCGTATTTATCTGTTGAGCCAGCAATGAAGAGACATTCGCACGAGCATTCGACCCACCAAACAAGCAGGCAAAAAAGCTGATTACGATTAAAAAAAATAGATATTTCTTCATTGAGTTTATGTCAGAATAAATTCACGGTGCAAATGTAATATTTTCATTTCATTTTACCAAGAAAGAAATTATTTTTTTTAAACTCAATAGAGAATTTAATTTATTTGACTTAAAATTGATTGTTTGACAACAAATTTCAATGGTTTACAGCGTTTTTTGCATAGGGGGGTAATTTATAGAACTTTTTTACAACTTACAGAAGGCATACAGATGGTAATAATTGAGCTGGAATGATCTGATGAAAAGTCCGCCATTACTCGTTCAGCGCTCGACCAGCGCAAACAAATCCGTAGAGGTAGCGTGGAGAAATGTTTGCGCTGGTCGAGTAAACTGTACAGTTGTCTGAGAATTGTCTGATAGTTTTACGAGAAGTTAGCACCATGAATGGCGACGCAGGTACATCTCAAACTCTTCGGCTGGCAATGGCTTTGAGAAGTAGTATCCCTGGATGCAGTCGATGCCAAAGTCAGCTATCATCTTGCGTGTCTCTTCGGTCTCGACGCCTTCGGCCACCGACTCGAGGTTGAGGCTCTTGAAGAGGAAGACACAGCCCTTCATGAGCTGCTGTTCGCGAGGGTCATCGAGCTTGCGCACGAACGACATGTCGAGCTTCACGATGTCGATTGGCAGTTCGACAAGGGCGTGGGGCGACGAATAGCCTGTGCCGAAGTCATCGAGCTCAATCTTGATACCTTTCTCGCGGAACGAATGAAGAGTGGCGAGCGCGTCCTTGGTCAGTTCGGCAAGGAGCGACTCGGTGACTTCGATATGGAGCATGTCGGTCGGAACCTTGTGTCGGGCAATGGAGTCGAGCACCAGCTGGCGGAAATGAGATGTGGTGTAATCGAAGCGCGAGGTATTGACCGAGACTGGCACTGTCTTCAATCCACTGTCGGCCCATTCCCTCTGGTAACGGCACACTGTCTCCCACGCGAAGGTATCGACATCGACCACGAAGCCCGTCTGCTCGAATATTGGAATGAAGACCGCTGGCGAGATGAAGCCCATCTCGGGGTTTATCCAGCGCAGGAGGGCCTCGGCTCCGATGAGCTGTCCGTCGGTTGAACGATGCTTTGGCTGGAAATATATCTTGAACTCTCCCTGACGGAGTGCATTCTCCATGTTGCGCTCGATGAAATAGCGGTTTTCGAGCTGACGCACCAGGTCGTCTTCGACAAAGCACACATCGGTGTGATATAGATCCTGTATGCTGTTGAGGGCAGCGTTGGCCTGTTCGATGAGGGTAGTCAGATCCTTGTCGCCACTGACATTCTCGAGCACACTGATCTTGATCCTTGCCTTGGTCTTCTTCGACATGTCGCGCGAGATGCGGTTGTAAGCCTCGACACGGTTCTCCTTGCTGAATGGCAACATAGGGCTCAATACGATGAATCGCTCAAGGAAGAATCGGCCGCAGATAGCATTGTTCGGAATCATTTCGCGCAGGACGGTTGCTTCCTTCTTGACATATTCCATGGCTTCCTCTCCGAGCAATGATCGCATGCCACGGAAACCCTTTATATGGGTGATGGAAATGGCGAACGACGTGTCTGGATTGCTGCGCAGAAGCTCCTTGGCATAATGCAGGAAGGCACTGAAAGTATAGACATCGGTCTCGGCATCAAGCTCGACCTTCGACAGAGTCGTGGCTGACTTCTGCATATCGACGATGCTGTTGATGCGCAATTTTGCCACAGTAGCATTGAATGGCTTGCGGATAAAGTCCTTCGCACCAAGCTTGAGACATCGCACCTCCTCCTCTACCGAATCATTGGCTGTGATGATGATGATCGGGATGTCCTTGAGTTCAGGGTCGAAACGCACGGCCTTGAGCACATCGTAACCATTCATCACAGGCATCTCAATATCGAGCAATACGAGATCGATCTCATCGCTGTGCTGGCGCAAGAGACGCAGTCCCTCGGCACCATTCTCGGCGAGATAGGTCTTGTATTCATCCTTAAGTATCTCATTGAGGATGTCTCGATTCAATTCATTGTCTTCGACTATCAAAAGTGTTGGTCTAACCTGGGTCATAAACGATAGCAATTGTGTCTTTGAACGTGTAAATTTGGGGAAAATTCGTCAAACGGCCAAATCAAAATTGATATTTTTAATGTTTATGCAGAAATTTCACAAAAAATACGCTATCTTTGCAGAAACATCAACAAAAATACTTAATAAAGAAATGGAATTAATACCAAGCTTTGCAGTCGATCACACCAACCTCCAGCCAGGCATCTACGTCTCGCGTCGCGACGAGGTGGGCGGTGAGGCAGTGACCACCTACGACATCCGTATGACAGCCCCAAATCAGGAGCCTGCTCTCGCTCCTGCTGCCATACATACCATCGAGCATCTTGTGGCTACCTATCTTCGCAACAACGAGGAGTGGAAGCAGTATATCATCTACTGGGGTCCAATGGGCTGCCTCACGGGCAACTATCTCATCATGAAGGGCAATTATGAGCCTGCCGTGGTGCGCGAGCTTATGCTCAAGGCCTTTCAGTATGTTGCCGACTATGACGAGGAGGTGCCTGGCACTACTCCTGCCACATGCGGCAACTACCTGATGCACGACCTGCCTATGGCAAAATATGAGGCAAAGCGCTACATCAAGCGCCTCACCGAAGCGTTCTGCTGCGAATATCCTGGAGTGGAACGTCCGACAGCCATGGGAGGACGACAGTTCTTCGATGCATGACTGCTTTTTGGGGGAGTAAAAGGAGATAAAGAAAAAAGGCCCGGAGCAATCCGAGCCTTAATTGTTATCTGACATTAGAGGAGAGTGACGATGACATCATCCTTTGCATCCTCAAACGAAAGCTTGCCTTCGCGAGCGAGCCAACCGAGAGCAGCATAAAGATCCTTCTCCTTGCTGATCTTTGTTGCCTTCTTGAGAGCCTTGATGCTCAAACCGTTGTTTGCAGTGAGTGCATTCCACACAAGACCTGCATTGTTACCAATTGTTTCAATCATAGTTTCTTTATTGTTTATGAGTAGTTCGTGGAAACATTTTCATTTTCACGCTGCAAAGTTAATGCGCAATTCATTGAAAAACAAATAATAAGCAAAAAAAATGTCCAAAAGTATGACTTTTTGGGCATTTTTTTAACATTTTGTATGTTGTGGTTGTCAAGTTGATACGCTCTTTGCCTTACTGGTTCTTAATCAGCGCAATGAGCTTTTCAACGGCTTCTGATGTTGGAATATTCTTCTCAACGCAGGTCTTGTTCTTGTAGAGCGACACCTTGCCAGGACCTGCTCCCACGTATCCGTAGTCGGCATCGGCCATCTCTCCAGGACCATTGACAATACATCCCATGATGCCTATCTTGAGAGTATTGAAGCGAGGGTCGGTCTTGGCTGCTTCCTTGATGGCTGCCTTGATGCGTGCTATTGTCTCCTCAAGGTCGTAGAGCGTGCGTCCGCATCCTGGGCACGAGATGTATTCGGTGCGGGTGAACTTGATGCGAGCAGCCTGAAGGATACTGTCGGCAAGTTCGGTGAGGAACTCTGACGAGAAGCCAGGGTTATTGATCACGAGCTTGTGGGCAAGTCCGTCGATGAAGAGTGCGCCCACGGTCATCGCAGCCTTGAGCTGAAGGTCTTCGACCTCGGTCTCATTGAGGTTGAGCGTGACGGTATCGTCGGCAATGGCGTTGCGGCACTGCAGACGCAGGTCGGCACATTCGGCAATGAAGCTCACGAGCTTGCGTGCCACTGGTATCTCGAGTTCAGGAGCTTCGCTGAGCGACACTCTGATAGTGTCGCCTATGCCCTCGCAGAGCAAAGCACCTATGCCAAGGGCACTCTTGATGCGTCCGTCCTCGCCCTCTCCTGCCTCGGTCACGCCTAGATGGAGCGGATAGCTCATTCCCTCTTTGTCCATCTGCTTGACGAGCAGGCGCATGGTCTGCACCATGACCACACAGTTGCTGGCCTTGATCGAGATGACCACGTCGCTGAAATCCTCATCGCGACAGATGCGGAGGAACTCCATGCATGACTCTACCATGCCCGCAGGAGTATCGCCATAGCGCGACATGATGCGGTCGCTGAGACTGCCATGGTTGACACCGATGCGGACTGCTGTGTGATGCTGCTTGCAGATGTTGAGGAATGGCACGAGACGCTGGCGAATCTTCTGTATCTCCTGTGCGTATTCCTCGTCGGTGTATTCGAGTTTCTTGAATGTGCGTCCTGGATCGACATAGTTACCAGGGTTGATGCGCACCTTCTCGACAATGCCTGCTGCCACATCAGCCACATTGGCATTGAAATGGATGTCGGCCACCAAAGGCACGTCGTAGCCATCAGCACGGAGCGCCTGCTCGATGTTGGCGAGGTTCAATGCCTCCTTGGTGCCTTGAGCTGTGAGTCGCACGATGTCGGCACCTGCATCGACAATGCGCTTGATCTGTGCCACCGATCCTTCGGTGTCGTTGGTATTGGTATTGGTCATCGACTGAATACGGATGGGATTGTCGCCACCAATAGCGACTTGAGCCACATTGCAGACCGATGATTTGCGACGAATATACATATTTTTTCAGTTTTTTCAGGAAGATAAAGGTGATAAAGAAGTTAAAGAAGATAAAGACAATAGTTGCATTATCTTTTCCAGTCTAATAATGTTAATATACTCTTTAGACTACCATCATTTGTCTTTATCTTCTTTAACTTCTTTATCTCCTTTAACTCCCAAGATCGTTTTAGTCTTATTATCAGTTACACTTATACTCGTATTTGATCTCTGCAAGCTCGGCATTGGCCTTGACAATCTTCTGTGCGAGATTCTTCTTGTACTCGACGAAGCGTGCAGCGAGGTCAGGATCGGCAACCGAGAGGATCTGAACGGCGAGAATACCAGCATTCATAGCTCCGTTGAGAGCCACTGTAGCCACAGGAATGCCTGGAGGCATCTGGATCATGGCAAGCATGGCATCGAGACCTTCGATCGAACCAGTGAGAGGCACACCGATGACAGGCACAGGAGTCGATGCAGCAACCACACCTGCAAGATGTGCAGCCATGCCTGCTCCTGCTATGATGACCTTGATGCCACGGTCAGCAGCACCAGTAGCAAATTCCTCTACCTCCTTTGGTGTGCGATGTGCAGAGAGCGCATGCATCTCGAAAGGAACTTTGAACTCATTGAGAAGATCGGCAGCCTTCTTCATGACAGGAAGATCGCTTGTGCTGCCCATAATGATTGAAACAACAGGTTTCATAATTGTAATATAATAATGTGTTAATATTCTTAGACGTGGAGGTGTGAAGGTGTGAAGGTGTGAAGGCGCTTCGCTTGTTAAGATGTGAAGATGTTCAAGGTCTTTCGTAGTTTCTTGTCTTGTGCAAAGCCTTGTGCAGAGCCTTGTGCAGAGTCGTGTGTAGAGTCGTGTGTAGAGTCAATGAACATCTTCACATCTTAACACCTTAACACCTTAACATCTTAACACCTTAACATCTTAACACCTTCACACCATCACCTCAAACGCGCCCCACATCAGTGCGACACCCACAGCCGTACCAGCATAGACCTGTCCGAGGGTGTGGCGACCGAGATAGACGCGGATGCTGCAGATCAGTCCTGTGAGGATGATTCCGAGGAAAGGCATCCAGAGTGGCACGAAGCCTGGGAACAGGAAGTAGTAGATCCACATGATGGTGGTGAATCCAGAGACTGCCAAGGCATGTCCGCTGATCTTCCACCAGAAACTGATGATCCAACTGACGATAGCCACTGCCGTCGAGCCATAGAAAACACACATGCCCCACGCAGGCACAAAGCCATGATACTGCACTGTGAAGGTGCAGGCAATGTAGCAGAGGAGATTGGCAATGAGCGGAATCTTGCGATCCTCACGCTTGCGCAATGCCCAATGGCTAACTATCTTGAGCTTATAAAGCAGCCAGATAGTCAGCAAAGGGATGACGAAGGTGTAGAACATCACTTCGAGTACCATGAACATGCGGATACCCAATGGCAGGATGAGCATCGGAGTGAAGAAACAGATGAACGTGATGCCATAGGTGAGCATTGCCATCGGATGGCAGCAATTGCTGATCGTCTGCAGTAGTATGTTTTTTAAGCTGGACATTTCGTTTTTGTAGTTAAAGAAGATAAAGGAGATAAAGAAGTTAAAGAAGATAAAGACAATAGCATAATAGCATCATTGGCGACGGAGATTGGCCTTGTTGATGCCGAGTGCCTCGCGATATTTGCTCACGGTGCGTCGGGCTATCGTATAGCCCATCTCCGAGAGTCGCTTCACGAGTTCGTCGTCGTTGAGCGGATTGCTCTTGTCTTCATTATCGACAATCTCCTTGAGGGCGGTCTTGATGGCGGCATTCGATACCGACGACGAGCCGCTGTCGGTCGAGACGGCTGTGGTGAAGAGATCCTTGAGGGGGAATGTGCCGAAGTCGGTCAGCACGTAACGGCTGTTGCTGACACGCGAGATAGTTGAGATGTCGTAGCCAGAGATCTCAGCCACTTTTTTCAATGTCATCGGCTGGAGCGACTCGATCTTGCCCGTAAGGAAATAGTCGTGCTGGATGCTAACGATGACACGCATCACCGCTATGAGCGTGTTGCGACGCTGCACGAGGGCGTTGATGAACAAATTAGCCGACCTTATTCCATCCTCGATCATTGCCTTGCCCTTCTGCACGTCCTCGCTGTCGGATCCTCGTTGTTGACGATGAAATCGGGACGCACATGCGAGGCTTTGATCTCAATGCCTTCGGTATTGGAGGTGATGCCTCCTGGCTTCGGATTGAGGTGCTGCAATATCTTCTGTGCGTCAGCCATCTCGCGGTCGGAAAGCTAGGCATTCTGTACGGCATCGGTCGATTTCTTGTCGAGCAACTGCAGGAGCATACACTCGCGCAGGTCGCGTGCGCCAATGCCCGCAGGCTCTACATTGGCCTGAACCACATCGACCAGCACGCGCTCGACCTCCTCCTCAGTGGTGACGAAGTTCTGCTGGAACTCAAGATCATCGACTAGCTCATAAGTTGACCGGCGCAGATAGCCATCGTCCTCAAGGCTATCGATGATGTATTTGGCAATGAACAGCTCGCGCTCGTCGATTTCGAGCATCGAGAGTTGGTCTTTCAGTGCATCGCGGAAAGCAAGGTCCGAACCATAATTGGTTATTGGCGAGAAGGTGGCAGTGTCGGAATTGCTATCAGGACCAGGGATGGACTCTTCGTCATAATAATCATCGAGCACGTCATTGTCCTTGGCGTCGTCTTCACTCTCCTCAGCGGTGTCAGCATCGTAGTCGGTTGTTTCGGCTTCAGCATCCTGATCATCATCGCCCGACTCACCTGTCATCTGATCGACACTGCGCGAATCATCGGACTCAAGCGCAATGTTCTTCTCCAGCTCTTCGTCGATGAGTTTCTGCAACTCTTCGCTCGAAGCCTGGATCATCGATGCCACCATGATCTGCTGTGGCGACAACTTGGCTGTCTGTTTTATGGTCGTTGTTGTTTTCTGCATCTGTTGTTTTGAATGAATAGTTAGCGAGCGTTAACTATGGTTTTCGCTTTGTCCATCGAGAGTACCGACACCCCTACCAGTCGGTCATAGCGTGCTCCATTCGGACGATAATAGACATGAATCACATATTCGTTCGGAGTCTCGTAGTAGTTGCCCTCGATGGCTGTCGTCCTGCCGTTAACAAGATACTGATAATTGTATGCACCTTGTTTCAGCAACACATCCTTGTGGAAGATGTCGTATTGGGTATCGTATTCCATCCTGAACTCTGGGGTCGCTTGCCCATAGGTGAAATCGCCGTCGAGATATATACCCTGGCGGTCGAGCAAAGCAGGAGCCTTCAGGCGGAAACAGGCCTTGAAGTATTCGGCCTCGGCCGTCTCATCATCGGCGTGCAAGGCATGGACAAGAAATCGTCCGTCCTGATCCTGATCGTAAAGATAGGTGCCATTGCTGCGGAGATGGTCGGTATAGAGCAAAGCCGAATAATAGGGTGACTCGAAACTGACCTCGCTTACTCCCAATACGGCATATCGCACGTCGGTAAACTCGAAAACGGTCAGAGTCCTGCGCGTCTCTCCTCTTCGGTTCTGGCTGACAGTCAGGAATATGTCGGAAGCAGGATCAGCATAAGGCAGCTTGTTCTTATCCCACGACAAGCAGAGACTCAACTGCTGATGCGACTGATGAAAGTCGATGTCGGTGTTGCCACTGATAGTGCCAGTCACCGATGTCAGCTGTTCGCTCACCGAGAAAGTGGCAACTGCGATGACAGTCTCAACATCTTCCTCCGGATGTATCAATACGGCATAATTGCCCGAGGCGGTCAGAGCGACATCTTCGTTGGGGAAACTCAATGAATAGTGGTAATAAGGGATGAAAGTGTTGAACGAAGGCTTCACATCCGTGATTCGCACGGGGAAGAACCCTTCGGCAAACTCCATCTCGCTCAAACCATCGGGACGCCACTGGGCATCGCAATGCACGAGCGTATAGGTGAGCCAAGGCTGAGTGTCGGAAAGGTAGTCGAACGAGATTTCGACCTTACTGTCATCGCCTGTCCCTATCACCGGCTGACGCATGAAGTCGCCATCGGCAATGGTCTGAATGGTCTTGACCTCGCTGACCATAGGACACGTCCTATAAACTAAATCCTGTGCTTGCGATGACACAGCTGCCATCGCAAACACAGAGATCAATATTTTTGTCAGTCTATTGCTCAAAATCACATCACTCCCTTCTCGCGAAGCTTCTCCTGCCAGCGCCATGCATTGGCGAGAGTCTCCTTGAGAGGCACTTCAGCCTTCCAGCCGAGAACCTCATTAGCATGAGATGGGTTGCCATAGATGCGCTCGATGTCGCCCTCACGACGTCCCACTACCTTATAAGGAACCTTGACACCAGTAGCCTCCATGAACGTATTGACGAGTTCGAACACGCTCACGCCGTGGCCAGTACCGAGGTTGTAGTATTCAACCTTCTCCGCGCTCTTGCCCTCGACCATGCGGTTGAGTGCGCAAACATGAGCCTTTGCCAAATCTATAACGTCGATATAGTCGCGAACGCATGAGCCATCAGGAGTGTTGTAGTCGTCGCCAAAGACAGAGAGCTCCTTGCGGATGCCCATGGCAGCCTGACAAACGTATGGCAGGAGGTTCTGCGGAACGCCACGTGGGAGCTCACCGATCTCTGCCGATGGATGTGCGCCAACCGGATTGAAATAGCGGAGGATGATGGCATTGAAATCCACGCCAGTATGCTCATAGTCCTGAATGATCTCCTCGGCAATCTGCTTGGTGTTGCCGTAAGGAGAAGTAGCCGGCTTGATAGGAGCAGACTCATCAACAGGCACGTTGTCTGGCTCGCCATAGACAGTGCATGAAGAAGAGAAAACAAATCCCTTGAGATGGAAATCCTGTGCAGCCTCGAGCATATTCATGAGAGAGGTGAGGTTGTTGCGATAGTAGAGGATTGGCTTGTGAACCGACTCGCCTACTGCCTTCGAAGCAGCAAAGTGAATCACACCAGCGATAGGGCCTTCCTTCTGGAATGCCTGATACACCGCACCCTTGTCAGTACAGTCGATCTGATAGAAAGATGGACGAATGCCAGTGATCTTCTCGATGCCATCGATGACCGATGCCTCAGAGTTTGAGAGGTTATCGAAAATCACAACATCGTAACCTGCATTCTGCAACTCAACACAAGTATGGCTGCCAATGAATCCGCAACCACCTGTGAGTACAATCTTGTTTTTCATTTTCTATATATATTGTTAAAGTTAGAAATGTTCGTGCAAATATAATGATTTTTATTAAGTATCGAACTTTTATCTGTAAAAAATCTTGTATTTTTCCAACAAAACTAAATATTTTACACATTTATTATAATATATGAATTTAATTTTATATATTTGCACGATTGTTGAAAGAACAAATAGTAATCAAGCAATGGCAAAAAATAAAAATATCAAGCGTCAGGACTATGGTCTGTTCCGTGTGGCAACTGCCATTCCGACAGTCAAGGTCGCTGATGTCGAATATAACCTGAAGCAGCACATCCAGCTGCTTCGCGAGGCTCATTCAGAGGGTGTTCAGCTTCTGGTCTTCCCCGAGCTCTCGCTCACTGGCTACACCTGTGCCGACCTCTTCCACCACCGTCCGCTGCTCGATGCTACCGTCCAGGCCATCATGCATCTGGCAGAGGCTGCCCGCGGCATCGACATGGCTGTGATTGTGGGCGCTCCTCTCACCTACTGCAACCGCCTGTATAACTGTGCGGTTCTACTTGGCGACGGACAAGTGATAGGCATAGTGCCGAAGATCTATCTGCCCAACTACAACGAGTTCTACGAGAGCCGATGGTTTGCCCCTGGCACAGATATCAAGCCTGGGTCGCGCATCTCGCTCGGCGAACTTGGAGGCACGAGCTACAACAACATCAGCTTCGGTCCCAACTATCTCTTCGACTTCGAGGGTGTGACCGTGGGCATCGAGATTTGCGAAGACCTTTGGGTGCCTATGCCTCCTTCTTCGCGCATGGCTCTCGCTGGTGCCAACGTCATCGTCAACCTCTCGTGCTCGGACGAGGTGCTTGGCAAGCACGCCTATCTGCGTCGCATGATCGAGGCGCAATCGGGCCGTCTTGTCTGTGCATACGTCTATGCTTCGGCTGGATTCGGAGAGTCATCGACCGACCTTGTCTTTGCGGGCAAGGGCATGATTGCCGAAAATGGCAGCATCATTGCCGAAAGCGAACGCTTCAAGCTCGAACCATCGCTCAAGATTGCAGATGTCGATATCGAGAAGCTCATGGTGCTGCGTCGCACACAAACCACCTTCACACAGATGATACAGCAGCCTGACGAGACCACATTCTACAGCGAGTTCCGCCGTATCATGGAGCCAACGCAGAACGGTTATGCTACCATTGGTCTGACCAAGCTCACTACTCCCGACTTTGAGAAGAAGCTCTACCGCACCGTCGTGCCTACGCCATTCGTGCCTGCCGAGGGCGACGACATGGAGGCTCGTTGCAGCGAGATCTTCAATATCCAGGTACAAGGGCTCGTGACCCGACTCTCGCACATCAACTGCCGCACTGCCGTCATCGGCATCTCTGGCGGTCTCGACTCCACTCTGGCATTGCTCGTGACAGTTCGCGCATTCGACAAGCTCGGATGGGACCGCAAGCGCATCATCGGCATCACCATGCCTGGGTTCGGCACATCGGGACGCACCTACAACAACAGCATAGGACTGATGGAGAGCCTCGGCATCACTTCGCAGGAGATCAGCATCAAGGATTCGGTCAACCAGCACTTCAAGGACCTCGATGTCGATTCGTCGGTTCATGACGTGACCTACGAAAACTGTCAGGCACGCGAGCGCACACAGATACTCATGGATATGAGCAACAAGACAGGCGGCATCGTCATCGGCACAGGCGACCTTTCGGAGCTTGCCCTCGGCTGGTGTACCTACAATGGCGACCACATGTCGATGTATGCGGTCAATGTGAGCATCCCCAAGACCTTGGTCAAGTACCTCGTCAAGTGGGTGGCATTGAGCAGTGTCGATCAGCGTTCGAAGGAGATCCTGCTCGACATCTTCGACACTCCAATCAGTCCGGAGCTCATTCCTACCGACGAGCAAGGCAACATCGCCCAGAAGACCGAAGACCTCGTGGGTCCATACGAACTGCACGACTTCTTCCTCTATCACTCATTCCGTTTCGGCGCTTCGCCCAGCAAGATCTTCTTCCTTGCACGCAAGGCATTCGACAGAGTATATGACAATGCCACCATCCTCAAGTGGCTCCGCACCTTCTTCCGCCGTTTCTTCCAGCAGCAGTTCAAGCGTTCTTGCCTGCCTGATGGACCAAAAGTCGGAACAGTCAGCATCTCCCCTCGTGGCGACTGGCGCATGCCTTCCGATGCCTGCGCATCGCTGTGGCTGAAAGAGTGCGATGAGATTAGTAGCAAATAAACAGAAGATAATTTGGGAAGATAAAGATCAAGAAGTTAAAGAAGTTAAAGAAGATAAAGGAGATAAAGGAGATAAAGACAAATGATTTTTGTCTAAGATAATATCTCTTCCATTATCTTCCCCAAAGGAATCGACAATGCTGCTATTGTCTTTATCTCCTTTATCTCCTTTAACTCCCCAACAAGAAACAGGCAGTGCAGCTATTGTCTTTATCTCCTTTATCTTCCTTATCTTCTTTAACTCCATAATAAAAAAAACAAAATATGAACATTCAAGAATTCAAGGCCAACCTTTCTGCTGAAACAATCGAGGCGGTGAAGGCTGTGGCCGCAAAATCACAGGACATCACTACTGAAGACAAAGACATTTTCACAAACTATATCAAACAGTCGAGCGAAGCTCTTGGCGAAGACCAGATAGCCGAACCTATCCGTTATATCGTGGCATCGATGGGCGGACTTCGCAGCGAAGACCTCCAGCACCTCATCGGCGAGGAGTTCAATGCCGAGGTGTTCGAGGAATGGAACAAGATGCTCGAAACCCCTGTCCTCACCTATCGCGATCTCCCTGGCGACAATCATCTCTATGACGTGGCTCCTAAGATGCGCGAACTGTTACGAGAAGAGATGGGAGAGAGCAACTTCAAGAGCTGTGCGAGCGACATCGGTTACTATCTCTACCAGAATAAGCAGGCTGGCGACATCATTCGCGACACCCAGACCATGCACCTCCTCCTCGATGGAGGTGAGGCAGCTGCAGCAGCTGAATATATCAGCGAGGCTGCCGGCAATCAGCTGCGTATGGCTGTCAATGTTCTCGCCAACGGCATCAAGGATGCTCCTGACTATGTGAAGGCGACAATATGGGACATGACTCGCGCTGAAGGCGAGAAGGTCAACTCGGTCAAGATACTCATGCTCATGCTCAATGACTGTGTGGGAATAATCGGCGACCCAGAGTTGCAGAAGCCTTTCATCCAGCGTCTGCACGACACCATACAGCAGATCATTGCTGCAGGCAACAATCAGATCACCATCTTGCTCGGTGTTGCCAAGCTCCGTATAGCACAGAATGCCCGCATCCGTCGTCAGGAGGAAGAGGCACAGAAGGCTTTCATCGATGCCATGAACTACCTCATGCCCCCTCTGCAGCAGGCCGATCCTGCAACAATCTCTATGGAGCAGATCGACCAATACTGGCTCTGTCTGAAGATTTGTCAGGAGATGGCTCAACCAAAGGCAATGACCATCTTCTTCGAACAGATCATCAAGGTCGAGAAGGCTCAGAGTCAGGACGAGAACCGTTCGGAGGAAGAGAGAGGACGCATCGCCGAGGCTATCATCGGTCAGCACATCGACATGAGCAAGACCTTCTATGCTATGCCAAAGCCAATGCAGGAGCAGTTTACCAACTACTCTGAACCAACCATCGCCCTCCTCAATGCTTTCGTGCAGACAGCCGACGTGAAGCACAACGAGGACATCACCGACCCTAAGGATATGGCACAGATAGCAGGTTACTATCAGTCGCTCGGCGAACTGAACCTGCATCTTGAGCATTACGACGCAAGCTATGAGGCTCTGACCGAAGCACAGATCATTCAGATGCGTCAGGTGGCTGCATATCAGAAGAAGGATGGCGAGAATGCCATGTCGCCACAGCAGCTCCTTGCTCGTCTTGCCCTTTCGGCTACCAACCATATGATTGCAGCTCACTATCGTCGTCAGGGCAAGAGCCAGCACGATCTCGGCATCGTCTTGCGCAGCAACATGAACCTTGCCGAAGACTGCTTCAAGTTCTATGGTCACGACGGACGTGTGATCCATTTCATCATCAATGCTGCACTCGAACTCGGAGAGTATCAGCACAACTCACGCGGCTATCTTGCTGAATGCGGTACATACGAGAATGTGATTCGCCTCTTTCCTATGCTCAACAACATGCGTCTCGACCAGCAGCTCGCCATCGATGTCGCTATGATACATACCAAGTGTGGTGAGATCCAATCCGACCGATCAATCCGTCGCTACAAGGATGCTGCCCACAACCTCGAAGTTGCCTACAAGCTATGGAAGGCTCTTGCCGACAACACCAAGAACGAGCAGTTCCAAAAGAACGCTGAGGCTGTCCAGAATATGATCAACAATCTGAAGAAGTGATTTGTTGATTATTGATAGCTTATTAATGACTGATAGAACAATGATTGACAACAGCAATATCGAGCATCACCACCATCACCATGCGGCATCGCATGGTGATCTTATCCGCATCATCACGGCTTCTGTATTATACATCGCTGCCAATCTTGTTTCCGACATGATTGCCGACCCGATGAACAGGCTTGCACTCTACATCATAGTCTATCTCTTTGTGGGCATCGACGTGATATGGAATGCAATCAAAGGCATCGTTCATGGCGAATGGTTCGACGAGAACTTCCTCATGACGGTGGCAACGCTTGGAGTCTTTGCCCTTGCCATCTTTGAAGGCAACGATGACTACGGTGAAGCCATATCGGTAATTCTGTTCTTCCGCATCGGCGAATACTTCCAGGGTTATGCCAGCATGAAGAGCAAGAAGAAGATCGAGGCTCTTGGCATCGAGAAGTCCGGGAGCTCACGATCGACCTCACAGTCTGAAGCCTTCATCACGCGCTTTGCCAAGGTCTATACACCTTTCGTGTGCTGCGGTGCTCTCATCCTTGCCATCATTGCTCCATTGATCAACATGGCTATAGGCGGAGGCGATGCCGACTGGAACACGTGGATCTATCGTGCCTTGACCTTCCTTGTCATCAGCTGCCCGTGTGCATTGGTCATCAGCATCCCTATGACATTCTTCGCATCGATAATCAATGCGAGCAAGCACGGCATCCTTATCACCGACGGCTGCGGACTCGAACAGCTCAACAAGGGCACGTTCCCAAGTGGTGAGATAGTGTTTGCCGACAATAATCCCTCGAAACACAATATCGCCAAGAAGATTGCCCGCCGATGCATGAACATCGTATGGCAGAACATCTTTTTCGCAATAGGCGTAAAGATCATTGTTCTAATCTTAAGCGCTTTCGGCATCACCAGCATGTGGCTTGCCATCTTTGCCGACACGGGCATCATGATACTGGCAGTGCTCAATGCCATGAGGGCGCTGTATATCAAGTCGAACTGAAAGACGATTCTGCCTCGGAAGGCGTTGGATTATGACATTGAGAAATATCGGAGTTTAAAAGGGCAAAATCATAAAAATATCGGAGTTTAAAAGGGTAAAAATTAAAAAATATCGGAATTTACAAGGGCAAAATCGTAAAAATATCGGAATTTACAACAGGAAATTTTGTAATTTATCGGAATTACCCTATCTTTGTGCACAATAAATCAAATAGATATGGTAAGCGAAAGAATACTCTTGCAGGTTCTGGCAGAACAGAAGGAAGAAATATTGAACTACAGGACACAAGAATGGATCAGTCGAAAAGAAGAGAATCTATTTGAATTCGACAGTCCATTAGCCCAGATAGTCAGTGGTGTCAGAAGAAGTGGGAAATCCACACTCTGCCACAAGGTACTACAAGGGAATAATGTGAGATATGCTTACGTCAATCTTGATGATGACCGTTTGGCGAACCTTCAGACAGAAGACCTCAACACAATCCTGACTTGCATTTACCAG
>SFEH01000076.1 GCA_004557315.1 Bacteroidales bacterium
GGCAGATGCTCCACCTCCTTGCTATAGCCGACAGCTGCCTGGGTAGGCAGGTGCTGATAATGATCGTCTAGACTCTTGAGCTGTCCACCAAGATTGGTGACCACAGCCGAGAAACTGCTACCCGAGGCTTCATCATACCAGTTGACACCTACATCGACTCCAATCGCAAATGCCGTATATATGTCGTAATGGCTGTAGATAGCTCGCAGGGTGCCTCCGATGTTCCACCTATTGGTAAGCGGATAGCCAACGCTGCCTCCTATGACGATGTCCTTGGCGGTAAATTTGCCTGTGGAATTGCCGTCAGGGTCGTAGCCGTCGAACTTTCCATAATCGACATAACGGGCGGAACATGCCCATGCGCCTTCAGAAAGGAAGCGTCCTGCATAGGAAGCATAACCAAGGTTGATGCCCGCCACATAATTGATATATGAGAGCGAACACTGACCCGACATCTCGCTACAGATCAAACCCGGATTCTGGTCGATGAGCGATGTCTCGGGCTCGACTACCGACAGCGCACAGCCTCCGAGAGCCGATGCTCGAGCTGACACGGGAATCTCGAGAAAGCCGTATTGCCCGACCTCCTGAGCCACTGCCCTGAAACACGTGAGGGCGGGAAGCAACATTGCCGAAACAGCAATACGTGCAAGCTGAACTTTGCCCATGTTAAATGCATTATTTTGATGCAAAAGTACCCTATTTTATTCAAAAAAACAATATTTTACCCTAAAAGACCTAAAATTTTGAGTCTTTTATAGCACCATTAGAAAAAAAACATTACATTTGCAACACATTTAACCAAATAAACAGTCTAACAAAAATGGAAATCAAGAAAGACCCGAAAGTGAATCTTGAGACCAGAAAGAGCACATACGTTCTTTCAGGACTCGTCGGAATTCTTGCGATCCTCTTCATCGGACTTGAGTGGACCAACACCACTACACGTCGCAGTACTCTCGGTGTGCAGAGCGCCATCGACGAAGAAGAGGAAGAGATCGTGATGACCGTGCAGAATAACACCCCTCCACCACCACCGCCACCGCCAATGCCTGATGTCATTGAGCAGCTGACAGTCGTAGAGGACGATGTTGAAATCGAGGAGATCGACATGCAGAGCGCCGAGGACGACGCTAACACCGTAGTCGAGATCGTGGACCTCTCAAGCGTTGAGGCTCCTGAAGAGGAAGAAGACGCTGATGCCAACACAATCTTTACAGTCGTTGAGCAGCAGCCTGAATTCCCTGGTGGTGAAGCTGCCCTCATGCAGTTCATCAAGAAGAACCTCAAGTACCCTGCATTTGCTGCAGAAAACGGTATCCAGGGTCGTGTGACTCTCTCATTCGTCGTTGAGAAGGATGGTTCGGTTACCGATATTCAGGAAATGCGTTCTCCTTCTGAGGACCTTACCAAGGAGGCAAAGCGAGTTGTAAGCGCAATGCCAAAGTGGAAGCCAGGTAAGCAGCGTGGTAAACCGGTACGTGTTAAGTACGTGCTCCCTGTTACCTTCCGTCTCCAGTAATTTAGAAAAACATCTAATGATATTAGCAGGAGATTGTCTGGATAGGGCAATCTCCGTTTTTCATTTCTAATCACTATGTACTCGCAAGACGAACTCTCACAGATCATACAGAATGGTATCGACACCATCGTGTATTCAACCAACGCACCTCGTCTGTTCGACCCTGTGCGCTACACCTTGGAATCGGGCGGCAAGCGTGTTCGCCCTACCCTCGTGCTCATGGCCACAAACCTCTTTACCGATGATATCATCCCTGCCATCGGACCGGCTTTAGGGCTCGAGATCTACCATAACTTCACATTGCTGCACGACGACGTGATGGACAAGGCTCCCGACCGCCGCGGCAGACCGACGGTGCACGTCAAATGGGACGACAACACTGCCATCCTCTCGGGCGATGCCATGCTGTCGATGGCTTTCGAACATATTGCCAAGACCCGCACCATACTGCTGCGCCCAGTCCTTGAACTCTTCACCCGCACCACTATCGAGATTGGCGAAGGTCAGCAGCTCGATCTCGAGTTTGAGAGCCGCGACGACGTGACTGAAGAGGAATACATCGAGATGATACGCCTGAAGACTTCTGTGCTCCTGGGCTGCGCGCTCAAGATGGGTGCCATCATCGGCGAGGCTTCGGAGCAGGATGCCGACATCCTCTATCGCTTCGGTACCGACATCGGACTGGCATTCCAGCTGCAGGACGACTGGCTCGACTGCTGGGGCGACCCAAAGACTTTCGGCAAGCGCATTGGAGGCGACATCCTCTGCAACAAGAAGACATACCTGCGCATCACTGCCGAGAAGACGGCTCAAATCCCTGAATGCAGCGGAATGAGTGAGCAAGAGAAGATCGACGCTATCAAGGCATTCTATATTGAGACAGGTGCCGAAAAGGCTTGCCGCGAAAAGATTGCCTACTACCACGGCAAGGCCATGAAGGAGCTGAGCGCCATCAGCGTGGCCGACGAGAAGCTTGCATTGCTCAAGGCTCTGGCTGCCAAACTTGAAAACCGAAACATCTGACGTCATGCCTTACCGCCGATTACCCAACACTGACCTGTCGCGCATTGCCGCACTGAAACGCATCGTCGATATGGGCACCACGAAACACAACAACGTGCAGATCATCGACTTCCGCATCGTGCAGGAGATTGCGGCACTGCTCGACAAGTTCAAGAAAGAGCAGAAACTCTACCAGCAGAACTACGATGCCTTCATCAAGCTCAACAAGACATTCAAGGTCGAGACGCAGAAGGCAAGGCTCTATCTGTCGCACTTCATCCAGGTGCTGAACATGACCATCATGCGCGGTGAGCTGAAGAAGGAGATAAAGATAGGATATGGACTCGACCCAGAGAGCAATGCCGTGCCTAACCTGACAGGCGAGCAGAGCATCATCGATTGGGGAAGGAAGATCATTGCCGGCGAGGAGGCTCGCACCATGAAAGGCGGCGTGCCTATCTACAACCCTACGATCGCAAAGGTCAAGGTCCACTACGACATCTTCGCCGACCACCTCTTCAGCATACGCACCTACCGCGAGAGCGTAGCACAATATCTCGACGGAGTGACGCGGATGAGGCCGATGGTCGATGATATCATACTCGACATCTGGAACCTTGTGGAACAAGCTTACGATGACCTGCCATTTGCGCTGAAAATTGAAAAATGCAAGGCTTTCGGTATCATCTACTACTTCCGCGAGAGCGAGAAGGCACGACTAAAAGCCGAAATGATGCAAAACGCACTTGACTTCTGATTATGATTGCAGATACTGACAGTTTTACAACAGATACGCATAGTACAATTACTGACACACACTGTCACCTCATTGACGAGCACTTTGCTGCCGACACAGAGGAAGTGATAGGGCGTGCAGTGAAGGCTGGAGTGACAAGGATGGTGATGGCTTGCTGCGACTGTGCGGAATATGCCATGACAAGGGAGCTATGCGGCAGACACGAACAAGTGCTGCTGCCTACACTCGGCATCCATCCAGAGAACATGGCCGACGATATCGACAGTCAGCTCGATGAGATGGAGAGATTGCTGAGACGCGACCATGCGAGCCTCACGGCTGTAGGCGAGATAGGGCTGGACCTGTACTGGGACAAATCGAGACTCGATGACCAGAAGAAAGTGCTGGCAAGGCAGATGCTCCTTGCGCTCGAATACGACTTGCCCGTGCTGCTGCATATCAGAGAGGCAATGACAGAATTCATCGACCTGCTACATAATATATATAATGAGGCAAACCGGCAAGGCAAGCGCATCAGAGGCATATTGCACTGCTATAGCGGCACCATCGAGCAGGCAGAAGAAGCAATGACAATGGGCGACTTCTGGCTCGGAATAGGCGGCACGGTGACATATAAGAAGAGTGATCGGATTGAGATCGTAAAGCACTTCGGACTCAGCCGGATAGTGCTCGAGACCGATGCTCCATACCTCGCGCCAGTACCACACAGGGGCAAGCGCAATGAGCCAGCATACACCGCATGCGTGGCACATTTCATAGCCGAGGCACTGGGCACGACCGAAGAGGAAGTAGCGCAGATGACAACGGCAAATGCCAAAAAGCTGTTTAATTTTCAATAAAGAAAAGGAAAAAATCAACAAAAAGCATAATTTTTTGCATGATATTTGAGAAAAGATTGAGATTTTTGACCATCATATTGAAAAAAACACTTACTTTGCAGACAGAAATCATTTAATAACTTTAGTAACAAACCCTATTTTATTTAACAATTAAAAACACAAACTCAATGAAAAAGTTTTTCTTGACACTGGCTTCAATCGCTATGGTTGCTCCAGTTTTTGCTCAGGAGGCTGAAGAGGCAGTTGAATCTGCAAGCTTCCACCATGTTCTTAAGACATACTTCATCGATGGTGGACCTGGCTTCATGGCATGTGTAGCTCTCGCACTCATCCTTGGTATGGCATTCGTTATCGAGCGTATCATCTACTTGAACCTTGCTGAGGTTAACACTGACAAGCTCGTTTCTTCAGTAGAAGAGGCTCTTGAGGCTGGCAACGTTGACGAGGCTCTCGAGATCGCTAAGAAAACTCGCGGTCCTATCGCAGCTATCTATGCTCAGGCACTCGTTGACCTTCAGAAGGGTCAGGATCTTGACAAGATCGACAAGGACATCACTTCTTATGGTGCACTTCAGGCTGGTTACCTCGAGAAGAACCTTTCTTGGATCACACTCTTTATCGCAGCTGCTCCATCACTCGGATTCCTTGGTACTGCAGTAGGTATGGTACAGGCATTCGACGATATCGTAAAGGCTGGTGATATCTCTCCAACAGTCGTTGCATCAGGTATGAAGGTGGCCCTCATCACTACTATCGGTGGTATCATCGTTGCCCTCATTCTCCAGGTATTCTACAACTACCTCCTCTCTAAGGTTGAAGGTATCGTTAGCGACATGGAAGATGCTTCTATCAAGCTCACTGAC
Source organism: Bacteroidales bacterium (assembly GCA_004557315.1). Lineage (GTDB taxonomy): Bacteria > Bacteroidota > Bacteroidia > Bacteroidales > UBA3663 > Liminaster. Next base: position 4,984 of record SFEH01000076.1, read on the forward strand.
TCTATCATCAAGTTCACTCTTAAGAAGTAATAACTAGTAGTAAAGTAAAAGAGTATTATGAAGAATATTTCAATTTCTAGCATAGTGCTCTGGATCCTCGCGGGTGTTTCAATCCTTCTCACTGTGATGTTCTTCGCAGGCGAGCAGGTTGAGGAACTTACAACTACTGGTGGTGTTCAGAGTACTTGGGCTAATACCGACCTCTACCTCTGGTGGACTATCGGCATCATCATCTTCGGTGTTGCAGCCCTCATTATCTTCGCAGTGAAGACATTCATTACAAACCTCCAGCAGGATGCAAAGAGCGCTATCATGTCGCTCGTTACCATCCTTGCTTTCTTCGCTATTCTCGCAGTTTGCTATTTCATCAGCGGAGCTGAAGGTTTCTCACGCGTTGTAAACGGTGAGACTCAGACTTTCACAACTACAGAGATGAAGGTTGTTGACATGTGGATCAACGCAATCGTATTCCTCGTGGGCGCAACTGTTGTTCTCATCGTAGCTGGTGGTATCAAGAACTTGATTAAGAAATAAGATTTGACCTATGGCAAGAAAGAAAAGAAAAGCACCGAGTATCAACTCGTCTTCAAGTGCCGACTTGGCATTCACATTGCTTATCTTCTTCCTCGTGGTCACATCTATGGATACTGATGAAGGTTTGACTCGTCTCCTCCCCCGTTGGACAGAGGAGCAGACAGATATGGAAATCAAGAAGCGTAACATCCTTAACGTACTCGTTAACGCCAACAACGACCTCATGGTCGGCGATAACCAGTCAGACGTAAAGGATCTGCGCGAGAAGGCTAAGGCTTTCATCACAGCTACCGGCGAATTCGCTGGCGACCGTGGTCCTGAGCTCCATGCTGTAAACCCTGAGAAGAATCCAGAACTCGTCAAATTCTTTGGTCAGGATGTCAAGACTACAAAGCAGCACGTTATCTCTTTGCAGTCTGACTACGGTACAAGCTACGAAATGTACATCAAGGTACAGAACGAGCTCGTTGCCGCTTACAACGAATTGCGTCAGCAATTGGCTAAGGAAAAGTTTGGCAAGAACTACAGCGAAGAAGAGTTGGATAATGACGAAATCCAGGCAATCAAGGATTATTATCCAATGAATATTTCAGAGGCTAACGCTAAATACTAATAAGGAGGAATTATCATGAGTAAATTTAATAAAGGCGAAAAAAGAGGAATGCCTGAATTGAACACCTCATCTCTTCCTGACTTGGTGTTCTCAATCTTGTTCTTCTTCATGTGTATTACTCACATGCGTGAAGATAACCCACTCGTTTACGTCAACACTCCACGTGCTGACCAGGTTGTGAAACTTGAGAACAAATCTTTGGTGACTACAGTTCTCGTAGGTCGTCCAAAGGACAAGAAGTATGGTGTTGAAAGCCGCATTCAGTTTAACGATGACTTCCTCGAACTCGAGAACGTTGTGCCAAAGATGACACAGGCTCGCCAGTCAATGAAGGAAGCAGACCAGCCTAAGATGCAGGTGTCGCTCAAGATCGACAAGGAGACCAAGATGGGTATCGTTACCGAACTTAAGACACAGCTCCGTAAGGCACAGACTTTGAAGATCAGCTACTCTGCTAAGAAATAATAGCAGCAAAAAGCTCTTCAACGATAAAAAGGACCACAGCAGTTATATGTTGTGGTCTTTTTTTATTAAAATATATTGCAAAATTTGGCTGCCAAAAAAATTATTCCTAACTTTGCGGACAGGCATAAGGGTGCTTGAATAGGTCAGACAATAATCACATACATAAACATAATACGAACTGATATGTACAAGAGAATACTTTTGAAGCTGAGTGGCGAATCACTCATGGGCAGCAAACAGTATGGCATCGACGAGGTTCGCCTCGCTGAATATGCTCAACAGATCAAAGAAGTGGCTGAAATGGGTGTCCAGATCGGCATCGTCATCGGAGGTGGCAACATCTTCCGAGGATTGAGCGGAGCAGGCAAGGGCTTCGACCGCGTGAAAGGCGACCAGATGGGTATGCTTGCCACTACCATCAACGCACTGGCATTGAGTTCCGCTCTCACCAGCATCGGACAGAAGGCTCGCGTGCTGACTGCTGTCAACATGTTCCCTATCGGTGAACAATACAGCAAGTGGAAGGCTATCGAGGTGATGGAACAGGGCGAGATCGCTATCCTCGCTGGTGGCACAGGTTGCCCTTACTTCACAACCGATACAGGCTCGGCTTTGCGTGGCATAGAGATCGAGGCCGACGTAATGCTCAAGGGCACTCGCGTCGATGGCATCTATACAGCCGACCCAGAGAAGGATCCTACAGCAACGAAGTTTGACAAGATCACCTACGACGAGATTTATCACAAGGGACTTAAGGTCATGGATCTTACAGCCACTACCCTCTGCCGCGACAATAAGCTGCCAATCATCGTCTTCAACATGGACAAGAACGGCAACCTTCTCAAAGTGATGAAGGGCGAAGGAATCGGAACCCTGGTCTATGAAGGATAAGCCACAGTTGGCAGTTATTCCATAACTGCCCCCCAAAAAAGAACAAACAACAAAACCCACAGAAATATGTTAGACGTAAAGAAAACACTGAAGGACGCTGAAGCAAAAATGCAAAGCACCGCTGAACATCTCGCTGACACTTTCGACCACATCCGTGCTGGCCGTGCAACAGTCAAACTGCTCGATGGCATCAAAGCCGACTATTACGGCTCACCAATGGATCTCACACAGGTTGCCAACTGCTCTTGCCCTGATGCAAAGAGCATCGTCATCGCTCCTTGGGAAAAAAGTATGCTCAAGGTGATTGAGAAGGCAATCATCGACTCGCCTCTCGGCATCACACCTGAGAACAATGGCGAGATAATCCGCATCGGCCTTCCACCAATGACTGAGGAACGCCGCCGTCAACTCGCAAAGCAGGCAAAGTCGGAGGCAGAAAATGCGAAGGTTGCTGTGCGCAATATCCGCCGTGATGTTATCGAGGCTCTCAAGAAGGACATCAAGAACGGATTGCCAGAGGATGTCGAGAAGGATGCCGAGAATGACATGCAGAAGCTGCACGACAAGTATATCAAGATCCTTGACGTTCACTTCGCTGCCAAGGAGAAGGAAATCATGTCAGTATAATAGGATGACCGGACTTGTCATCAGAAATACAGGCAGCTGGTATATGGTCAAAGTTGACCAGAATGAAGGGTTGGGCAATGATGCTCAACCCCTCGTACCATGCAAGGTCAAGGGCAACTTCCGCCTCAAAGGCCTGCGAACTACCAATCCTGTGGCTGTAGGCGACCATGTGACAATAGTGCCAAACAGCGATGGGAGTGCCTTTATCACCAAGATTGAGGAACGACGCAACTACATCATCAGAAGAGCCAGCAACCTCTCGAAACAGGCTCATATCCTCGCGTCGAATATCGACAATGTCATGCTTATTGTCACCGTTGCTCACCCTGTCACCTCAACTACCTTCATCGACCGGTTTCTGGCTACTGCAGAAGCATACCGCGTGCCCGTGACTCTGGTAATCAACAAGAAAGACCTCTACTCGCCCGAGGAACTGCAATATGCCGAAAACCTCGCCTACCTCTACCGCTACATAGGCTATGAGGTAAAGATCATTTCGGTGACTACTGGCGAAGGAATGGATGAGATACGCGACATGCTGAAGGGCAAGGTCACACTGCTCTCAGGTCACAGTGGAGTGGGCAAGTCTTCGTTTATCAACACCATCCTCCCCGACCTTAACATAAGGACGGCTCAGCTGAGCGACGTACACGACCAGGGCATGCACACGACAACCTTCTCGGAGATGTATGAAATGTCGGATCAGCCTGACAGTGGATACCTGATCGACACCCCTGGCATCAAGGGCTTCGGCACCATCGAGTTCAGCAAAGAGGAGACAAGCCACTACTTCAAGGAGTTTTTCAGGATTGCACAAGACTGCCGCTTCAACAACTGCACTCATACCCACGAACCTGGATGCGCTGTGCTTGAAGCTCTCAAAAATCATAGAATTAGCCAATCGAGATACGACAGCTACCTGAGCATACTCGATGACGAAACCGAAAGCAAATACCGAGAATAAGTGAAGAGCCTTGTATTATCAATGATTGTGTGCTGTCTTGCCATGGCTCAGATGTCAATGGCGAGAGAGGTCATTGACCATATCAATACCGGCAATCCTTCACTCGACAGCCTGCTCATCGCCATAAACCGCAATGTCAACTACCAGCAAGACAGCGTGGTGGATCGACTTTCTGCGCGTGTCTATATCAAGGGTACGTCGCAGAACCTGCAGATTGGAAAAACAGGAAAATATCTGACCAACATTCTCCCTTTCGAAGCTCATAAGGGGAGGACAACAGCCTTCGAATCAGTCTATCACATCTCCTACCAGAACCCCTGCCAGTTGCAATTTACTCCTGTAGCACTGCGCACCAACTACAAGCGAGGCGCAAAGTTCCTTAGGGAATCATTTCAGGTGCTGCTGCCTGTCTATTCGTTCAAGGGCTCGGATGAGAACAAGGCGTATGTGCTGCCGTTTACCGATGAAGGATTGGACAAATACTGCTTTGACCAGAAGATTGACACCATTGCATCGGGCGACAGTACGCTCTATGTCATCTACTTCTCGCCTAAACACGAACACCACTCACTGGGCACAGGATATATCAAAGTGGGCGAAGACTTCGTTGTCAGGGCGATGATGTTCTCGGGACGCGTGGATTTCGGCAAAGTGGATTCGTACATGACCTTCGAACTGGACAAGCAGACCAACACCATCATACCTAAGCAGAGCCACGCTTCAATAAGCTATGTGTATGGTGGCAACAAGGGCGTAAACGAATTTGACACTTATCTTGAGGTGGAAGACCTGTCGTTCAGAAGCAGGAAGAGAAGTCGCACGAAGGACAACCTTGACCTAACGGATATCCTCTCCAAGAAATTTGACAAGGAGAACCTGAATGAAGTGCGTCCTATCCCACTGAGTCCTGAAGAAGATTCGCTGCTCACCAATGTCGCACCTATAAGGACGACGAGAAGAAACCTGTTCCAGCGTCTGCCTGAAATGCTGGTAGGATCGAACAACTTCAACGCCTTTGGTACTGACATGAAAATCTATGGGCCGCTCGACCCAGCATCGTTCAGCTACGACAAGATCAACGGATTTTCGTTCCGCCAAAGACTGCGTTTCTCGCACATGTCGGACGTAGGCAGGAGCATTGGTACGCAGATCGATGTAGGCTACAGCTTCGGCATGAAGGAGCTTAGATACAATGCTTCTTTTGAATACATCTATAACCCTCGCAAGCGCGGAGGAATCAAGCTCACTGCGGCCAAGCGAGGCAGTGGCTTCTCATCGAAGTTCAAGGACGAGGTGAATGAGGTGCTTTCGGATACCAGTTCGCTCAGATTCGAAGACCTGGGCATTGACTATTACCGACGCCACGAAATGAACGTCGAACACAGCTATGTAACTACCGAGATCCAGTGAGACATGGCTCGCGCGCGGTGGCAAATACAGATAAACTGCTGAAGAAGCACTATGCCGAGTTCGTGCCTTATTTCCGCCTTACCTGGACCCCAAGGCAATACTACCACTACAAGAACAACCAGAAGCTCTATATCGCGAGCTACTATCCTACCTTCTCGTTTGAGATGGCAAGAGGAATCAAGCATGTACTGGGCTCGACGAGCGACTTCGGACGAATGGAGTTTGATGTTCATCAGACGATACGTCTCGATGCAATGCGCTCTATCTCCTACCGAGCCGGCACGGGTTTCTTCTTCCGACAGAAAGGCGAATACTTTATCAACTATGCCTTCTTTGCAAGAAGCACCTTCCCATCGACATGGAACGACCACATCGGAGGAGTTTTCTCGTTGATGGATGACTTCTGGTACAACTCTACCTCACAGTATTTCCAAACGCACGTGATGTACGAAACACCGTTCCTCATCTTGCATAAGGCAAAAGCAATATCGAAATACGTTATCAAGGAACGCATCTATATGAGCCATCTTTGGGGAGACACCAAACATGCATATTCGGAGATTGGGTTCGGAATGGGCAACAACTACTTCAACGTAGGTCTGTTTACTAGCTTCAATAGTTTACAGATCAATGAGATAGGACTAAAAGCGACCATCGAAATTGATTCACATTGGTAAAAAAAACAAAAGGCACAGGATCATTACCTGTACCTTTATTTTTTTGTATTAAGAGAACAATCACTTATTGGCATTCATATACTTGATAGTAGCCATCACACCGTCCATCTTTCCAAGGGCAAGCATGCGACCATGGAAAGAATAGCCAGCATTGAACGATCCCTTCTCATCGCCAAGGATACAGCGACCGTGATCGACACGCATTGGGAGACCAGGGTTCTGCTCCTCAAAGATGCGGCAAACCTCGATAAGGTTGGCACGGCCAGCGAGGTGATCTGCCTCAATGAAGTTGCCGTTTGGCTCGACATTGGTCGAACGGAGGTGAACGAAGTGAGTACGCTTTGCATACTTGCGTGCAAGTTCTGGAATATCGTTCTGTGCACCAGCTGAAAGCGAACCACAGCAGAAAGTAAGTCCGTTGTGAGGGTTATCGACAGCATTGAGGAACCATTCGATATCCTCATCGCAAGTCACGATGCGTGGGAGACCGAGAAGCTGCATAGGTGGGTCATCAGGATGGACGCACATGTTCATGCCCCACTCATCGCATGTTGGCATGATGGCAGAGAGGAAGTAGCGCATGTTCTCACGGAGTGCATCGCGGTCGATATCCTTATAGAGTGCGAGAAGAGAGCGGAACTTGCCTACTGGGTCGAAGTCTTCCTCAGAGATGTTGCCATTGACAAAACCCTGAGTCTTGATGATGATGTTCTCGACCATACGGTCGTTGTCCTCCTTGGTCATGTGCTTAGACATCTCATCAGCCTTTGCATTCTCTTCATCTGTATAATCCTTTTCAGCTCCTTCGCGCTTGAGGATGTAACGCTCGAAATAGCAGAACTCTACCTTATCGAAATAGAGCGAAGTGCCACCGTCTGCCCAAGTGTGATAGAGATCGGTACGCGCCCAGTCGAGCACAGGCATGAAGTTATAGCAGACGGTCTTCACGCCAGCCTTGCCGAGGTTAGCGAGACTGATCTTGTATTTCTCTATGAGTTCGTCACGGTCAGGACCACCATACTTGATTGACTCCATAACCGGGAGGCTCTCGACAACGCTCCAGCGGAGACCTGCAGCCTCAATATAGTTCTTGAGGTCCATGATTGCCTCATAAGTCCAGACATCGCCGTTCTTCACCTCATGGAGAGCAGTTACGATGCCTTCAACACCAATCTGGCGAAGCATCTGAAGTGTGATCGGATCCTTCTTGCCAAACCAACGCCATGTTTTTTCCATATAAAAATAGTATTTGTTTGTTATTTGGATTAGTTTGTAATGTCTCTATTGTTGTATCTGTTATTGTATCTGTTGCTGTATCTGCTATTGTATCTATTGCTGTATCTGTTATGTTTATCATTGTCAATCATAACGAGGGCAGACTCATGCCATAGATCTTACGATAAAGATCGAGGGCATAGATATCGGTCATGCCACTGATATAGTCAAGTATTGACAATATGCGCACGTAGGCCGACTCGTGATTAGTCTCATATTGCTCGGGAATACGGTCAAGAAGGAGCTTTGAATATGACTTATGAGGGTTGATGACAGCATCGAGCAGCTTGTCGAGAAGGACTGAGATAATCTGATGACCAGCCACTTCGATATCGACAACATCAGACGAGTTGTAGATCTTGCCGACTGCCACCTTTGAGCAACGTGCATAAGCCTGCTTTGGCACTTCGCTGATCAGGTCAATGAGAGGAGTCATGAACCTGCCTTCGAGTATCTCGTCCTCGTGTGAGATAAATGCCTCGGAACATTCATGAACAAGCAAACCGATGACACGGCTACGGAGATAGGCAATCTGCTCATTGGCATCGCTCACATAGGTCAATCCGCGTGTTATCTTCTCGCGCGTCTCTCCTTCAAAGAAACCGAGCAACAGCTCCTGAGTCTCGGCTTGCGCAAGGAGCTTCAGACGATGTGCATCCTCAATGTCCATGATCTGATAGCAGATATCGTCGGCTGCTTCTACCAGAAAGACAAGCGGATGGCGTGCGAACTTATGCAGTTCGGGGTCAATCTCGATAATGCCAAGTTCCTGTGTCAGCTTGTTGAACGCCTCGGTCTCAGACTCGAAATATCCAAACTTCGGTTTTTTGGTCGCAGAGGTCGAAGGATAAGGGTATTTGATGATGGATGCCAATGTTGAGTAGGTGAGCGCGAAGCCTCCTGGGCGACGTCCGTTGAACTGATGGCTGAGGAGTCGCAAGGCATTGGCATTGCCCTCAAAATGGATGAAGTCGCACCATTGCTGATGGTTGAGCAGAGGCTTGTATTTCAAGCCGTTGCCCTCGCTGAAATATGTCGAAATGGCACGTTCGCCACTATGCCCGAAAGGAGGATTGCCCAAGTCGTGAGCCAGACAAGCCGTTGCCACGATGTCATCGAGACTGTGCAGCTTCGATATCCAAGGCTCATCCTTATACTTCTCTGACAGAGCCACGGCAGCATTGTTGGCCAATGACCTGCCAACACAAGCCACCTCAAGACTATGGGTCAATCTGTTATGCACGAACACACTGCCAGGAAGCGGAAATACCTGAGTCTTGTTCTGAAGACGTCGGAATGGTGACGAGAAGACCAGACGGTCGTAGTCACGCTGGAATTCTGTCCTTGCGTGCTGACCGCGATCTCTCAGATGCTCTTGACCGAATCGTAATGTGGAAAGCAACTTGTTCCACTCCATCCTGTTTGCCATAAGGTGTGTCCTATTTTTCGATGCAAATATACTATTTTATTCAGAAATCACAAAAGTTTTTTTCAGAAAAAAATCGGAGTTGATATATAAAGATAAAAAACTGAAACAATATCAATCACCGAAGCAGCCTTTCTTACATAGAATCAGCTGCAATGATAGTTCATTATCTTTGGTGCAAATATACAAAAAAACTGAAAATATCAATTCATTGGGTACAATAAATCCATATCTTTGCGCAATTTTGCTGATTTTTTGCGCACTTTATACAAGCGGTATTCTTTAGGACGGATATATTTGCCCAACTTCTGTAGGTCGAACTGCACGCCACTCGGACCATCGTCTTTGCTCAGCTTCAGGCCAGGAATCTCAATCACGGGTTGCTCAATCTGCAATGGCACATAGAATTCCCTCTCCCACATCTTCAGTGCCTTGTAGGTCGAGTCGAATTTCTCTGGCTGACGCCTTTGATGAGTCAGATCCGACCAATCAGGTTCTCCTACCCACTCATGGAGCTGCTCCTTGGTCAGATCGCTCTGCTTTGGCAAAGGCGCTTCCTTCAGTCCGAACGAAAACGCGCCATCCAAAGCCTTCTTGAAAGCATCCGACAGCTCTATCTCTCCGTCTTTCCGAGCTTTGGCTCCCACTGTATCTTGCTTTGCCTGCTGCTCGACATGCTGGGCCAATGAGCTATGGATGCATAGCAACAAGAACAAGTCGAAAGCCAAGAGATATTTCATGCTGTTTATAATTTTGCGCAAAAATATAGAAAATACTAATATGAAGTTAAATCCGTAATAATCTTTTAACCATTCTCACATATACATGCTGCAAAATATAGTTATTTTTTAAAACCTTCATATTTTTTTGTACACAAGACAAAAGGAAAAATACCAGTTCGACCTCACTTGCCAGACTTGGGGCGTATGCAACAACGACCTTATGGACTTGCGTTTATCCATTGCCATCATCTGTGTTGAGTCTCAACACCAACCTCAAGCAGAATCCTGGTTATTGTTTTTTCTCATAATTTGCATAAAAATAGCAGCCACAATCGTGTGATTGATATTTTTTGGGGTATCAATCATCAGTTTTTTGTGTCAATATTTGCAAATCTACCCCATACTGCTTACTTTTGCACAAACTTACCCAAACACAAAACACATGATAATAATGCGATGACTGCTTATTATATTTGCGACTGTTTTCGTCTCTTGCCAACAGACAGTCAGAATCCATGGATATGGATATGAACATACATGTCAACGAGGCGTTACTCGATCAGATGCGCGTCACAAAATTATAACCGAATATGAAAAAAACTAATTTACTTTTCTCTGGCTTGCTTTCTTCTGGCCTGCTATTTGGCAGCTTGGCCCTTGTGGGCTGTACCGACAGCAAGCCGGATGCTGAGACCACAAATCCAGAAACAGAGATGTCAACCAACATTGCGTGGCAAGACTCACAAGCTCGTTTTACCGTCATCGCCGATGGCGTGATACGTATGGAATATGACAAGGATGGCCAGTTCTGTGACAATCCTTCGTTTATCGCCACTCTCCGCCAATACCCAAAGGCCAACTTCACTGTCAAGGAGACAGAACAGATGGTACTCATCTCCACTTCAAAGATGTGCTTGAGCTACAAAAAGGGTTCTGGCAAATTCACTGCCAACAATCTCGCAATTCAGGCTGAAGCCTCACTCTCAAAGTCCTTTACTTGGCATCCTGGCGACACTCCACAGAACAACCTGGGCGGCACGTACCGCACGCTCGATGGTTACGATGGATCGAAGTATTATTCTTGGGATCATAACAAACCTGGTCAGGGACAAGAACTTCCTCTCGAAGATGGCATCCTGACACGCGATGGCTGGACTCTATTGGACGATTCTAAAGGATTGCTCTTCGATGGTGATGTCAACGATCTTTCTTCTGCCGAACTTCCTTGGGTAAAGGAGCGCAAGGATGACACTATCGACTGGTATTTCATGGCTTACGGCCATGACTACAAGCAGGCTTTGCACGACTATACCCTCTTTGCCGGCCGTATTCCTTTGCCTCCACGCTATGTCTTTGGCTACTGGTGGAGCCGCTACTGGAGCTACTCTGATGCTGAAATGCGTCAGGTAGTGAAGGACTTCCAGGAATACGCCATTCCGCTCGATGTCCTTGTCGTCGATATGGACTGGCACTGGGTGGAACCTGGCAAGGGAGGATGGACTGGCTACACATGGAACGACCGTCTCTTCCCTTCTCCTGAGAAATTCCTGCAGTACCTCAAGCAGAACAATCTGCAGATCACACTCAACCTGCATCCTGCCGATGGTATTCCTGCCTACGAAGATAAGTATGGTCAGTTGGCTGAATACCTGGGAATGGATCCTTTGAGCAAGGAGACTATTCCTTACGATGGCTCAAATCCAAAATTCATGCGTGGCTGGCTCGACAAGATTCTCCTGCCTCTCCAGAAACAAGGCGTCGATTTCTGGTGGCTCGACTGGCAGCAGCAGCTAAATGACAATCGCATCCCTGCGCTGAGCAACACATGGTGGCTCAACTACTGTATCTTCGACAATCAGCGCCGCACTCAGCCTGAGCATCGTCCAATGCTCTATCACCGCTGGGGAGGAATGGGCAATCATCGTTACCAGATTGGATTCTCGGGCGACACCTATTCGACATGGGCTTCGCTGGCTTATCAGCCATACTTCAATGCCACTGCATCCAATGTGGGCTATGGCTACTGGAGTCACGACATTGGCGGACACATGTTCGTCAATTACAACGACAAGCTCGACCGCGAACTTTATACACGCTGGATGCAGCTCGGCACCTATCTTCCTGTGATGCGAAGCCATTCTACCAAGAATGCCAACATGCAGAAAGAACCTTGGAAACTCGGTTCAGAGTTCCAACCTGCTGTCACAGCTTCTATACGCCAGAGATACAAGCTTGCTCCATATATCTATACTGCAGCTCGTGAGGCTTATGAGACAGGCATCTCGCTTTGCCGCCCTCTGTATTACGATTATCCAGAAGCAGAAGAAGCTTATGCCTCAGAATTCCGCAATCAATATATGTTCGGCTCGCAGATGCTCGTTGCTCCTATCACAGAACCTATGGTCGATGGAGTCAGCACAGTCAAGATCTGGTTACCTGAAGGTCAATGGTTCGAGACGGCAACAGGCACTATGCTGCAAGGCGGTCAGATTTTAGAACGTCGCTTCCTTATCGACGAATATCCTGTATATGTCAAGGCTGGCAGCATCATCCCAACAACAGGTTCTGATGTTAAGAATCTCGCATCTTGTTCTGATAAGGTTTGTCTCGATATCTATCCTGGCAATGTGGAGAGTGAAGGTCTATACTACGAAGACAATGGCAATGACCGCGACTACGATAAGAAGTATGCAGTTACTTCGTTCAAGACGAGATACGAAGGAAAGAAACAGATCATCAACCTTGGCGAACGAAAAGGCAGCTACAACGGAATGCCTGCGCGTCGCAGTTATTCAGTCAAGGTCTATGGAGTGCCTGTTCCTACCGAGGTATTGTTCGATGGCAAATCGGTTGATTGCACATATATCCCAGAGGAACTTGCTGTTCTCATCGAGTTGGGCGAACCAGATACTGCATGCGAGCACTCTTTGCAAATTACATATCCTGAAGGTATGCCAGAACTCAACAATGGATTCGTAGGTCAATTCCGTCGTATGAAGAATACAATGACCAAGATGAAGTACCGCGATGCAGGTATTAACTTCTGCGAAGGTTTGGGTGAGATGGGCTCAATAAGCGAAGCGCTCCTTTACTTCCCTGAAGAGTTCGCAAGCCGAATACAGCAGTTCCAAGACAATTATAACCAATTGCCACATTTGCTCGACAAGCAAAAGTTGAGTCCTGAAAACAAGCAGTTCTTCCTGAATGATGTACTGTATTGACATCAAGTAGTTCATATATAAAGCATTAATTCCCGACACCCCGAAGGTCTCATCTACCTTCGGGGTGTTTTTACGTTATATTACACACTACCTTTTCATGCCAATAGTATATATTATAACGATATTAACGATATAAACATATATACATACAAAAAAACTGCAACCGATATTACTCGATTACAGCTTTTTTTGTTGCCGTACCAGGACTCGAACCCAGACTAAGAGAACCAGAATCTCGCGTGCTACCATTACACCATACGGCAAATTTTGACATTGTATTGAAGTTTTGTTCATAATGCAGAACCCTTGTATTAAAAGAAGCGTTCGGGTGATTAGTACTGCTCGGCTGAACATGTCACCATGCGTACACCTGCAGCCTATCCATGTCGTCGTCTGC
>SFEH01000227.1 GCA_004557315.1 Bacteroidales bacterium
CTTTTCCTTCTCCTTCATGATGAGGTTAAGGCCTCGCTCCTCGTTCTCGCCTTCCTTGTTTCCCGAATCCACAACATTTCCCTTCTTGTCCTTTGAGAAATATCCGTCGTGAATCTTGTCAACGGCATTTCTTGGGTCTTGCAGATAGCGCACATATTCGCCATCCGTCAGTTCGGGCATCAGTTCCTGAAGGCAGCGGTGGTATTCCTGCTCAAACATATCGGCATACTTGCCATTTGACGTTGTTCCGCCATCGCCATATTTTCTGTAGCTCTCCACATGGTCGATGAAGAAAAGACTGAGCACCTTTATCTTCTGCGGAAACAACATCTTTTCCCTTTCGAGATGAGCCTTGATGGTTTCCCTTATCTGTATTCGCCTTATCAAGTCCTCGTTCACAGCTCCCACAGCGTCGCCTTCATGCAACACCAATCCATTGAGGAATCTCACAGTTCCTGTCCTGCCGTCGATACGCTCAATCTTGTATCTGTCAGCATATTCCGCCAAACCCTTACTCTCGTCGTAGAGGTCATCGCCGTCCTTCATCAGTTTCAGGCTCTGTCTTACTCCTGTGGCAGTCTTCATTTCATAGCTTATCCTTGCCTGCGGGTTTCCCTTGCCCAGCACGATGCTGTCGAGATACACAAATCCGTTGGTGGCTGTTGTTCCCACCTGACGAATGCCTCTCACCTCTATTTTCTTCACCAACTGACGGTTGTAGGCGTCGATGGCATCCAGTCGGAACACCATGTTCTGGATGTCGTCCTTTCTGTGGGTTGCGCTATACAACACCTTAAACAAGGGATTAAACTTCGCTATTCCCTTTCTCGTGGCATTGCCCTTGTCGGCACCCAGCCCTTGTCGGCACCCAGCACACTCTGCGGCTCGTCGATAATCATTATCGGGTTGTTCTTGGCAATCACGTCGATAGGCCTTCTCCACATAAACTTCTCCTGCTTGGTGAAGATTATCCTTGCCGCTGCGTCGCCACCTCGTCCTTCCTGGTTTTTGTCCTCGTTCATCGAGGCGTTGAAGGCCTGGGTGTTTATTATCATCACATGTATGTTGCTGCTCTGCGAGAAATGGTCAATCATTTCGAGTTTCTTCGAGTTATAGACGAAGTACTCCATGCGCTTGCCATATTCCTCGGCAAAGTGGTCGCTCATGCTGCTGAAGCTTTTCAGCACTCCTTCCCTGATGGCGATGCTTGGCACCACGACGATGAACTTCAACCATCCGTAGAGTTTGTTGAGTTCATACATTGTCTTTATGTAGGTATAGGTTTTTCCCGTACCTGTTTCCATCTCCACTGTCAGTGTCCTTCCGTCGCCTTCGAGCCTGTCGATAGGCTTTATGCCTTGTTCCATCTGCGTCTTGCGTATGTTTTCGCAGAAGTCACTGTCAGTTATTAGCAGTGGCAGGTTGGCATATCCCTCAGCGTTAAACAACCCTTGATTCGTTCCTTGGTCGATGAGGTAGTTGCTTCCCGGCTCCTGCTTCGGCTGCCCCCTGAATGCGTCGGTCACGCATCGTGCAGCCTCAGTCTGAAATCCTTGATGTTTATATTTTATCTTCACTTTAATTCTTTAATTTTTAAATTCTTTAATTCTTCATATCACTCTTATGTTGTTAAAGGCCTCATCGTCAGTCCAGTCGAGCTTCTGCTTGAAGGTCTCGAAGAGGTTTATTTTCTTGTCGTCGGAGTCGAAGCAAGAGTCTCTGAACAACACTCTCAGCGGGTCTTTCTCAGCCATTGCCTCAATCACTCTGTCAGTCACCTTTTCGGCAAAGCAAGCCACGAGGTCGCCATCGTTCACAGTATATATCTTGCACCCATCCACTTCCTCTGTCTCCATCTGCAGGTCGAGCTGCAATCCCCATGCGAGGATAGAACCGAAGAGCAAGTCGAGGTCTGTGCGGTCGGTCTTGATGTTGTTGGCAAACAAGTCGAGCTGCTGCTGATTATATTCGCCCGGCGACGCTTTTACGCCTGGGTTGAAGTTGCTGTCGTCAACATAGAATATTCTAAATCCAG
>SFEH01000077.1 GCA_004557315.1 Bacteroidales bacterium
GTCAAAATCAAAATGATAATCGAGTCAAAACTTTTAATAAATATATATATTTATTAATTTTATATTAGGCGAGTTTGACAATCCCGAAATGATTTTGACAATATGACAAGATGACAATATGACAATGTATGCCGACCTACACTACAAAATCTGCACAGTTTCTCGATGCAAGTTTAACATATTTTTGACACACAAGCAAATATTTCGAGTCAAAAACATAGATAATCTGAAACAAACTGTGTGTTTTGCAAGTTTCTTATTATCATTATTGTCTTTTTCACGTTGGGAGTTCTAATTTTTCGGGACTTTAGTCATATATAGAAGGCAGTTTACTATATGAAGAAGAATTAGACAAACTCTTAACCAGCTGCCTTGCTTCTGATTTATTTTATCAAATATCAGGGAAGACTGTTCCCTTGCACAACTTCTTTTGTGCGGCGGTTGCGTCTGACACTACGGCGCTTTTCTGATTCAGACGTTTGCTTGTTTTTTTCGACAGAGGTGCCTGTATCTGAAACGGAAGATGATGAAGAAACTGATGTAGCGGATGCAGAGCCTGTGAATGCAGAAGTTGCGTATGATGGGGAGGCAGCTGCAGGTTTAGCCGCCTGTTCTTTCTCTTGTGGCACCCAGACCGACTTGCCGAAGTTCTGAAGTTCGTTCTCTATCTCCTCGCGCTTTGCCTTGAACTGTGCTTCATCGGGATATTGCTGCATGAGAGTCAAGCCGCGTGGATTCTGCACCTTGTATATCTCGCCATCATACTTGCGCAGAGTGAAGAAATCGTCGAGCGAATAACGCACGGCGGTGTTGATGCCCGAACTCATCACGAGCTTGTCGATGATGAATGGACGAAGATCGTCGTAGCTGAGCCAGAACAATGGATAGCGGGTGATGCCGCCAAACTCGCCTTGACGATGCAGGATAGGGCAAAGAGCCACGATGTGCGACTGATACTGCGAGGTGTTGCGGTCGAAATCCCACTGCTCCTTGATGTAATAGCTCAACACCTGATAGCATGGCACGTCGGATGGGTCGATGTCGTGCGTTTCGAGCACATCCTCAACTTTCACAAGATGAGCCTCATCGAGGAGTTCGCGTCCGTCGATGTATTCATAGGCCTTAAGATTGCCCTTGACAAAGGCATCGAACAGCACGCTGAACATATTGGTCAAACCATCGGTAGGCACTTCGGGATAGTAGAGCACGGCATTGACATCCTTGGTCAGATCGAGCTCGCGGTAGATGACACGCTGCCAGCGATTGGCATAAGATGACTGTGGCTGGTTCTGCTCGAACAGCTGACGGCGCAACGACATGCCTTCGATGTTAGCCTGTGTGCGCGATGCTGACTTATTCTTTGCCTCTGGAGAAGTCTTCTTGACTACTGCAGGCTGTGAAGCAGCAGGCTGCGTTGCGACTGGTGCAACTGCCGTTTTCTCCTCAACCTTCTGCTTATAAGTCTGTTTATCATCTTTCTTTTCTGTCTTATCTACTTTTTCTGTCTTCTCGGTCTTTCGGCTTGTGCGACGCACCGACACCTGCGCCTCAACAGAGACGAGCATCATGGAAGCAAGAATCAAACATAGTATCTTTTTCATCGTTCAGAGACTTATTAGTTCAAAATAACTTGGATTGGGGCAAGAGTGCGCTCGATGCCATCAGGACCGACTGCCTTGACACGGGTGATGAAGAAAGTCTTGCCTTTCTGCAGGGCTCGGAGCTTGGCAAGCTGGCGATCGGTGAACTGCGACGAAGGACTGTCTTCGGGGATGTCGTTGCCCATGGAGTCGAAGATGTCAATGCGGAACGAATTGACCTTGAACTCGACATTGAGCAAGCCATCGTCGATGGCAGCATAGATGCCTCCAGAGTTGAGCAATGCCGACTTGCTGATAGGCAGGCCACCCTTGTACTGATGGCTGTTGCCCGACGCATCCTTATAGATCAGATAAGGCGTAGGATCAGGCAAGCGGCGCACACGGAATGCCATCTGTGAGACTCTGACCGAACGGCCATCCTGGGTCGCGGTGACGGAGATGACTGCATCTTCGCCCACCTTCGACGGACGAGCCACCCAGCCGCCGCCCTTGCGTGTCAGCACGCCATTGGTCATAGAGGCTGTGATCTGCGATGAAGCAATGCCTGGGACAGAGATTGACACAGGATTGTCGATGCCTGCATACATCACATTCATCATGGTGTTGGATACTGTTGCCATCGGTTCGCTCACGAAATAGCTGGTCTCAAAAGGCAGATGCTCGTTCTCGCCATTGTCATTGGCAACCTCAACATAGCCCTTCAGTGTCTGCATGCCCTCGCGTGTGGCAAGAGCCGTGAAATAGCCTTTAGCCTGGGAGTCGAACGGCTTTCCGTCGATATAGATCTGCGGGTCGTGCAATGTGTCAATCTCGGCAAGAACGATTTGAGCCTCGAACTTCGAGCCTCGCATCACATTGCGCGACGTTGGGATGACAAACACGCGCGACGACAGTGTCTGCTCCTCCGGAATGGTATCGTTGGTCAAACCAGCAATCTCCTCCTGCCCCGCTTCCTCGGCTACTTCCTCTGTGCCGTCGTCGATCGACACGGCAAGCGACAGCATGGCCAGGAAGACGATATACATGATGTTGATCATCTTCTGACGGGGAGACTGTTGTGATGTTGGATTACTCATCTATTGATAATTGACAATGAATAACTGATGGTTAACAATGGCTCATTTGTTCTGCATTGCGGCCAGCATGCGCTCGTAGATGGCGTTGAGCTGCTTGATGTTCTCGGTCATCTGTGCCGTCTCGCGCTGCACCTTGTTGACTGCATCGAGCTGCGAACTGGCATCGCGCAACTGCAGTTCGTACATGGCATTGAGCCCCTGGATGTTCTGTGCCAACGACTGCTGTAGCTTCGCCAGTGTCTCATTGAGTTCGGTCATCTGCCGCACATATTGGTCGGTGGCAGAAGTCGCTTCGGTGAGGTGTGGAGGTGTGAAGGTGTGAGGGTGTGAAGGTGTGGCTGGGATGGTGCATGATGAGGTTGTGGATGCCTCTGTTGCTTCCTGACCTGCTTCCTCTATTGGCTCTTCGTCATCAAGCCTCTCTCCTTTCTCTATCCTTTCCAGACTCTCGGCAATGCTCTCGCCGCTTCCCATCTGCTTCTCGTCGAACGCAGAGAGGAAGAAGATTACGGCTTCTGTACCCATACCGATGATGAGCATGATGTCGGCACCCTTGGTGTGAAGGATCTTGAACAATGCTCCGAGGATGACTATTGAAGCACCGATACTATATAATATATTGAAGATGCGCTGGCCTTTCTCGCCCGAGAAGATACCACGTACTTTTGGCTTTTTCATTTATTGCAGAATATTGAGTTAACTTATTTTGGGCAAATGCCTAACCTTGTCGTTCAGAAGCCATCGGCTGACATCAGCGTCTCACCGAAGCTCCAGCCCCTCTTGGTCCTCGCGAACTGCGCGAGCCTTGAGTCTTCTGTGCCTTTGCCTTCTTTGTCTTGGTCTTGCCAGCAGCCGCTCCATTCTTAGAAGCCTTGGCTGCCTTTGGCGAACCTATATAAGTGCGCACGCAGCGGAAGCCAACGAACGAACGCTGTTCGTTCTGATATTCCCAAGTGCGGACATCGGCACGCACGAAATGCGACGGGTCTTTCCATGAGCCGCCACGTATCACCTTGCGCTTCAGGACATAAGGATCTTCCTTGGCAGCATTGTACTGGTAATCGGGGTTGATGTCGGCAGTCTTATGAACTCCCGATTCGCTCCAAGCGGTCGATGTCCACTCTGCCACGTTTCCGCTCATGTCATAGAGTCCGAAGTCGTTGGCAGCATAACTGCCCACAGGCGATGTGATGATATAGCCATCGCGGGTATAGTCGCCAAACCCTGGCTTGAAGTTGCCATTGTAGCAGCCTTTATCGGTGTGAGGCACATCGGTCTTCCATGAATAGGTCTGGTCGTTGTTGCCTGCTCGTGCGGCATACTCCCATTCAGCCTCGGTAGGCAAGCGGAATGGCTCGAAGTTGATGCCTCGCATGCCATAGCTCTGACGTAGATACTCGGTGCGCCATGCACAGAAGGCATTGGCCTGCTCCCAGCTCACGCCCACCACAGGATAGTCATCGTAGATGGGGCTCGCGAAATAATAGCGCACATACTGGTCGGTATAGGCATTGGCAAAGTCATTGACCCAGACGGTGGTGTCAGGATAGACATTGACAATATAGGTATTGACAAAGTCGTATGGACCCGACAACGGACGGTTGATGGTGACGCGCTGGATGGTTCCGTCATCGTCGATGAAAGCGGTGTCCTTCGATATGAGCACCTCCTCATCGTAGTCGGTCGGGATGTCGGTGTTGTAGTTGCGACGCTCAGGGTTCATGCGGTTGCGGCGCAAGGCATACTGGCGATAGTCGAAGGTCTCGTAGCGGTAGTTGAGCTGTTCGAAGTCGAGCATCTTGACACCTGTGCGCGGATCGGTCACATAGAGGCTGTTGATGGCTCGCTCCTCATCCTCATTAGGCTTGCGCCAAGGGATGGGCTTCGACCAATTGAGACGCGGAGTGACAGGTTCGCCATATTTGTCGGTCTCGATCTTGTAAGTCTCGTCGCCACCATAGGCAGGATCAGCAAGACGCTCGCGGATGATGGAGTCGCGCACGTAATAGACAAACTGTCGATACATGGCATTCGACACCTCCTTCTCGTCCATCCAGAAAGCATCGACCGAGATACCCTTTGCGTCAGGAATATCGTCCCAGAGCGAGTCCTTCTGCTGCGAGCCCATCTCAACCGAACCACGTTTCACCAGCACCATGCCGTAGGGAGCAGGTTCATCGACCACACGGCCACGGATGCCCGTCACCTCTCCTCCGCCTCCGCTGAGAGACTTGGAGCAGCTCACCAAAGCCGTAGCCGCCAATATCATTAGCAAAATCTTTTTCATTAGCATTGTATATTTGTCATCCTCACAAGAGCCTTATGCTTTTTTGAGGCGCTCGTTTCTTCTTGTCAAGATTGATATCCATCACATAAGTAGCCATCACCTCGTGACTTCCTTTCGACGACTTCGACCACGACGAGATGCCGATGTCGTAGGCATAGCCTATTCTGACAGACTTGATGTTGGCTCCTGCCATGACTGTCACCGCATCGTCGTAGCGGTAAGAGACTCCACCCCAGAACCGTCGGTTGTAGGTTGCGCGAAGCGTGAAATCGACCGATTTCGCCGTTCCGCTGTTCCTGAACAATAGCGAAGGTTGTATAATAAATAACGGATTTCTTGTCGGAATATTGCCTCCGACAAGAAAATAAATCGTTCTTTTCTGCTGAATGTTGATGCAAGTGTCGTTTTTGAGCGATGGCTGATTGAGATGAGTTGCCGAAACACCCACATAAGCGTGGTTTTTGCCGAAGGTCTTCTCATAGTATGCGCCAATGCCCAGATCGACATTCTGGCTCGAATATTCGCTCGTTGTCTTGATTGTCTGTTCGATCTTGCCCACGTTCACGCCCAAAGCCAACCGACCTCCCATCAGCCTTGCGCTATAGGAATAGTGCAGAGTGAAAATATTGGCCTTATAGCCACCTGCCTTGTCGTTCTTCGCACTGATTCCCAAGCCCGAACGCATCTTTCCTATCATGAATGGCACATCGACAGAGATATTGACCGACTGCGGAGCAACATCCATGCCCACCCACTGCTTTCGCCCCCAAGCCGTGACATGAAGCGCAGAGTCAGCGCCCGCCGTTGCAGAATTGTACAACGTCGGCACTGCCCAATACATGCTCACAAAAGTGCTGTCGGTCTGCGCCTTTACGGACGAAGGACACAGCAGCATCAGGGCAAGCATCAAGCACAGGACACCAGTATTTGCAAAAAGAAAACCACGCTTCATATTATAGAAACGTGGTTTTCTGTTATTTATTGTATTGAAATTACTTTTTTCTTTTAGTGAGATAAAGTAATAGACGTTAAATATTAGGAGTCTCCCACTTCTTTGTCTCGGTAGCATTGATCTTTACAACCTGACCACCGACAGTGATGGCGAACTCACCTTCTTCGAGAATCCACTTGCCATCGGCACCTACGAATGCGAGGTCGCTGGCTGGGATTGTGAAGGTTACGGTCTTGGTCTCGCCTGGCTGAAGCGCAATCTTCTGGAATGCACGGAGGCGACGGCTGTCAGGAACGATCGAAGCAACAAGGTCGCTGCTGTAGAGAAGCACGCTCTCCTTGCCTGCCATTGCGCCAGTGTTGGTCACATCGACAGTGAAAGTGAGATTGTCGCCTGCCTTGAAC
Source organism: Bacteroidales bacterium (assembly GCA_004557315.1). GTDB lineage: Bacteria > Bacteroidota > Bacteroidia > Bacteroidales > UBA3663 > Liminaster. Next base: position 6,321 of record SFEH01000077.1, read on the forward strand.
TCTGTTGCCTTTGCCTTGAGGTTGCTGTAAGCATAGGTAGTGTAGCTCAAGCCGAAGCCGAATGGCCACTGCTGTGTCACCTTAGCATCATAGTCGTAAGCACCAGCCATTGTGCCAACCTGCTCGCTCACCTTATAGTCGTAAGTGATGAGTGAGTTGATTTCCTTTGGATAAGTGTAAGGCATCTTGGCACTGAAGTTGACATCGCCTGCAAGGAGGTTGGCAAGTGCGTCGCCACCATAGTTGCCTGGGAGGAGAATATCCACTACTGCCTTTGCCAATGGCTCGATGTCAGCGATGAGGCGAGGACGGCCGCCATTGATGATCAGGACAATAGGCTTGCCAGTCTTTGCGAGAGCCTTGACAAGGTCGCGCTGGTTCTGAGAGAGAGTCAAGTCGGTCAGGTTGCCTGGGGTCTCGCAATAAGAGTTCTCACCAATACAAGCGAGGATGATGTCGGCACGTCCCGCAGCAGCAACTGCCTTGGCAATCTGTGGCTCGTTCTCCATCCACCAGCTGCCATTCTCATTGTAAGTCACACCCTGTTCGAGGATGACGTTCTGCTGGCCGAACTTATTGCACATTGCCTCATATATAGTATTGTAAGGCTCGACGAATTGAGGATCGTTGGTTCCCTGCCAAGTGTATGACCAGCCACCATTGAGGCAACGGATCTGGTTGGCGTTAGGACCAGTAACAAGGATGCGCTTGCCCTTTGCGATAGGGAGGATGCCTTCGTTCTTGAGCAATACCTCTGTCTCCTCAGCTGCATGGAGTGCCTTCTCGGCAAATGCGTCACATGCGAACTCTTGATAGTCGGCAGCATGGGTATCAGGATTGTCGAAGAGACCGAGACGGTACTTAAGGCGGAGGATTCGGCTCACGGCATCGTCGATGCGCGACATTGGCACCTTGCCCTCCTCAACCAGTTCCTTCAGGAGCACGCAGAAATCCACGCTGTATGGATCCATGCTCATGTCGATACCTGCATTGATGGCAATGCGGATAGCATCCTTCTTGTCCTTTGCCACCTTCTCACGCTGGTAGAGATTGTTGATGTCTGCCCAGTCGGTCACGATCATACCATCCCAGTTGAGGTCTTCCTTGAGCCACTTGGTGAGGTATTCGGCACTGGCATGAACAGGCACGCCATTGATTGATGCAGAGTTGACCATGATGGTCATAGCACCAGCCTTGATGGCATTCTTGAATGGCTCAAAATATTTCTCGCGGAGCATCGATGGAGAAACATAGGCAGGCGTGCGATCCTTGCCCGACCAAGGTGCGCCATAGCAGAAATAGTGCTTGACAGAAGTAGCCACGTGCTTTGGACCGATGTGGTTGTTGTCAGGTCCCTGATAACCGCGCACAGCTGCTTCGACCATGCGAGAAGTCACGATTGGGTCTTCGCCATAGCTCTCCCAGATACGCGACCAACGAGGGTCACGGCCGAGGTCGATGGTTGGATTATAGACCCAAGGGCAATCAGCCGCACGGCTTTCGTAAGCGCAGATCTCTGATGATTCGTATGCAAGATCGGTATTGAACGATGCAGCCACGTTGATGGCCTGTGGGAAGATGGTACCACCGGCAACGTAGGTCACGCCGTGGTTGTTGTCGAGACCATAGATGCAAGGAATGCCGATATACTTCATCGAGAGCTCCTGAATCTTTGGGATGATGGTCTGCCAATGCTCTACTGTCAGCGCATGACCTGGAGCATTGAGGATTGAGCCTACCTTCCACTTCGAGATCATTGTGTCGAGAGCAGCCTCGTTGAGAGTCCACTCGCGCATAGGATTGCCTTCGTAGATGTCGAGACCGTAACCTCCGAGCTTTGCATCCACTTCAGCATCGCTGAGCTTCATGAACTCATCGATCTGGTCCTGTGGAGTATTGCCAAACTGCTGCAATACCTTCAGGAGCTTCTTGCGGTCGATCTTGTAATCGCCCTTCACCTTGACTGATCCGAAAAGATCAAGATTGAGCTCAAGCATCTGGCCAATCTTCTCGTCGAGGGTCATCTTCTTGATCCACTCCTGAACGTTCTTCTCAATCTCTGGATCGCTTGGGATGGCAGGTTCAACCTTCGGCTGAGATGCCTGCTGACATCCCGTGAGAGCCAACAACATGGTTGCGGCTGCAATAAAAAGTCTTCTCATAGTGTTTGTTTTTTGTATTATGTGCTGTTAAATCAATGCTGTTATAAATACATCAATGAATCTGGAATAATATATCAGCCGCAAAGTAAACGTTTTTTTGCTATTCCTCCAAATTTATTGTCACATTTTCGACCAATAGACATTCAAAGTACAGAAAAATGCACAAAAAAGAGGTACTGAACATACCCCTTTACATATTCTTCGCCTTTAATGACGAAGCAGATTATTTTTGAAATTATTTGCCATCAGAATCTTCATATAGCTGATAATTTATCCTGTTCAGGAACAACTTGCGCAAGGAATCCTTAATGTCAGTGATGACTGGCATTGGTGTATCCTTGTCAGCTTTGATGGTAACGACGGCATTGACAATATCCATCTTGCCGAGCTTTTCTGGCAGCTCTTCAATTGAGACAACGACTGCATCGAAGCCTGGTGCAACCATCATTATATGTCCTGCACTATTGACCAATAACGTCACTTGAGTGGCATTGGTTAAGTTTGGGTCTTCTTGCAACGTCTCATTATTGGTTAAGCTTGGTTCTTCCAACGTCTCGACCTTTGAAGTACATGCAAATGCGATGAGGATCATAGGGAGCAATGCTAAGTAGCGGCACTTGGCTCCACGCAGTGAGAATGTCTTGTTCATCATAATAATTCTGTGTTTTAATTTGTTACGCTTGAAGCCATTGACCATTGCAATTCCAGCGGGCCCTGCTGCCTTGCGGATCAATAACAGTTGATATTGTGTTGCATTAATGCCTTGTTCAAGCACTGCCATATCGGCCTGATACTCGTGTACTTCAATGAGCGAATCTGCCAAAAGCCAGAGGAATGGGTTCCACCATTGCACGCATTGAACGAGCAGAAGTAGTAGATGGTCAAGGCTGTGTCGGTGAGCGATGTGAGCACGCTCGTGAGCAAGTATGGTGTCGCCATTCTCGGCATAATCATCGACCGAAACGACTATGCTGTGCATCCAGCTGAATGAAGGAATGGACGCTGATGTGAGAAGCAGGGTACTGCCTTCGGGAAGTCTCTCACGCACGTTGGTCTTATCGTTCAGAATCGTGCTTAAAAGCCTGATACCCATCGACTGCCACGCCATGAATACGACAGTTCCAATAACCCATATCGCAAGGAGCATCTGCTTCCAATGGCTCGACAGCCACGCTGATGTCACATGATAAACATCGTGGTTTGCGACTATCATCACCTCTCCTACCTCGGCTTTTCCCAAATCGAGATAAAGCGTATCGGACATCGCCCTGCCTTGATACTGCAAGAAACTGAAGCACTCGGGCAACGAATGGCAAGACAGCGGCAAGATGAGAGAAACGACCAAAATCGACAGAAGTATCGCACGGTTCAGAGCGAAGAACCGTTCCTTGCGCAACAGCAGCTGGAAAGGGACGAAGAGGACAGTGAGCACAAGCGCCGACTGCCATATATATGTGAATAGCGATTCCATCGTCTTATTCTTTTATCAGTTGCAGGAGTTCCTTGATGTCATCGGCCGACAACCCTTCGTTCTGCACGAAGAAAGACAGCAGCGACTTTGCAGAGCCATCAAACAAGTCTTTCTTAACTTCCTGAATGGCACGGCGACTATACTCGTTTTTGCTGATAAGAGGAAAATAGGTATAAGTTCGGCCAGAGAGTTTCTTTGCCAGAAGATAACCTTTCTTCTCAAGTATCTTCATGAAAGTGGCAATAGTGGTATAAGCCGGCTTCGGCTCTTCATACTCCTTCAGCACGTCATATACGGTTCCGCCATCGGGCATCTCCCACAGGATGTTCATGACGGTCATTTCGCTTTTGGTCAATGTCTGATTCTGCATAACTCGAT
>SFEH01000078.1 GCA_004557315.1 Bacteroidales bacterium
TTAAAACCTTGTATATCAGTGGAAAATAATTCGCAAATGGTGACAGACAATTTAAAAATAGGGCTAAGGTCGCAAAAAAATGGGGCTTTTTTTGTTTATTCCTATGTTTTTTATGTCCATTTTCTTGCATTTTGTGCAAATATACATTATATTTGCAGTGAACAAATAACTATTGATATATGGAAAAGAAAGAGTTGATTGAGAATCTGGGACCAAATTTCACAATGTGCTTCCTTGACGGATGCCCAAGGGCCGACAAATGTGTCAGACACTTGGCCTATGAAGTGCTTGGCGGAGACAAATCTTACGGAAGCACGGTCATGCCTTCATCGCTCAAGGACGGTCAGTGCAGCATGTTTCTTGAAACAAAGATCAAGCACCTTGCCAAGGGTGCAACTCACCTGTACGATGAGGTCAGAATGAAGCACTACGAAACCATCAAGTTCAAAGTGATGGGATTATTAGGCGGACGAACCAGCTACTACCGTTGCATCAGAGGCGTGAAACTCATTTCAGAGGAACAGCAGAATGCCATTGCCTCTCTGTTCGAAAGCTATGGTTATGACTCCGACAACCTCTTCGACGAATACGTCAACAGCTTCTGACACGCCTTTCCGTGCCTTTGAAACAGTTGTTTCATAGGCATGACACACTTGTGTCATCGTGATGAAACAAGTGTGTCAACGCATAGACAATTAACCAATAATACCTATATGAATATGAATAGCAAGAAAATGACCATGGTCAGAATCGACAAGAAGCAGCAGCGTCACGTCTCTTCAGTCACTATCCAGAAACTTATTGACCGTCTGAAAACCAATGTTGATAACGAGATAATTTCCACACTGCGCTACAGGATAAGAAGCAATGACAGATTTGTGATTGACAAGCACAAAGAGCTGCATCGCATCTATGCGTCGGCTTGGATGAAGAAGGCCGACAACGGAGCTCTCGTGATTTCCAGATACAATGACATGCTTTTGCTCTCGGCTGGTCCAATAATAGAAACCGAACGACTCGAGCAGTTGAAGCAAGTCACGAAGATCGTTCCTTCGACAATGGCGGCATTCATGGGCGCAAGCGGACGAACGCTTAAGATTTTGGTGCACGTGACTCTACCAGAGATGTCACACCGTGGCAATGAGGCAGAGATGGAGCAGTTCTATAGCAAGGCATACCAAGCCGCATGTTCTATCTATTCATCGCTGCTCAATGTTCCCGTCGTACCTTCTGGCATCAAGGATGGTTCATCGCCAATAATGGCAAGATGCTGCGATAGTGCCGACGACTCACCTTTGCTGATAGAAAAGACTACCCCTTTGAACATCAATGGAGTGGAGCTTATTCCAAAGCTGCAGACAGAATCAGAACAGAGGGACACTGACAATGAAGTGAGTTCGTTGATTGCCTTTTTGATGCAGAGATACGATTTCCGATACAATTCTGTCAGAGGCGCGACCGAATATCTCGACAAGCAATACACATTCTGGGGGTGGAGGCTTGCTGACATGCGATTCATCAACGGCTTGTCAATCGACGCACGTGAGGCGGGAATAGAAGCACGTCCAAAGGATGTGATGACATATCTCAATTCGTCACGCATACGTGTCGTCGATCCTATTGACGATTATATCTTTAGTTTGTCGTATAAATGGGATGGGCATGACCATATAGGCGACCTTGCAGACAGGGTGACGACCGACCTGAAGCAGTGGAAACAGTGGTTTAGGATGTGGTTCTATGGAATGGTGGCACAATGGATGGGCTACAACCGCAAATATGGCAACAGCATCGTTCCTCTGCTGGTTGCTCCACAAGGCTATCACAAATCGACTTTCTGCAGGCAGCTTCTGCCACCCGAGTTGCGATGGGGATATCTTGACAACCTGAAGTTCGACAACCAGAAACAGGTGATGCAGTCGATGGCTGATTTCCTGCTGATCAACATCGACGAGTTCAACAGCATCTCAAAGAAGACGCAGGAGGGTTTTCTGAAAAATACGATACAGCTTGCCAGCATATCGCTCAAGCGTCCCTACTCGCGCCGTATTGAGTCGGAACTGCGTCGCGCCTCTTTCATCGCCACATCCAACATGACCGACATTCTGAGCGATCCTTCAGGCTCGCGTCGATTCTTCGTCGTCAACGTCACAAGTCCCATCGACACCGAGAGGCCAATCAACTACGAACAGCTATATGCCCAGGCAATAGCTGCAGTAAGGGCAAACGAACGCCGATGGTTTGATGATAAAGACATTGAAGAGGTGATGGTTCACAATCGAAGATATGCACTTCTTAGCAGTGCCGATATGTATTTCAACGACTTTTTCGACATTGCTCTTGCCGATGATCCCGATGCTATGAAGCTGACAGCATCGGAAATCTACAACTACATACGCAAGCGTGCTGGGGCTACAGCTGTCACCGAAAGTCTCACAACATTCGGCCGCTATCTCTCGAATGTGCCTAATATACAGAAAGTTCACACAAAATCAGGCACAGCCTACTATGTGAAATACCGATAATAACAAGGGTGACAGATATTTCTATCTGTCACCCTTCTGTCAACTCTTATCCAACTGTGTATCAATACAATATAGCCACACAGTGACAGATGACAGATATTTTTAAACTTTAAATATGTTTACACTTTGACACTTCATGAGTAAGACAGTCAATGAAACTGCCGACTCGACATTGAAATGTATTACATGTTCATACCGCCATCAACCTGGATGACCTGACCAGTCACATAAGAAGAAAGGTCAGAAGCGAGGAATGTAGCAACATCAGCGATATCCTCTGGCTTACCACCGCGACGGAGAGGGATCTTCTTCATCCAATCAGCCTTGATCTCGTCAGAGAGAGCAGCAGTCATGGCAGTCTCGATGAAACCAGGAGCAATAGCATTTGCACGGATGCCCTTTGGACCCATTTCCTGTGCAACCGACTTTGCGAGAGCAATCATACCAGCCTTTGAAGCAGAGTAGTTAGCCTGACCAGCATTGCCATGAACACCAACTACCGAAGCCATGTTGATGATTGAGCCACCACGCTGACGCATCATGATAGGGATGAGAGCGTGAGTGAAGTTGAATGCCGACTTGAGGTTGACATTGATGACAGCATCCCACTGGGCTTCAGTCATGCGGAGCATAAGACCGTCCTTAGTGATACCGGCATTGTTGACGAGGATGTCGATATGACCAAAGTCAGCCTTGATCTGTGCAACCACCTTCTCTGTCTCTGCAAAGTCAGCAGCGTTGCCTGCATAACCGATGCACTTAACGCCGAGAGCAGCGATTTCAGCTTCAGTAGCCTTGATGCCAGCCATCATATCGTCGTTGAGAGCGAGATCAGTAAAAGCAACGTCAGCACCTTCGTTAGCGAACTTAACGGCAAGAGCCTTGCCAATACCACGAGCAGCACCTGTTACAAGTGCAACCTTTCCTTCAAGAAGTTTCATAATTGTATTGTTTAGTTGTTAAAAATAAGTTTTTGTCAATATCGCCTTCCCGTGCGGATTATTCCGTAGAATATCATTTTAAATATTGTTTCCCGCACGCGTATGGTAGGAACACCGAGAGCAGTAAACTGTCCTTTGATATTCGGCAAATCAAGACCTCGCAAGGCATAGTGAATAGTCACCGCCACAACCGAGGCATTGTCAACCTCGAACGTTCCTTCGTCGATGCCCTGCTGAAGGATGGCACGGAGGATGGCAAGTTCACGAACATCGAGACGGCGACGTGCATGTTCGAGCTTGATGACATCGCGGAAGAATTCTGCCTTGAGCGAGCCGTTGCGCACCACTGTATCCTTGACCTGATCGAGACGACTGAGGATGTAACGCTTGAGTTTCTCATCAGCAGGAATGTTCAGCGGAAGAATGTCCTCGATATGTTCAATAATACGATTGGTCTCCGTTTCGACCACTGCCATAAAGACCTCCGACTTTGATTTGAAATAGGTATAGAGTGTGCGACGTCCCTTGCCCGACTTGGCTGCGATCTCGTTCATCGTAGTGTTGTCGAAGCCTTGGGTAGCGAATAGCTGACGCGCTACCTCTATCAGTTCTGATCTAGTATTATTGCTCATTTTAATAAATTGTGTGCAAAATTAATGATTATATTTCAAAGTCGAACAATAAGCGCAGAAAAAATCACTTTTATCGTCGTTTTAATGCTATTCAACACATTTTTGACAGTTTGAGCACATAAAATGCGATTATTTTGATACAATATTATTGATTATTAAAATAAATCATTACATTTGCGCAAGATGTAATTAAAAACACCGATAAATCTAATCTCGATATGAACTATTTGAAGTTTGACAAGACATTGCTCACCAACCTTGAGGAGTCGTTGCCTATCGAATATTTGCGCACAAACAAGCTGGGCGCTTATTCAGCAACTACTGTCACAGGCTGTAATACACGCAAGTATCATGGCTTGCTGGTGACCCCTGTCCCTGAACTTGACGACGACAACCACGTGCTTCTATCATCGCTCGACGAGACGGTGGTTCAGCATGGTGCCGAGTTCAACCTTGGTATTCACAAGTATGAGAGTGACACATTTGCCCCTCGTGGACACAAGTACATCCGCGAGTTCAACTGTGAGACAATCTCGACCAACACCTATCGTGTGGGTGGTGTGATTCTCACACGCGAGAGCTTCCTCGTGCTCAACGAGCAGCGCGTGCTTCTCCGCTACACACTTGTCGATGCTCATTCAGAGACAACCCTCAAGCTCCGTCCACAGCTTGCTTTCCGCAACGTGAACGAACTGACCCAGCGTAACAACCAGGTTGACCTTTCTTATCAGGACGTTCCTAACGGTATCAGCCTTTGCCTCTACAAGGGCTATCCAAACCTGTACATGCAGCTCAGCAAGGAAGCTACCTATCGCTCATGTCCTGACTGGAACATTGGAGTGGAGTATCCTCGTGAGCAGGCTCGCGGCTATGCTTACAAGGAAGACCTCTACATGCCTGGCTATTTCGAAGTCAGCATCAAGAAGGGAGAGTCGATCATTTTCTCTGCGGGTACTACTGAAACAAACCCAAAGAATCTGAAGGCACTCTTCACTCGTGAGTTGAAGCTCCGCCATCATCGCGACAGCTTCTTCAACTGCCTCAAGATCTCGGCTACCAGCTCGTTCGTCATACGCGACAACAAGGAATACATCCTTGCTGGCTATCCTTGGTTTAAGGTACGTGCGCGTGATACATTCATCGCCCTTCCTGGCTCTACGCTCATCATTGGCGAGGAACATGAGTTCGACAACATCATGGCTCCTGCTGTAGCAGCTCTTGAGAAGTATATGGCTGATGGAACGACCGACAAGATCATCAACGAGATCGATGATCCTGACATTCCATTGTGGGCAATCTGGACAATCCAGCAGTATGCAAAATACACCTCTACCGAGAAGGCTGTCGAGAAATACGGCAAACTCGTTCAGGACATCATCGACAATATCCTGAATGGCAAGATGCCAAACCTCGAAGTACGCAACAACGGCTTGGTTTATTCAATCGGCACCGACAAGGCTGTCACTTGGATGAACACCACCGAGTTCGGACGTCCTCTCATCCCACGCACGGGATATATCGTTGAGTTCAATGCTCTCTGGTACAACGCACTGAAGTTTGCCATGGAGATAAGCAACGATCAGGAGAAGATAGATGAGATGACTGTCGTAGCAGAGAAATACGAAGCCAACTTTGCCAAGATGTTCACAGCTCCTGGAGGCTATCTCTATGACTATATGACCGACACATATGCTGACCCAAGCGTACGTCCTAACCAGTTGTGGGCACTCGGACTCAAATACACTCCGCTCAACAAGGCACAGCGCAAGGCTGCACTCGACATGGTAACCAAGGAGCTTCTGACTCCAAAGGGAATCCGTTCGCTCACGCCAAAGGCAGGACAGTATCGTCCTTACTATTGGGGCAATGCCAACGAGCGCAATGTGGCTTACCACAACGGTGCAGTATGGCCATGGCTGCTCGGCATATATACCGAGGCATACTTGAGCGTCTTCACTCGCAGCGGTGTTGCCTTCATCAAGCGTCGTCTCTTCAGCTACGAGGAGGAGATGAGCCGTCATTGTATTGGCACTCTCTCGGAAGTTTATGATGGCAACCCTCCATTCTACGGACATGGCGCAATGTCGCTCTCAATCAATCAGGCAGAAGTGCTCCGCGCACTCCGTCTCTTGCAGGACTATGCTCCAGAGGGTCTGACAGGAATGTTTGCTAAATAATAATTGTTGAAATATAAATACCAGATATAACATGAAAGCTCTCTATTTCTCCTGGGAGTTCCCGCCTCACGCTTTAGGTGGATTAGCACCAGCTACATTCGGTATCGTGCGAGGCGTACATAACACAGGCGAATGCCAGATCGATCTTGTCTTGCCAAATCCACAGGGCGACGAGACACAGGACTTCTGCCATATCATCAGCTGCTCGCAGACACCGGTGGTATGGAAGGATGTGGATTGGAACTATGTCCAGCAACGCTGTGGACATGTCATGAAGAATCCGCAGGAATATTATGACCTTCGCAGTCAGATCTATGCCGATTTCAGCTATATCCACACCAACGACCTTGGCTGTATCCAGTTCTCGGGCAAGTATCCAAAGAACCTGCTCGAAGAGATCAACAACTACTCGATAGTGGCTGGTGTCATCGCACGCAAGACACTGAACTATGGAGGATTCGACGTAATTCACGCTCACGACTGGCTCACCTTCCCTGCAGGCATCCATGCAAAGCAGGTGACAGGCAAACCTCTCGTCATCCACGTTCATGCTACTGAATACGACCGCTGTCGTGGTGTCGTTGACCCTAACGATCCTGTCTATAAGATCGAGCTCGATGGTATGAACCATGCCGACCAGATCCAGTGCGTGTCAGAACTGACTCGCCAGATCGTGATCAACTTCTATCATCAGGATCCAAGGAAGTGTATCGCAATGTACAATGCCGTTGAGCCAATGAGCCAAGAAGTGCTCGACATGGAGGCTCATCGTGGTACCGACGAGAAGGTCATCACCTATCTCGGACGTATCACTGCACAGAAGGGCTGTGAGTTCTTCGTCGAAGCTGCTGCCAAGTGTCTTGAGAAAGCACCTAACGCACGAGTTGTAATGGCTGGTAGCGGTGACCTGCTCGAGAACATGATCCACCTCGTTGCACAGAAGGGTCTGTCAGACAGATTCCACTTCACAGGCTTCCTCCGTGGCAAGCAGGTTTATGAGATGTTCAAGGTCAGCGATGTCTATGTCATGCCTTCAGTATCAGAGCCATTCGGTATCTCGCCTCTTGAGGCAATGCAGTGTGGTGTTCCGACTATCATCTCAAAGCAGTCGGGTTGTGGTGCCATCCTCGACAACTGCTTCAAGTACGACTACTGGGACATCGACGGTATGGCCGATGCCATGTATGCTCTCATCACTTATCCAACACTGCACAAGTACATGCAGGAGAAGGGACGCGATGAAGTCAACCAGATTACTTGGGAGAAGGTGGGACGTCGAGTTGTCGATGCTTACCGCACACTCCCTGGCTTACAAAACGCTTAACGAAAAATTATAAAATTGAAATATACAACTATGAAAACCGTTTGCTTTCTGTTTGAGATACATCAGCCATTTCGTTTGAAGAAGTATCGTTTCTATGATATCGGCGCTGATCATTACTACTACGATGACTATGCCAACGAGGAGATCCTGAAGCGCAATGCATATCAGTCTTACATCCCTGCAGCAAAGATGCTGCTCGATATGATCAAGTCTTCTGACAATGCATTCAAGGTAACGCTTTCAATTTCTGGTGTTGCTATGGAACAGTTCGAGATGTACTGCCCAGAATTCCTCGATTGTGTGCGCGAGCTCATAGCCACTGGCTGCTGCGAACTTGCCTGTGAGACTTATTCACACTGCTTGTCTTCGCTCAAGGATCCAGATGACTTCCGTCTCCAAACCGAGATGCAGAGAAAGAACCTCCTGGACACTTTCGGCTACGAGGCAAAGACATTTGTCAACACAGGCTTCATCTACAACGACGAGATTGGTGCTGAAGTTGCTGCATTGGGCTTCAAGGGAATCATCACCGAGGGTGCAAAGCACGTGCTTGGATGGAAGAGCCCGAACTATGTCTATAGTGCTGCTGCCAACAAGAACGTCGGACTTCTCTTCCGCAACCAGTCGCTTTCTGAGGACATCGCCCTCCGTTTCCAGCAAGGTCTTGACGCAAGCCAGTATATGAGCTGGATTGAACAGGCTCCAGATTCAGAGCAGGTTTATCTGATTGCTGCCAACTTCGATGTCATCGGTGGTATCCACCCAGCATCAACAGGCATCTTCGATTTCTTCAAGGCTCTGCCTATCAATGCTGCTCAGCGCAATATCCGCTTCGCTACTCCTATTGAGATCTTCGAGAATATTGCTCCAGTCGATACAGCATACGTCGGACACCCTATCAGCTGGGACGGTGCTGACAAGGATGTGAGCGCATGGACAGGCAACGACCTCCAGCAGGAGGCTCTCCGTGCCATTTACTCGATCAGCGAGCGTCTGCACATGTCGAACAACGAGATTCTCAAGCAAGATTTCTCTTACCTCCTGTCTTCTGATCACTTCAAGTTCATGAGCACCAAGATGGGTTCATACGTTCCATTCTCTCCATACGACTCTTCATTCGAGGCATTCAACAACTACATGAACATCGTGAGCGACATGCAGATCCGCTTGAAGCAGGAATTCCCAGAAGAGATCGAGAACGAAGAGCTCAACCCACTCCTCAAGCAGATTAACAATCAGGGCAAGGAGATTGAGAAGCTCAAGGCTAAACTTGCTAAGGCAGAAGCTTCACTGGCAAAGGAGAAGAAAGCTCCTGCAAAGAAGTGTGGCACAAAGAAAGCCAAGAAAGAAGAATAATTTTCATCTTTTCATAACTTTTTCAATTAAGGAGTGTCGTCAGCCGGCACTCCTTTTTTCATGCCTCATCACAACAACCTACATAAAACGGTAGTGATAGATGAGATCAACTGCTGCCTGAGTCTGACAGTAGGAATCTGCTATGCTGTCAGTATATCAAAGATCCATCTGCAGGAACGTTGCAAGATGGAGATGCTGTATGCCATCAGTGATGCTGCCACTGATCCACTCATCGAGACTGACCACATATTTGGGATAGTTGTTGCGGATAGCCAAGAGGTTGCCAAACTCGCGTTGGCGGGTTGTGTCATCGGACAGTAGATAGGTAGCTTGTATATAGATTATCATGTCGCCACGTCGGGCTACGAAATCAACCTCACGACCTCCTGACTGCTGACCCGTGAACACCTCGAAGCGGCAGTGCAAGAGATGCAGATAGACAGCATTCTCAATGAGTTTGTGGATGTCGCGCTGGAGGTTGAAGCCAAGATGACAGTTACGCAGGCCGAGGTCTTCAAAATAGTATTTGTCGCCAATCTCAAACGTCTTCAGTCCAGCAACCTCTATACGGCGAACCTTATGTATGAGGTAGGACTGTTGCAATGAACGGAGATAGTTGATGACTTGCAGGGGCGAGATGTTTACCCGTTGCGACTTGAGATAACGGCTGATATTGTTGGCAGAAAAAAGGTTTCCTACATTGTCGGCGGTATAAAGAACAAGCGACTCCAGAAAATCCACGTTGCGGATGCCTTCCCGCTTGACTATATCCTTGAGAAGAATGGTGGAAAAGACATTGCCAAGGTATTCGAAAACAATCTCTTGCTGCTGAGGCAGATTCGACAGATAGGGCAATCCTCCGAAGGTGAGATAGTTGCGTAGCGACTGCGTAGATGCTTCAACGCGATGGAAGGTGAGGTACTCCTGATAGGTAAGGCTATGGATATGAAACTCAATATACCTGCCAGCAAGATATGTGGACAACTCGCTGGAAAGCATCGTTCTTCCTGAGTCCGTAAGGAATATCTATGGCAATGCATTCTACCAGTGCCCGAATCTGAAGAGTGTATACATTCCGGATAACGTATCCTTTATCGGCACGACGGCATTTAATAAAACACCCAATGTTGTTTTGAGTGTTGATTATGACAGCTATGCAAAGCGTTATGCCGAAAGCCAGGGTATTGCCTATGTAGAGCGTAAAGCACCCATGAGCGGTACCTGCGGAAACGATCTGACATGGACACTTTCCGGCGGCGGCGTTCTTACGATCAGCGGCAAGGGCCCGATGACACCGTTTGCCTCTGCTGCAGAAGCACCCTGGAGCACCTACGCCAAGGA
>SFEH01000079.1 GCA_004557315.1 Bacteroidales bacterium
AAGTCAATGCCGACTCCGACAAGCTTCAAGCCACAAAGGATGACCCAAGAAAGACCAAATTCGGGGATTTCCTGCGCCGTAGTTCAATCGACGAACTTCCTCAGTTCATCAATGTTTTCATGGGTGATATGTCGGTAATAGGTCCTCGCCCCCACATGGAGTACCATACTGCTATGTACAACAAGCTCATCGGAGACTATATGGTGCGTCATCTTGCCAAACCAGGCATTACGGGTTGGGCACAAGTCAATGGATGCCGAGGCGAGACTCAAACTGTCGAAGAAATGAAAAACCGTGTGGAACACGATATCTGGTATATCGAAAACTGGAATCCTATCCTCGATATCGAAATCTTCTTCCGCACGATCTTTCAATGCTTCATAGGAAAAGACAAGCAGGCGTATTAAAGTACGCCCTTACTTGACGGTAATTCAAAGTGGTGGATATCGCGATTGATAGCCATCTTAAGGCTACGCGCAAGCGCCTTGAAGATTCCTTCGATCTTATGGTGCTCATTGTCGCCCTCTGCCTTGATATTGAGATTGATTCGGGCACTGTCACTGAACGACTTGAAGAAATGAAGGAACATCTCAGTAGGCATATCTCCTACTCGCTCACGATGAAACTCCGCATCCCACACAAGCCAAGGCCTTCCTCCAAAGTCGAGTGCTACCTGACATAGGCAGTCGTCCATTGGCAGGCAGAATCCATATCGTCCTATACCTCGCTTGTTGCCAAGTGCTTGCAAGATACATTCACCAAGAGCAATGCCAGTATCTTCTATCGTATGATGCTCATCGACTTCAAGGTCTCCCTTCACTTTGATGGTGAGATCCATGCCGCTGTGTTTGGCTATCTGCTCGAGCATGTGATCAAAGAATCCAAGTCCTGAAGCAATGTCTGCCTTTCCTGAGCCATCCAAATCTACTTTGATATAGATATCTGTCTCTTTGGTGGTGCGCTGCACAGTGGCAACTCTCTCTCCAGCAAAAAGATAAGCAGCAATCTCATCCCAGTTGCGTGCAACGAAATCAGGCTTTGCGTCATTATCCCTTGCCTCTGCAGTCTTTTCTGCATCAATGAGTATCGATTTGCAACCAAGATTCTTTGCAAGTTCCACATCTGTCATTCGGTCGCCAATGACATAACTATTGGCAAGATCATATTCAGTGCCGTTGCCGTCGATAAACTTCTTCAGCATTCCTGTACCAGGCTTTCTGTTTGGATGGTTGTCCTCCTTGGTATGCTCGTCGAAGTATGACTCCTCGAAATCCACGCCCTCGGTATGAAAAATCTTCATGACAAGGTCGTTGATCTCGGTGAAGCGTTCGAGCGGATTGGCAGGTGTGCCCAAACCATCCTGATTGCTCACGATGATGAAGTCATAGTCGAGCTTGTGACGTATGAACGAGAGGTTCTGAATGACACGAGGCAGGAACTCTATCTGGTCGAAACGATCGACTTGTTCGGTGATTGGAGGCTCTACGATGAGTGTTCCGTCACGATCGATAAACAATAGCTTCTTCATATTTCCTTCAATGTCTCGTAGATTTCAGCATTCTCGGTTGGAGTTCCCACTGTGATGCGAAGGCAGTTGGCACACAAAGTCACGCGGTTACGGTTACGCACTATGATGCCCTTCTGCTGCAAGTAGGTATAAATGGCATTGGCATCGCTGACCTTGCACAAAAGGAAGTTGGCATCGCTCGGATAAACCTCCTTGACACAAGGCACCGACAAGAGCAAATCGCGCAAGATATCTCGCTGAGCAAGTATCTCGGCTACGTTCCGTTCTTTCCTGTCCACATCATTAAGAACCTTGATGGCATGTTGCTGGGTCAGGATATTGACATTATAAGGGTACTTGACCTTATTGAAATATCCAATCACCTCTTCTGAAGCCAAGGCTATGCCAAGACGAATGGCTGCTTGTCCCCATGCCTTTGAGAATGTCTGCAACACTATGAGGTTAGGATACTTATCGAGCATCTCGACCATTGTGCCCTTATCCGAAAAGTCGATGTATGCCTCATCAACCACCACCATTGCATTGACATTGTCAAGGAACCAAAGTAGGTCTTCCTTGGCAAACACATTGCCTGTAGGGTTGTTTGGCGAACAAAGCCAAATAGCCTTGGTATTCGTGTCGATAGCAGCCTTCATTGCTGGCAAATCGAGCTGGTAGCCATCGGTCAATGGCACGGCACGATATTCGATGTCGTTGATGTCAGCACAAACCTGATACATGCCATAGGTAGGTGCAGGAGCTACGACATTGTCGATACCTGGACGGCAGAAAATACGATAAACGAGGTCAATGGCTTCGTCCGAACCATTGCCAAGAAAGATCTGGCTCGGGCGCACTTTCTTGATTGGAGCAAGGAGCGTTTTCACCTCTGCCTGAAGTGGATCAGGATAGCGGTTGGTACCATTGTTATATGGACTCTCGTTGGCATCGAGATACACGCTTGCCTCACCCTTGAACTCATCACGGGCACAAGAGTATGGTGCAAGTCTGAGGATATTATCTCGGAGAAGTTCTTTTATTTCCATAAATTAAATATTTGCAAGTCTGACAGTTACGGCATTACGGTGAGCATCAAGCTGTTCGGCTGTTGCCATTGTCTCAATCACAGGACCGAGGTCACGGAGTCCTTCGCGCGAAATCTCCTGGAAGGTGACTTTTCGCATATACGAGTCGAGATTCACGCCATTATATGCCTTGGCATAGCCGTTAGTTGGGAGCGTATGGTTGGTGCCCGAAGCGTAGTCGCCAGCACTCTCTGGGCTATATGGGCCAAGGAAAACACTTCCTGCATTGCGCACCTTGTCGGCAAGTTCAAGATAATTTGTCGTCTGGATGATGAGATGCTCAGGCGCATATTCATTTACGATTTCCATCATCTCCTCATCATCACGGCAGATGACAATCTTCGAATGCTCGAGCGACTTGCGTGTCAGCTCCTGTCGCTGGAGTTTCTCAAGCTGTGACTCCATCACGCCAATGAACTTATCGGCAAACTGTTCAGAAGTAGTAAAGAGAAGAGCCTGGCTGTCTGCACCATGTTCTGCTTGCGAAAGGAAGTCACTTGCCACAAACTCAGGATTGCTTTCTGCATCGGCAATGACTGCCACCTCCGAAGGACCTGCAGGCATATCGATGGCAACGTCGCGAAGCGAAACAAGCTGCTTTGCCATCTGCACAAACTGATTGCCAGGACCGAAAATCTTATACACCTTTGGAACTGATTCAGTGCCGTAAGCCATAGCGCCAATCGCCTGAACACCGCCACACTTATAGACCTTTGTCACACCGCTTCGCCATGCAGCATAGAGTATGGCAGGATTGACCTTGCCTTCACGGTTGGGAGGCGTGCAGAGCACTATCTCGCCGCAACCTGCAATCTTGGCAGGGATAGCAAGCATGAGCACTGTCGAGAACAATGGAGCTGTGCCACCAGGAATATATAGACCTACCTTGTCGATGGCTATTGCCTTCTGCCAGCAATGAACGCCTGGCTGTGTCTCAACTTTGTTGTAGGTATGATGCTGAGACTCGTGGAAAGCTGCGATGTTGTGATATGCACGGTCGATGGCAGCTGCCAAATCTGGCTGAATGGCAGCCTTTGCATCTTCAAACTCATTTGGCAGAACCTCAAGAGAAGTGAGCTGACAGTGGTCAAACTTCTCCTCAAGTTGTTTGATGACTTCGTCGCCACCTTCCTTGATCTGCGACAAGATGCCGCTCACCAAGTCACGAAGCTGACTGTTGTCGAACGTTGGACGGGCAACGACCTCATTCCATTGGTCCTTGCTCGGATATCTATACACTTGCATAATAGTAAAGATATAGTTTTCAGAACATGCTTACAGCACCATCTTTTCGATATTCAAAGCCAAGATTCCCTCGGCACCAGCAGCCTTAAGCTTGCCAACAAGCTGCCAATACGCCTTCTCAGAAATAACTGTATGAACAGCGTGCCAACCATCAGTAGCAAGCTTGATGACAGTAGGAGCCTTGACTCCAGGCAGCATAGAGATAACAGCCTCAAGACTCTCGTCTGGCACGTTCATCATCACATATTTCTTGTCTTCGGCACTGCGCACGGCATCGAAGCGGAACAGGAGTTCTTCAAGTATCTCCTGCTTCTCGGCATCAAGATTGTTGTTGGCAATGAGCACCGCCTGGCTCTCCACCACAACCTCTACTTCCTTGAGTCGGTTGCTCACGAGTGTGCTTCCTGAACTTACGATATCGAAAATACCATCGCCAAGTCCGATGTTAGGACTGATCTCCACCGAGCCTGTGATCACGTGGATGCTTGCCTTCACGCCCTTCGAATCGAGGAAGCGACGAAGGATATTAGGATAGCTTGTAGCAATGGTCTTTCCATTGAACCACTCCACACCCGGATAATCGATCAATGCAGGGATAGCAAGCGAAAGTCGGCATTTCGAGAAGCCAAGCTCCTTGACAATCTTGGCATCCTTCTCGCGCTCCGAAAACTCATTCAAACCAACAATACCTACATCTGCCACTCCATTGGCAACACACTCTGGAATATCATCATCGCGGAGATACAGCACCTCTACAGGGAAGTTGCTCGATGGGATGAGCAGAGTGCGCTTGGCATTACTCAACTTGATGCCTGCTTCCTTGAGCAGGTCCATGCAGTCTTCAAAGAGACGTCCTTTTGATTGAATCGCAATACGTAACATATTTTATTAATATAGGAGTTAACTAGAGTTAATGAGAGATAACGGGAGACATCGGACCAATGTTGAGTTGTCATCACTTGTTTCCATGTCCGTCATTCTCTTGTTTACTTATTATATCCAGACAAAAAAAAGAGCTTACCGTGTAACTTCAGGCAAGCTCATTATTTATATAGGCATACGACAACACCACTCACCTGTTCAATGAGAATAGAGATGATGGTGATGATGAATGCAAGTAATCATATTTATCTGTTTTTGTTAATTTGACCGCACAAAGTTAAAGAATAATTTCAAATGTCCAAACAAAATGACTATTTTTTTTAATATTCTTTACAAATTTGGCAATTTATATTGTAAATCGGATTAAAATCTATATATTTGCACATAAAAATTCGTTGAGATGAAACAGAAAAAGAACAATTATATCCCAGTCAAGCCTTCTTCCGAATTTGATGGCACGATGAAGGTTAGAGCCAAGAAGAATCTTGGACAGCACTTCTTGACTGACTTGTCGATAGCTGAACGCATTGCAGATACGCTCTCCGACTACAAGTCTCTGCCTGTGCTCGAAGTTGGTCCTGGCATGGGTGTGCTCACGCAGTTCCTCATTCAGAAGGGCTATGACCTGAAAGTCGTGGAGCTCGATGGCGAATCGGTATCATACCTCAAGGTCAACTATCCTTCTACCCTCGACAAGCGCATCATCGAGGCTGATTTCCTGAAGCTCAAGCTCGAAGAAGTGTTCGATGGCAAGCCTTTCTCGCTCATTGGCAACTATCCTTACAATATCTCGTCACAGATCTTCTTCAAGGTGGTCGATTACCGTGACATGATACCTTGTTGCAGCGGAATGATCCAGAAAGAGGTAGCCGACCGTTTGGCTGCCGCACCTGGTTCAAAGACCTACGGCATCCTGTCGGTATTGATTCAGGTATGGTACGACATCGAATATTGCTTCACCGTGGGCAACCATGTCTTCAACCCGCCACCGAAGGTTCAGAGCGCTGTCGTCAAGATGGTGCGCAACAATGTCAAGCAGTTGCCATGCGAAGAAAAAGACCTGCGCACCTTGGTCAAGAATGCGTTCGGTATGCGCCGCAAGACATTGCGCAACTGCCTTCGCCAATTGATTCATGAGTGGCAGCCAGAGAAGGCAGAAGAGATACTTGCCGAAGAATTCTTCAACCGACGCGCAGAGCAAGTCAGCGTGCAGGAATTCATCGACTTGACTGTAAGACTTAAATCCAACAACGTGACAGAGTGATTGACCAGCAAACCATAGATCGTGTTCAGGACACCGCGCAGATTCTTGATGTGGTGGGTGAGTTCGTATCGTTGAGACGACGCGGACAGAACTACGTGGGCCTATGTCCTTTCCATGCCGACAAGAATCCGTCATTCTATGTCTCGCCAGCCAAGAACGTATGCAAATGCTTCAGCTGCGGCGAGGGCGGTGGTCCTGTGCAGTTCCTGATGAAACATGAGCAGATCTCTTTTTTCGAAGCAATCAAGTGGCTCGGCAATAAATATGGCATCGAGGTTGAAGACCGAAAGATGACCGACGAGGAACGTGCTCGTCAGACAGCTCGCGAAAGCATGCTGATGGCAAACGAGTTTGCACAAAAGACTTTCGAGGACGATCTGTTTGGCACCAACGAGGGAAAGAGCATCGGCCTCACCTATTTCCGCGAACGAGGCTTGCAGGATGAAACTATACGACGCTTCCATCTTGGCTATGCCCTCGATTCGAAATATGATTTCGCAACCCGCGCCCTTGCCAAAGGCTACAAGCGCGAGATCCTGCTCGACCCTTCGGAGAATAACCGCGATGGCGTGGGTCTGTGCTATGGCGAAGACCCAAAGCGCACTCCTTCCTGCCGCTTCCACGGACGAGTCATCTTTCCTTATCATTCGCTCTCGGGCAAGCCTGTTGCCTTTGGCGGACGAATACTGCAGCGTGTCGATCATGCTTTCAAGAAATATGTCAATTCGCCAGAGTCGGCTCTATATCACAAGAGTGACCTTCTCTATGGCATTTTCCAGGCAAAGAGTGAGATTGCAAAGCGCGACAAGTGCTATATCGTAGAGGGCAATGTTGATGTGCTGACAATGTCGCAGGCGGGCTTCCTCAACACAGTCGCTTCAGCAGGTACTGCTCTAACCACCAATCAGATACGCATCATAAAGCGTTTCACCCAGAATGTCACCCTCATGTACGATGGTGATGCTCCTGGTGTCTCGGCAGCTCTCAAGACCATCGACCTGCTCTTGCTCGAAGGAATGAATGTTCAGCTAATCCTTTTCCCCGACGGCGATGACCCCGACAGCTTCTGCCGCAAGCACACTACCGAGGAGATAAAGCAATACTTCGAAGAAAACGAAAAGGACTTTGTAGCATTCAAGGCTTCGGTGATGCTGCAAGGCAATGCTCGTCGTGACCCAATGAAGAAGGCTCAGATCACGCAGAACATCGTGCAAAGCATCGCGCTTATCGAAAACCCCATCTATTCATCAGCATTCATTCGTGAGGCATCACAGCTTCTCGACCTCGACGAGATGGCAATCATGAAGGCTATAAAGATTGTCAAGGCACAGAATTACGCCGCCGAAGTGAGAAAGTTTGAGATTGAGCAGCGAAGAAAGATGGCACAGCAGGAACGAGAGGATCGTGAGGCAGAAGGACTGAAGGCTACAGAACTGAAGACTGAAGAACTGACTGATAATGCGGAGAATGCTCCAGAGGAACAATCATCGCCGGACGTTGAGCAACCAAATCAGTCAGCTCCAGCATCAGCACCATCAATCCTCTCCGAAACCAGACCTACTGACCGCTTCGAACGCAACATCATCCGAAATATCGTGCGCCATGGCGGTAAGACGTTCGAATATAAATGGCAGGATGAGAATAACCAGATGCAAAGCGAACAATGGAGAGTGATCGACTATATAGGCTACGTGTTGAATCAAGATGAGATAGAGTTCCATGTGCCACTCTATGCCAAGATGCTTCAGCTTGCCTATGACGCATCGGAAGACCCTAATGAAGAATGGGATAGCGTAAAATTCTTCACAACCCACGAAGACCCGGAAGTCAGCAAGCTGGCTCTGTCGCTCGAATCCGACCGTTATGATGCCTTGGGCATTGCCAAGAACGTCGAAAACCTCGACATTCTGATTCCTCGTTGCATGCTCGAACTTCAGGAGTGTATAGTGCGCACCGAGATTAGCGATTGCAACAAGGCATTGAAATATCCGTCGCCCGACACCGATGTCATCAAGATCATGCAGCGACTCCAAGAACTGTATGATATCAAGAAAGTCTTCGACAAGGAACTCGGAGAAAGAATCGTCACCGTATGATTTCTGTATGTATAGCAACATATAACGGCGAACGCTTCATTGGCGAACAGCTTGCGAGTATTCTGCCCCAACTCGGAGAGAACGACGAGATAGTGATCAGCGATGACCAATCGACCGACCGTACTCTTGAGTTGGTAGCAGGGTTCAATGATGCACGCATCAAGGTCGTTCATCATCAGCGTTATACACGTCACAGTTTTCCCCTCGACTCTACGACCCACAACTTTGAGAATGCACTGCAGCATTCGAGAGGCGACATCATCTTCCTTGCTGATCAGGATGACGTTTGGAAACCCAATAAGGTCAAGGCATGCATCAATGAGCTAAGAGAATGTGATTTTGTAATATGTAACTGCTCGGTCACCGACGAGTCACTACACGTCGTCATCCCCAGCTATTTCGCCTTCAGGCACACCAACCTCTCTACACTGAGCAATCTTGGCTTCTGCACTTGGCTTGGCTGTTGCATGGCTTTCCATCGTTCGGTACTCAATAGCGCACTGCCTTTCCCCGAAACGCAGGTGGCTCACGACCTTTGGCTTGGCCTTGTAGCGACATCAAGGTTCAGATGCAAGATGATCTACGAGCCTCTCTCCTATTATCGTCGCCACCAGAACACAGCTTCGCCAGTTTCAAAAAGAAACAGTTATAGTTTGTGGTTCAAGCTCAAATATCGCTTTTTCGCCATTAAAGAATACATTCGTTCGATTGTCAGTAAATGATTAAATGCAATAGTCTCATAGCCATTCTCATGGCAACCTACAATGGTGAAAAATACATAAGGGAACAGCTCGATTCTCTTATTGCTCAGACATGCTGCGATTGGACTTTATTCGTCAATGACGATGGCTCATCTGATCGTACCCTACAAATTCTGTATGAATATTCAAGGCTCGACAGTCGCATCATTATCCTCGATTTGCCAAAGAGAGGCGATGCATGCCAAAATTTCCTCACCCTTCTTTCTGAAGTCGATGCCCAATATTATATGTTTTGCGATCAGGATGACATCTGGCATAAAGACAAGATTGAAGTGTCACTTAAAGCTATGAGCAACGACAAGCCAATGATTGTGCATACCGATCTGCGAATGGTTGATGCTCGTGGCAAGTGCATTGCCGATTCCTTTTGGCAATATTCGCATATACATCCCGAAGCAATCACAGAGTTCCGACACTATGCAAGTACCTGTGCCACAACAGGCTGCACAATGATTTTCAACCGTTCTGCCAAGGATTGCGTCATCTTCAACCCACGGCATGCAAGAATGCACGATGCCTGGGTGACGCTGTGTGTGGCAAAGAGACGCGGCACCATTCAAGCTATCGCACGCCCGACCATCGACTATCGCCAGCACGATTCCAACGCTGTGGGAGCTCCCGACACAAGCCGTTTCACTTTAAGATACAAGTTTCTCAACATTAAACGGATCATTGATGAGAACATCAAGCAATACATGATGCTGCGCGAACTCGGTTACCCTGGCATCATGACTTATATCAAGGAGAAAATTGCCTACCACAGACTCTCATAGATCTGCTCGGCTGTCTCGGTCACTACCCTATCGGAAAACAATTCAATCACTCTCTGGCGTGCGTTCTCCGCATATTCTTGTCGCAGAGCCTCATCGTCTATCAGTCGGTCAATGGCTGCTGCATAACCCTTCACATCGCCCAAGGCAACCTCTTCACCTGTCTGTCCTTTCAGCGATAGCCAGTTGAGTCCAGAGCCCTCGATCGAGAAAACCACAGGCACACAGCGGCAATACATAGCCTCGGCCAATGCCACGCCGAAAGCTTCGGCTTTGGTAATCGAAGGGAAGGTGAAAATATCGGCAGCCCAAAGATATTGGCGAATCT
>SFEH01000080.1 GCA_004557315.1 Bacteroidales bacterium
GGCTTCTTGGTCGGCTCTATCTCCTCGATCGTCTCGATGAAGTAGTTGCTCACCTTCTTGCCCTTGGTGGCTACGCTGCGGACAGGGATGAACTCGTCGGCTTCGACCTCAAGAGGCTCTCGGAAGTCGTCGGGTTTGCCGAAGGTGAAGCGGAAACGAGGATAAGGAATGTCGGAAAGCAGATCCATCGAGAAACGCTTCGGCTCGCCGAGAAGGTTCTGCTTGGCTGGCTTGGCATCGAGCAGGCAACGCTTGATGTTGTGAGCATCGGTTTCCCAATCCTTCATTACCAATGTCCATACCTTCTGCGGGTCGTATTTCTCGACACGTATCACATTGTCTTCGTAATGGTTGTTCTCGTCGAACGTCGAAATGTAATAGTCGTAGTTGTCGAGGATGACGAGCACTCGGTCATCGCTCATGAACTCTCCAAGGAAGTCGCCCTGCTTGTCGTAGTTGATGCGCTTGACATCCATGTCGAACCACACAGGACGGCCGCCCAGTGTGCTTCCACCATGAGCCGACACCGTGATGCGCTGGATCTCGGCCTTGGTGAGCAGGTTACCCTTGACACCACGTCCCTTGATTGGCACTTCGGCGAAGTTCTTCTCGAAGCTCATGGTCTTTGCCTCGCGGTTGCGGCTTCGGATGGTGATGCGGATGGTTTCTGCCTCGCCATTGATATTGGCTGTCATATAGACAATCTTCGAGCCTTCCTTGCCCTGGGTTATGTCGTATTGCTTGTCGCGCATCACCGAAGTGATATTGAAACGCTTGATCATAAAAGGACCGCCCTTGCCATCGCGATATACGACATTGTAGATGGTGCGGACATCGTTCTTGCGATAGACATTGAGGTAGAGCACATCGTTGCCGATGAAGACCTTTTCTGCCACCTTGACTATCTTGTATTGGCCGCTCTTGAATATCACGAGGATATCGTCGATCTCCGAGCAGTTGCACACATATTCGCTCTCGCTCTGCTTGAGGCCAGTGCCAATGAAGCCCTCGTTGCGGTTGATCATCAGACGCAAGGTCGATTCGATCACCTTGGTCGAGTCGATGGTGTTGAAGTTGCGTATCTCGGTGAGACGCGGATGATCCTTGCCATATTTCTCTTTCAGATGCTCAAACCACTTGATGGTGTAATCGGTGATGTGCTTGATGTTCTTCTCGCACTCCTTGATCTTCTTCTTGGTATTGGCAATGTCCTCTTCAGCCTTCGAGCTTGAGAACTTGTGGATACGAGCCATCTTGATATCTTCAAGACGCAACAGGTCATCGCGGGTCACCTCGCGCACGAAGCCTGGCTTGAATGGCTCAAGTCGCTTGTCGATGTGAGCCAATGCCTCATCGATGTTGGCTGCCTGCTCATATTCCTTGTCCTTGTAGATGCGCTCTTCGATGAAGATCTTTTCGAGCGAACAGAGCATCAGGTGTTCGAGCAGTTCGCCACGAGTCACCTCGAGTTCCTGACGAAGTAGCGAGCGGGTATTGTCGGCACTTCGGCGAAGCACATCGCTCACGGTGAGGAAATGAGGCTTGCGGTCGTAGATGACGCAGCAGTTGGGCGAGATCGACACCTCGCAATCGGTAAAGGCATAGAGGGCGTCGATGGTCTTGTCGCTTGACGCGCCAGGCATCAGATGCACCACTATCTCTGCCTTGTCGGCGGTATAGTCATCGAAGCTCTTGATCTTGATCTTGCCCTTGTCGATTGCCTTCTTTATGCTCTCGATGAGCGAACCCACTGTCTTGCCGTATGGCAGGTCGCGGATGGCGAGTGTCTTCTGGTCGATTTTCTCGATACGGGTGCGCACACGGACAACGCCTCCTCGCGCTCCGTCATGATATTTTGATACGTCGATAAGGCCTCCTGTCGGGAAGTCTGGGTAGAGCTGGAACTCCTCGCCCTTCAAGGCAGCAATCGAAGCATCGAGCAGCTCGTTGAAGTTGTGAGGCAGGATCTTGGAAGAAAGACCGACGGCAATACCCTCGACACCCTGTGCGAGAAGCAGAGGGAACTTGATCGGGAGGTTGATAGGTTCAGGCTTGCGACCGTCGTAACTCCATTGCCAAGGGGTGATCTTGTTGTTATATGCCACTTCGAGCGCAAACTTCGAGAGTCGCGCTTCGATATAACGTGGAGCAGCTGCCGAGTCGCCAGTGAGGATGTTACCCCAGTTTCCCTGACAGTCGATGAGCAGGTTCTTCTGTCCGAGCTGCACAAGGGCATCGCCAATAGAAGCATCACCGTGAGGGTGATACTGCATGGTTTGTCCGACGATGTTGGCAACCTTGTTGAATCGCCCATCGTCGATCACCTTCATTGCATGCAGGATGCGACGCTGCACAGGCTTCAAGCCATCGGCAAGATGAGGCACGGCACGCTCCAGGATGACATACGACGCATAGTCGAGAAACCAGTTCTGGAACATACCACCGAGGTGGTGTACCTTGTCTTCGCCCACAGCATCGTCGTTGTGTGGGACATAGCCATTGCTCGAAGCTACAGCTTCATCGGCATTGTCAGTACCTTCGTCTTGAGGGTCGAGTATTTCTTCGTCTTCTTTCATAGTATCAAAATATCATTCGCGCAAAGATAATGAAATTATGGTATTATTCCAAAAATACGATAGTCAATGAATCATAAAAAGAAGTTAATTTTTCATATTTTACCAAAGTATCATTTTTTTTAGTATATTTGCAGCGCAAAAAATAAAAAATATACATAAACATGAGGTTATCTTTGCTTATCCCAACACTCGCGCTTCTCTCTGCCTGCAACGCACAGCCAGATACGTCATTTCTGCTGATAGGCAGCTATGCATCTGCCGAGGAAGAAGGCATCAAGGTATATAAGTTCAATCAGGAGACTGCCGACTGCGAATACGTTAGCGGCATGAGCGGCATTTCCAACCCCTCGTTCCTCTATCCGTCGCACGATGGTCACTTTGTCTATGCCGTGGGCGAAGATGTGGCTCCTGACACTCCGACCGCCAATGCCTTGAGCTTCGACAAGAGCAACGGCACACTTTCGCTTATCAACTCTCAGCTGAATCCAGGCGACGCGCCTTGCAACATCATTGTGAGTCCTGACGGTCAATGGGCTTATACGAGCAATTACTTCGGTGGCAACATCGACGAGTACCGTATTGAGAAAGACGGATCGTTGGGTCCTGCACGTTCGATAGCATTCGAGGGCAGCAGCATCGACACCATAAGGCAAACCCATCCCTATCTGCACGCTGTCAACTTCACTCCCGACCATCGCTTTCTCCTTGCCAATGACCTCGGCACTGACCAGATACACATCTTCCCTGCCGATGGGCCTCTCGACACCGGCCAGCAGTTTGACCTGCAGATACTTCCTGGTGTAGGTCCTCGCCACCTCTGTTTCTCACCAAGCGGCAACTATGCCTATCTGCTCGGAGAAATCTCGGGCGATATTGTCACCATCGGCTACGACATCGAAGGCCCTTCGGCATTCCGCATGACCCAGGTGACCAAGGCTGACACTCTCAATGCAGGAGGCAGTGCCGACATTCATGTTTCGCCCGACGGACGTTTCGTCTATGCTTCACATCGTCTTGTGGGCGATGGTATTTCCATTTTCAAGATTCATCAGGCAGATGGTTCGATAAGCAAGGTCGGATACCAGAATACAGGCATCCACCCTCGCAACTTCATGATCACGCCTAACGGCAAATTCCTGCTCGTGGCTTGCCGTGACTCGAATGTCGTGGAAATCTACGAGCGAGACATGAAGACAGGATTGCTGAAAGATACAGGTAAGAAGCTTGAAATGAGCAAGCCTGTTTGCCTACAACTAATTGACTGATAACATTTCATTTATAAACTCATGAGACATATTGAATTAGCTCTAAAGGACGATAGCAACATAGTCATTGAAGGCAAGGGTAAGAATATCATTCCACCTCCAGAAAAAGAACCTTTGTGGAAGCGATATTTTGCAAAGTTCAACGATCCTTTAATCATGATATTAGGAGTGGCACTTCTTTTGTCATGCGCCTTGGTGTGCTACGAGATAGGATGGACAAACGGCAGTTGGAATCTGGTGATTGAACCTATCGGCATTCTTGTGGCAATGCTTCTTTCGACAGGCATAGGCTTCATTGTCGAGCTGAAGGCCGAAAAGGAATTTGAGGTGCTGAACACTGTCAACGATGAAGAAATCGTCAAGGTGTTCCGCAAGATCAAGACGAGCGACGGCAAGTACACCACAAGGCTTGTGAAAGTAAAGAAAAAAGACGTATGTGTGGATGATGTGGTGCGCATCGAAGCAGGTGATGCCATTCCTGCCGATGGCATGCTGATCGAATCGAACCAGCTGCTCGTTGACGAGAGCGCATTCACAGGAGAGCCTTTTGCTTCGAAAAATGCCGAATCAACAGCCGACAAGAACGACAACGAAGGAGCTGCTTATGCCAAGAACATGCTTTTGAGAGGTTCGACGGTGATTGAAGGCAACGGTATCTATGTCGTCAAGGCTGTAGGTTTGGCTACAGAAGAAGGAAAGGGCGCGATAAGCACACAGAAGGGAAAGGAAGTGCGCACGCCTCTGAACCGCCAACTTGACGGACTCGGCAAATGGATCTCGTTCTTGAGCATGGGTCTTGGTGTGCTGATTCTGATTGCCCGCGTGATTTATTATTTCTATGTAGCCGACTACGATGAGTCGCTCTTGTCGCACGACACTGTCAACAACATCGCCTATGTACTTGAAAGCGTGATGATTGCCGTGACGCTCGTAGTAGCTGCCGTACCAGAGGGCTTGCCGATGAGCATCACCATGAGCCTTGCCTTGAGTATGCGCCGCATGCTTCAGGAAAACAACCTCGTGAGACGCCTGCATGCCTGCGAGACAATGGGAGCTGCAACGGTAATATGCACCGACAAGACAGGCACACTGACTCAAAACAAGATGACGGTCATCGACCAATTGATTCCTGAAGAGGCTATTGAGAAGGTGAAACTCATCGTTGCGGTCAATGCCACAGCTACACTCGGCACCGACGAATCTGGTCGTGTCTCCGCACTCGGCAATCCAACTGAAGGAGCCTTGCTGCGTTGGCTCGAACATACCGAACCGGGCAAGGATGGCGCATTTAGATACCAGATTATTAGAGAAAGGACAAACATCATCGATCAAGAGCCATTCTCGACCGAGACGAAGTTCATGGCGACAGAGATTGCTGACGGAAACGGCAAGATGCGACTGGTGAAGGGCGCACCGGAAGTGGTGATGGCACAATGCAAGACCTTTGCCGCAGGACTCACGAAAGAACTGATTGAGAAGACTCTTGCCGACTATATGAGCAAGGCACGCCGAACACTCGCATTCGCTGCCGATGGCGTGTTCCTCGGCATAGTAGGCATTGCCGACCCGATACGCGACGATGTTGCCGAAGCCATCAAGACGTGCAAGGACGGTGCTCACGTGAAGGTTATCATCGTGACAGGCGATAATCCAGGAACGGCACGCGAGATTGGCCGACAGATAGGTGTCTTCGGAGAAAACGCCGAGACAGGCGACAAGGAAATTCTCACTGGCAGCGAGTTTGCAGCAATGAGCGACAGCGAGCTCCTGCCTCTGCTGAAAACCTATACAATAAAGATTATTGCGCGTGCAAAACCTGATGACAAGGCACGACTGGTCAAGCTGCTGCAACGCAACCACGAGATAGTGGCTGTGACGGGCGACGGCACCAACGACGCACCAGCATTGAGCAAGGCACATGTGGGCTTGTCGATGGGCGATGGCACTGCCCGTGCGAAGGAAGCCAGCGACATCACCATCATCGACAATTCGTTCGCCTCGATCAATAAGGCCATTCTCTGGGGTCGTTCGATTTACAAGAACATCCGCAGGTTCATTGTCTTCCAGACGATAGTCAACGTAAGTGCGTGTCTGATAGTGCTCTTTGGCGCATTTGTCGGACTTGACTCTCCTCTCAACGTAATGCAGATGCTTTGGGTCAACCTCATCATGGACACCTTTGCTGCACTGGCACTATCGACCATTGCTCCAGATCCGAACGTGATGACCGAGAAACCTCGTTCATGGAGAGCTCACATCATCACCCGACCTACGGCAATATACATCTTCAGCTATGGCATCGCGTTCTTTGCCTTCCTGGCCTGCTTCTGGATGAAGCTGCTCTACAACAACGAAGGCATGCCTCATCTCGACAAGCACGAATTGGGAATGTTCTTCTCGGTATTCGTGTTCCTGCAGTTGTGGAATCTGCCTAACACCCGATATTTTGATACCCGACGCAGCTTCATCGGCGACATCGCAAAATGGGCAAAAGGCAAGATGAGCCGATCGCACATCTTCAGCATGTCGTTCGGAATGATCATGCTCGTCATCCTCTTCGGACAGATGCTCATTGTCGAGCTCTTTGGCGAAGCATTCGGCGTAGGAGTGCTGACAATAAAAGACTGGGCGATCGCCTTGTCAGCAACCAGCCCAGTATTCATTGTTCCAGAAATAATCCGTTGGATCAGAAATAGATAGTCAATCCGACCTTATTTCTTCCTGACTTGTATCTTGACCTGACTTCAGCAAAATCATCGCTGTCTCTCAGGCCAAGAGGCTTGGTCATACGAATTGAATATACATAAGAAACCTCGATATGGCGAGCAAGTATGACACCGAAGCCCAAGTTGTAGTTCCAGTTGTTCTTGCGCTCTTTGACATAATCACTCAAGTTCTTCTTGCTGAACCCATCGAAGGTGTAGCAGAACTCTGGACCTGTGAAGGCAAAAGGAATGACGATACGCTTCACAGCAGGAAGTTTAAGGTCATAGCGCAGATTGATAGGAACAGACAGGAAAGAGACCTTGCCTTTGATTCCTCCAGATTCAGTCGATAATTGACCATTGCCTCCGCCATTATTCAGGTCATCAGCGGTCGGCACATTATCAAGCTTCCCCCAAATATAGTTGCGGTCTTCCCTTGCGAACTTGGCTCCGACATCGACACCAATGCCAAGAGGTGATGACACTTTAAGCTTGACACCAGCCGACCATCCTTTGTCTGGCTGAGTAGGATTGCCTTCATCTAAACGTTTTGCAACCGATCGATCGAAAGCAACATCTCCTGTAACACCAAACTGTACAAGCTGCGCGTTGGCAGAAACAAAAATTGTCAAAACCGACAACAAAACAAATATTTTTTTCATAACAAACAGGTTAAATTTACAGCACAAATATAGGAACTATATCTGTCAATACCCACAAAAACGCAGATTTATTAATATTTTTTTTATCATTATTGCGGTTTTTGGATTATTTTCATTATTTTTGCAAGGTTATTTACTACACATGTAGATATGCGTAAGTTATTTTTTATATTGATATTATCGGTCGCTTGTATCGGGCAAGGACTGGCCCAGACGAGCGAACAAAAGCGGAAGACAGACACCCGTCTCGATGCTCAACAGTATCTTGAGATCATGGGTGCTGCCATCAATACTCTGCAGCGCCATTTCGTTGACAGCATTGATTGGGCAAAAGTGATGACTGCCAGCATTGACGCCATGCTTGGCACTCTCGACCCATATACAGAATTCTATACCGAGGAAGATACTGAAGATTTCAAGACCATGACAACCGGTGAATATGCTGGTATAGGTGCCGTCATTCAGCAGAATGGCGACACGGTGATTGTGTCTGATCCTCAGGAAGGTCGTCCGGCTCAGATGGCTGGCTTGCGTGCAGGTGATGCTATCCTCAAGGTCAATGGCGAAAGCATGATCAAGAAAACGACACAGGAGGTAAGCGAGAAGCTGCGTGGACAAGCCAATACCGACAT
Source organism: Bacteroidales bacterium (assembly GCA_004557315.1). GTDB lineage: Bacteria > Bacteroidota > Bacteroidia > Bacteroidales > UBA3663 > Liminaster. The sequence goes on from SFEH01000080.1 coordinate 7,841, forward strand.
TACAGTCGAAGTGCTCCGCCCCTATGAGACAGAACCTCGAACCTTCAGTTTCAAGCGAAGCAAGATAGTGACCGATGTAGTGCCTTACTATGGTTGGCTCAATGACTCGATTGGCTATATCCTGCTCAATCAGTTTACTGACAAGGCCGCACAGGATGTACAGACAGCATTGATCAACTTCAAAGAAGCACAGGATGGACACAATCTGAAGGGAGTGGTGCTCGATCTTAGAGACAACCCTGGAGGCCTTCTCGAAGAGGCGGCAAAGATAGTGAGCCTATTCGTGCCTAAAGGCTCGACAGTGGTTTCGACCCGCGCTAAACTCACCGAATGGGAAAGCACCACGCGCACAAGTACCCAGCCTCTCGACACATTGGTCAAGATAGCCGTGCTTATCAACCGCAATTCGGCAAGCGCCAGCGAGATTGTGAGCGGTGCAATTCAGGACATGGATCGTGGAGTTATCATGGGTGAACGCTCATACGGAAAGGGACTCGTGCAAAACACACGTCCTTTGCCTTACAACACCCTGATGAAGTTTACTTCAGCCAAATACTATACTCCGAGCGGACGATGCGTGCAAGCTATCGACTACTCACACCGCAACGAAGATGGAAGCGTAGGTCGAATTCCTGACTCATTGACCCATGTCTTCCACACAGCCATCGGTCGTGAGGTGCGTGACGGAGGTGGAATCAAACCCGATATTGAGAAACCAGCAGAACTGCTCTCTAACCTCGAATATTTTCTCATCCTTGAGAATCTGACATTCAAATACGCAACATACTTCCGTCATGTCAACACCGAAAACCGCGAGTTGACCGACGATGACTATGAGGACTTCAAGCAGATGGTAAAAGCGAATAAGCGCGATACCATTGTAAAGGCTCTTAATCTCGACCTTATGCATGACCTTGATTCGCTCAAGGTGCCTGTCATGAACCGACTGAAAGCCGATATCGCCTTGCGCTATGGTTATCAGAAAGCTCAATACAAGGTCAATGTCGAGAACGACAAGCTGGTCAGGGATGCTGTCGAACTGCTTGCCGACGACAAGCGCTATCGCTCAATACTCTCGGCTCCAGCCACATTGAAAGATAACAAGACAAAGAAAGCTGACAAGAAAAAGGCTATGAAGGCTATCGAAAAAGAAGTAAAAAAGAAAAAATAAGGTATAAACCATTATAATAAATCCCAAAATGAAAAAAACTCTTTTGATTGCAGCAACAGCAATGTTGTGTGCAGGAGCAGTTGCTCAGGTGCGCATCACTCTTCCAGAGGCTCCTCAGCCAAAGTATCAGTTTACAACAGTCGATTCTGTTGCCATCACTCCTGTCAAGAACCAGGGTAACGCTGGTACTTGCTGGTGCTATTCAGGCATGGCTTTCCTTGAGTCAGAACTGCTCCGCACCAAGAAGAAGGCATACGATCTCAGCGAGATGTATGTAGTGTTCAAGACTTATGAAGACCGCGCAGAGAAGGCTGTCAGAACATCTGGCGACGTAAGCTTCTCTCAAGGTGGTTCGCTCTATGACGTGCTCTATGCCGTTGACCACTTCGGACTTGTACCTGACGAGGCAATGCCAGCAGGCGTAATGTACGGCAAGACAATCTCTGCGCATTCAGAACTTTCTGCAATGAGCGATCCTATCGTAGCAGCTGCAGCCAAGCTTCGCTCAATGCAGGTTGATGCTGATGGCGAGCAGCTTTGGAAGAAGGCTTTCCGCGCAGTTCATGAGGTTTATCTCGGCAAGTGCCCTGAGAAGTTCACTGTCGATGGCAAGGAATATACTCCAAAGTCGTGGGCACAGTCACTCGGACTCAAGGGTTCTGACTATGCAAACCTCACAAGCTTCACTCACGAGCCTTACACAACAGCCGAGAACGA
>SFEH01000081.1 GCA_004557315.1 Bacteroidales bacterium
ATGCGCGATGGACTGACGCTGATAAGGGTGCTCTAAACAAAGCCGATCATTGTCAGCTGACCCCATCTATTGTCCGTTAACTCCCGCTAACTCCCGCCAACTCCCAATAACTCCTTTATAATAAAGAATTATGGAAAATACAAGACTTGACAAAATCAACCGACTCCTGCAGAAAGAGCTCGGAGAAATCATCCGCCTTGAGACAGCCAAGACTCGTGGCATCATCATAAGTGTCAGTGCCGTTCGCACCTCACCCGACCTAAGCACAGCCAAGGTCTTCCTCAGCGTCTTCCCTTCGGACAAAGGCTCTGAAATCATCAGCAACATCAACAAGAACACGAGCCACATCCGCGGAGCCCTTGGCAACAAGGTGCGCTATCAGCTTCGCGTCATCCCTGAACTGCGCTTCGAGATCGACGATTCGCTCGACTATCTTGAGAGAATAGACCAATTGCTCAAGAAATAAGATGAAGTTAGCTGCAAGGATTGCGATACGATACCTCTTGTCGAAAAAAAACCACAATGCTATCAATGCTATCACATTGGTGGCATCGTGCGGTATTGCCATCATCACAGCAGCACTGATATGCATGCTATCGGTCTATAACGGCTTTGAGTCGCTCGTCGATAGCCTGTGCAGCAATTTTGACCCAGAGCTCCGCATCGAGCCGAAATACGGGAAAAGCTTTGCCGACTCCCACGAGTTGAGAGACAGGATTGTGTCTGATCCCTCGGTAGCCGATGTTTGTGCGGTGCTCGAAGAGACCATCCTCCTCTCCTACGGCAATCACCAGATTCCTGCGAAGATGATGGGCGTTGACGATGCTTTTGTCAGCACCACCAGCATCGACAGCATCGTCGTAGCAGGCGAGTACATGCTCAAGGACGATGTGGCGGACTACTGCATACTGGGTGGCGGACTCGCTTCGCAGCTCGGAGCAGGAAGCAGCTTCGTGCGACCCATCTCGGCCTATTGCCCAAAGCGGTCAGCTAAGATCGACCTCTCAAATCCTGAAGAGGCTTTCAGCGAAGGTCTGATATACTGCAGCGGAATATTCCTCGTCAATCAGGCTGAATATGACGACAATATCTGCATCACTTCACTCGACTTCGCTCGTGCGATGCTTGGCGACAGCTCTTTGGTGTCGGCTTATCTGATCAGGACAAAAGACGGGAAAAGCATCGAAGCCGCAAAGCACAACATCGAAGCCGCATTGGGAGAAGGATTCACGGTCAAGACCAGATACCAGCAGCAGGAAGAAAGCTACCGCATCATGCAGATCGAGAAATGGATCACCTTCCGACAACACTCTGATCCGCAACATCTTTGCCACCGAAGGACTGCTGGTATCGGGAACAGGTGCCGTCACAGGCATCGCCATAGGTGTGGTGCTGTGCCTGATTCAGGAGCATTATGGAATCATCGGGCTTGGAGGCAACAGCAATGCCTACATCATCGACGCCTATCCCGTGGTGCTGCATTGGACCGATGTGCTATGGTCGGCAATTAGCGTCTTCGTCATCGGATTATTGGCCACAATCTACCCATTGAGGGCATGCAACAGATAGAAGAATTAGGTTAACGACAAATTTAGTCAATACTTTTCTTGGTAGTTATCGAAGATTTTTCTATCTTTGCGCCAAATGAATAATAAAATCATGAAACCTATGAAAAGACTCTGTTATCTACTGGCAATTCTTTGCTCGATGACATTCATCAGCTGCCAGCAGGCTATCAAGGAGATGGTGAAGCCCGAAGCATCAGGCGGTCCATACGAAGTGTATTTTGTCATGCCCGATGACTTGAGAGGCTCTGCTCTCAACGACACGCTACTTGCCATATATGAATATCCGATGGAATGCACGCCTCATGGCGACGAATATTTCAAGGTACATTACCTTTCTCCCGAACATTTCAAGAAACGAGTGATCAACATTGTCGGCAATGTCGTCCTTATCGACATCGACCCAGGCAATGCAAGTGAACCTTTCGTGACCATCGAACGCGACAAGTATTCCAAGACACAGGTCATCGTGAAGATGCATGGCAAGTCGATGGAAGACCTCGCTGCCTACCTTCCGCAGATGCAGGAGGGACTGCGCCGCATCTTTGTCAATGCCGAACTGAAACGTCGAATCGCTGTGTATGAGGAAGACAGCAACCACCGACAGGGCGACCGACTCATGGAGCTCCAGAATGTCTCGATGCTCATTCCCGAATCGGTGCATGTTCCAGGTGTGGGTGCCAAGGACAAGAACTTCTTCTGGGTGACCGACAACGGGACCAGAACGTCTTCTCGCTCGAAGGTGCCGTAGCCGTGCGCGACTCGGTGATGGGTGCCAACATCGAGGGTGGCATAGCAGGCAGCTTCATGACCACCAACAAGAAAGTCATCTACCCTGAATACAAGGCTCTTAACGTCGGTGGCAAATACATCGGCGAGCTCCGTGGCATGTGGCGTATGGAGAATGGCCTGATGGCTGGCCCATTCGTCTGCCATATCCGACTTGATGAAGTCAACAAGCGCGTGGTCTTTGCCGAAGGCTTCTGCTATGCGCCTAACGACAACCAGCGACTGCTCATACGCAACCTTGAGGCTGCTCTTTATACACTCAAACTGCCATCAGACAACATGATGAGCGAAATAGAAATCACTTTAGACGAATGAAACTTTTGAAAGTTGGCTTGGTGGCAAATGCTGCCAATGGCTCTACATGCGAGACCATCATCTCGGCTCTTGCCAATCAGGACATCCTTGAGGTGTGCACGCCCATCGTATCAGGCATTCAGGACAGCATCGACAGCGTATTGGCAAACATCGAGCAGGAGGTGCAGATACCGATCTGCAAGATCAGCCGTGTCGAGGATGCTCTCGATGGCAAGATCAACATCATCGACTGTTGCAACACCGAGAGCGAGTCAATCCGCTACATGGTATCGTCGTTCCTCAACAATATGGTCGATCTCATCATCGACCTCCCTTCTGAAATCTGCAACAGCAAGGACGAGACAGCTCTGATCAGCCTCATCAATGAGACTTTGAGCAATGAGGATGGCAAGCCCCTGAATTGGACCATTTCTGGCAACGTGCGCACGCTCTTGACCACAGGCGACACGCTCGTTGACGACATCAGGGAAGCCCACATCGCCCTCCGCAAGGATGCCACTCTCATCAAGCCTCGCTTTGCCGTGGTTGCCAAGGACGGCACCTCACACGGCAATATAGCCTCATTGCGCGAAGAGAAAATCATGGCTTTCGGACCTTTCGAGGCCGACACCTTCATCAACGCCAAGCAATATTTGCCTTACGATGCTGTATTGTTCTGCGACGAAGATTCTGCATGCCAGCGTTTGCTGGCCGAAGTCGATGAAGGTTGCTCATTCGAATATATCTCTGGCCTGCCTTTAGTTGTCACTCGTCTCAATGGCAAGGCCGATCTCACACAGTCAATGCTCAAGGAAGTGATATATTTCTCCATCCATACCCATAGGAACAGAGTCCGCTACCACGGAGCTACCAAGCATCCTTTGGAGAAGCAATGGATACCTCGAGGCCGCGACGACTTCAAGCTCGACCTCACAAAGGAGGAGTCAGAATAGGTCGTAATCCCGCATTTTCCTAATATGTGTTTCATACATAAATATATATTTTTCAGTGGCATCATTTATTATTGAAGGCGGACACCGTCTTAACGGAGAGATAACACCACAGGGAGCGAAGAATGAGGCTCTCGAAGTGATATGTGCGACACTGCTCACAGCCGACACTGTGACTATCAGCAATGTCCCAGAAATCCTCGATACGCTCAATCTCATCGACCTCTTCAGGAAACTTGGCGTCGAAGTGCATCATCTCGAAAAAGGCACATTCACGTTCAATGCGGCAAACATCGATGAAGAATACATGTTGAGCGAAGATTTCAACCGTCGCGCCACTGCCCTTCGCGGTTCGGTCATGATTCTTGGTCCGCTTCTCGCCCGATTCGGCAAAGCCCTCATGCCTCAACCTGGAGGCGACAAGATCGGCCGTCGCCGTCTCGACACCCATTTCATCGGACTTGCCAAACTGGGAGGAACGTTCACCTACGATGGCGACAAGCATCTCTATCAGATCAATGCCCCTTCAGACGGACTCAAGGGCTGCTACATGCTGCTCGATGAAGCCAGCGTCACAGGTACAGCCAACATCGTCATGGCAGCAGTCTTGGCCAAAGGCAAGACCGTGATCTATAATGCCGCATGCGAACCATACATCCAGCAGCTGTGCCGCATGCTTGTGCGAATGGGAGCACAGATCGAAGGCATCGGATCAAACCTCCTCACAATCAATGGCGTCGATTCGCTTTCTGGCACCGACCACAAGCTTCTGCCTGACATGATCGAGGTGGGATCATTCATCGGCATGGCAGCCATGACCGCAAGCGAGATCACCATCAAGGATGTCAGCATCCCCGATCTTGGCATCATACCCGATGCTTTCCGCAAGCTCGGCATCACCGTCGAGCAATGTGGCGACGACCTCTACATCCCTACCCACGAGCATTACGCCATCGAATCATTCATCGACGGATCAATAATGAACATCAGCGATGCTCCATGGCCTGGACTCACACCTGACTTGCTCAGCGTGCTCCTTGTTACAGCCACACAGGCCAAAGGTGCCGTGCTGATTCACCAGAAGATGTTCGAAAGCCGACTCTTCTTCGTCGATAAGCTCATCAACATGGGCGCACAGATCATCCTCTGTGACCCTCATCGCGCCACCGTCATCGGATTGGACAAACAGCACAAGCTGCGCCACTCGAAGATGACCTCACCTGACATCCGAGCAGGTATAGCACTGCTGATCGCCGCTATGAGTGCCGAAGGAACAAGCGTCATCGACAACATCGGACAGATCGACCGAGGATATGAGAACATCGACCAGCGACTGAATGCTCTCGGAGCAAGAATAACCCGCAAATTCGACGAATAAATGATTAACAGAGAACAGCTGATTGAAGTCGGAACAATACAGAAGCTCCACGGACTCAACGGTGAGATGACGGCATCGGTCATCGACCCTGTCTTCGACGAGGTGGCCAATTGCCCCTATCTCGTCTGTGAGATCGATGGCATATTCGTGCCTTTCTTCATCAAGGCATACCGTTTCCGCACCGACACCACCATTCTGCTCACATTCGACGGCATCGACTCGCAGGACAAGGCCAGCACCTTCTGCGGACTGAAGTTCTATTTCGACCGCAAGTGCTTCACTCCTGAAGAGGCTGATGACTATGAGGCAGAGGCCGAAGAAGAAGAGTCATACGTCGGCTATACCATTGTCGATACCCATCTTGGCGAGCTCGGTCCTATCGTCGCAATCGATGACCAGACGGTCAATGTGCTCTTCATCGTCGAATATCGCGACTCCGAACTGATGATTCCTGCAGCCGACGATCTGGTCGAAGCGATCGATGACGAAAACAGGACAATAACGATGAATCTGCCACAAGGACTAATCAATCTCGACGAAGCAGAATCAGAATAAAAAGAAATATGGCACAAAGTCTTGGATATTTCGAAAGAAATCCTTAACTTTGTGCCTCAAAATTGAATCAGAGTTATATATACGTCCGCCCAAGTGTCTGATCTACTCGGCACGAGGGAAGGGAAAGTACGGGAGGCAATCAGCTTCGCGCACTTTGGTCAAGGAGACGGGTATATAACCTTTTTTGTTTTTAAACTCAATGACTAAAGTAAAAGACATCGCAAGGCTGATCGAAGAGGTTGCTCCATTGCAGCTTCAGGAAGACTATGACAATGCCGGTTATCAGGTCGGCGATATGGAGAATGAAGTGACCAAGGTCGTGGTGTGTCTCGACATCACCGAATCGGTCGTTGACATGGCGATAAAGCTCGGTGCCGAACTCATCGTCAGCCACCACCCTCTCCTCTTCCGCCCCATCAAGCGCATCACGCCATCCGACTACATCAGTCGCACCATCATCAAGGCCATTCAGGCCAACATCACCCTCTATTCAGCCCACACCAATCTCGACAATGCCTACAAGGGCGTCAACTACCGCATAGCCGAGATGCTCAATCTTGAGGATATCAAGCCATTGGCACCCCTTCCCTCACATCGTCTCTGCGGAATAGCCAATGCCGAGATGACAGGAAGCGGCATCATAGGCAAGCTGCCGGCTGTGTGCAGCGCCGTCGAACTGGTTGCCACGGTGAAGAAGGTGTTCAAGTGCGAAAGCGTGCGCACCAACCTCAACATGCTTTCCCGCCCTTCACGCCTCATCACGACATTGGCTCTGTGTGGTGGCAGTGGTGCCGACTTCATCCGCGATGCCGAACGCCAGAATGCCGATGCCTATCTCACGGGCGAAATCGGCTACCACCATTTCTTTGGTCACGACGGGATGCTGCTTATGGAAGCAGGTCATTTCGAGACAGAGCAATATACCCGCGATCTGATCAAAGACATCATCGAGGAGAGATTGCCCAATATCAGCATATTTATCATTTAATACATTATACAATTATGGCAAAACAGGAAAAAGAGTACTCTGTTCCAGAGAAGCTTGCTAACCTCTACAAGCTCCAGCTTTTAGTTTCAGAAATCGATCGCATCAAGAGCCTCCGCGGCAAACTCCCACAGGAAGTGGAAGAGGTTGAGGCAGAGATCAATAAGTTGCAGGAGAAGATCCAGAAGAACCGTCATGACCTCAACGATGCACAGGCTCGTATCGACAACCTCCACCACAAGATTGAGGAATCGATGGCTCTAATCGACCAATATACTGCACAGATGGACGAGGTTCAGAACAACAAGCAGTATGACTTCCTGACCAAGGAGATCGAGTTCCAGAACCTCGAGATCGAACTTGCCAACAAGCGTATCCGCGAGAACATGGAGATGGTTGACGAGCTCAACAACAAGATCAAGAACTACCTTGAGGACATCAACGAGCGCCGTAGCGACCTCGAGATCAAGAAGGGCGAACTCGACGAGATCATCGCCGAGACACGCAGCGAGGAAGAGACACTCCGCGAGAAGGCAAAGAAGATCGAGAACATCGTCGATATCAAGCTCCTTGCTTCATTCAAGCGCATCCACAAGAAGGCAAAGAACGGACTCGCTATCGTAGCCATCGAGCGTAACGCATGTGGCGGTTGCTTCAACAAGATCACTCCACAGCGCATCATCGACGTGCGCATGCGCAAGCGTATCCTCACCTGCGAATACTGCGGACGTATCCTCATCGACGAGGAACTCGCCAACGAGAACGAGATGCGTCGCCGCCGCAAGGGCATTCTTTCTCAACTCTCTTGATAACTCATGCCACAGCCACAGCAAAACAGAAGGGCGCGTTCTCCACGTGCCCTCGATAATTCATCTATTCTGGGTAAAGTACAGCCACAGGCGATTGAAGTCGAGGAAGCTGTGCTTGGCGCTATCATGCTCGAGAAAGACGCTTTCAGCAAGGTCAGCGAGATTCTGACTGTCGAGACTTTCTATGAGCGCAAGAACCAGCTTGTCTTTGAGGCAATACGCCGCCTTGCGCTCGAACAGAAGCCTATCGACATCCTCACTGTCAACCAGCAGCTGATTGCCGATGGCACTCTCGATGAGATTGGAGGTCCATACTACATCGCCTCGCTCACAGCTAAAGTCGGTTCGGCTTCGCATATCGAATATCACGCCAACATCATCGCGCAGAAATACCTCCAGCGACAGCTCATCTCCTATGCCGGCTCGATCGAGGCAGCTGCATTCGACGAGACGTGCGACGTTGACGAGACGATGCAGAAGGCCGAAGCCGAGCTCTTCCAGCTCTCACAGCGCAATATCCGCAATGGCGTCATCCAGATCGACCCCGTGATTCAGGAAGCATTGCTCAAGATCGAACAGGCAGCCAACCGTGCCGATGGTCTCTCTGGACTTCCGACAGGCTTCCACGACCTCGACAAGATGACAAGCGGATGGCAAGCCACCGACCTCATCATCGTGGCAGCCCGTCCTGCAATGGGTAAGACAGCCTTCGCGCTTTCGATGATCAAGAACATGGGTGTCGATTACAACATACCCGTGGGAATATTCTCGCTCGAGATGTCGAAACTGCAGCTTGTCAACCGTCTGCTCCAGAACGTGTGCGAGATCACAGGCGACAAGGTCAAGTCGGGTCGTCTCGACAAGGACGAGTGGTTCCAGCTCACTGCCAAGGTCTCTGCCCTTCAGGGTGCTCCGATCTATGTCGATGACACCTCTGGCCTCTCGATCTTCGAACTCCGCACCAAGGCTCGTCGTCTGGTTCACGACCATGGCGTGAAGATCATCATGATCGACTACCTCCAGCTCATGACCGCCTCGGGCATGAACTTCGGCTCACGCGAGCAGGAGGTCTCGACCATCTCTCGTTCGCTCAAGGGCTTGGCAAAGGAGCTCAATATCCCTATCATTGCCTTGTCGCAGCTCAACCGTAGCGTCGAGTCCCGTCAGGGCGACGGCAAGCGTCCGCAGCTCTCCGACCTCCGCGAGTCAGGAGCCATCGAGCAGGATGCCGACATGGTGTGCTTCATCCATCGACCAGAATACTACAAGATATATGAAGATGAGAAAGGCAACGACCTGCGAGGATTGGCCGAGATCATCATCGCCAAGCATCGTAATGGTGCCGTGGGCGACGTCCGTCTGAAGTTCCGTGGCGAATTTACCCGATTCTGCAACATCGACGACGATTCGGCACTCGTACAGCGACGTGCCAACTACGACGGCGGACAGGTGATTGGCTCGAAGATGAATCAGATCGATTCGACAAGCGACTTCATGACGCAATCCCCAAAAGAAGATGTTCCTTTTTGATGAGATAACAATAATATGTCAAACAGATTCCTAAAGATATTTTTCCTGCTTTTCGTGTCGTGCATAAGCACTGTGGCCTTTGCACAGGAAACAGAAGATCCTGACTATCAGCAGATACGTCAGGCCATTTCCAACCATAGGAGTGTCAACTACTACCCTACGCTGATGCGTCGCTATATAGAAAACGATACCACTCTTTCGCTCGAGCAGTATCGCTATCTCTATTACGGCTATTCGCTTCAGGAAGACTTCGTCCCATACAAAGGACATCTTCCAAAGCTGGTAGAGGCTCGTCGCAAGTTCACCGAATCAAGGGGCGACAGCAACCTCGCACACGAGATGATCAAGGTCGCACAGGCTTCGCTCGATGACAATCCTTTCGACATCCCAGCCATCAACATCGTTGCAGCTTCGTATCTCCAGATTGGCGACACCGTCCAGTATCGCGTGTGGGACATCAAGCAGAAAGGCCTTCTCGATGCCATCCTTTCTTCGGGCGATGGTGCCGAACCAAGCAGTGCCTTCCATGTCATCGACATCGAACACGAATATGAGGTGCTCAACCGCTTGGGTCTTCAGATCGAGGCCGACTCATTGGTCAACGACAATGTCGAATACCTGAAGGTTCGCGAGAATGCAGAAGGCGAAAAGGGCTTCTACTTCAACTTCGGTGCCTGCCGAAACATCTACAGGAAAAAATACGAGTAAGCCGTCAGACTCTGCTCACATAGAATGTCTTGTTGCGCACGCTTGCACGAATCCAGAACACCAGATCTACCACCGGAATGACAAGGTCGTAGATGACGGGTGAGAGCACATATCGGTGAATGCCGAGCTCCTTGGATGTGCAATATGCCAACGAGACATTTGTTATCATGCGTGCGACAAGCAGCAGGAGTGCAGCCGACAGCACTATCCAGTCGAGACTCATGGCTGCCAAGGTAGCAAGCGCAAGACCAGCGAAGACACAGAGGTAACGTGTCGAATAGTCGAGACACTTGAAGAACGTTGGCACGAAGCCATAGCGCTTGGCGGTGAATGCTCTGTTGACCCTGTCCTTCGACCAAGCCTTCACCAACGGACGTTCCTTGCTGACCATCAGCGCATCGGTCGAACAGGCCACACCGATATTGTCCTTGCGTGCCATTGCCGACACCATCAGGTCATCTTCCCCTGGCTTGATGTTGAGGTGCGAACTGAAGGCCTTGTTGTTGTCAGCAAAGAGCACAGCCTTGCGGAATGCCATGTTGCTGCCCCATCCGGCAAAGGCGCGGAACGAGAGCGCAACGCCAAACATAGTGATCATTCGCTGAAAGAGGTCGTACTGACAGAAACGCCGTATGAGCCCCACGCGACTCTCAAACACCATCGGGCCTATCACAATATCCGTCTTCTCACCGAACTGCCTTACCAGGGCATTCAGCCAGTTTCGCGTTGCTGGAATACAGTTGGCCGTGGTGGTCACGATGATATCATTGTGAGCAGCCTTGACCCCAAGCAGGAGCGCAAGCTTGCGATGACTCATCGTGCGCACCTTATCGGTGATCTTCGTATGAAACAGATACTCGCTTCGCTGTTCCATGACCGTCAGCACATCAAGAGTTTCATCGGTTGACATATCATCGACCACAATCACCTCGAAGTTCGGATAATCGACATCGAGCAACAAAGGCAGATTGCACTTCAGAACCTCACCCTGATTATTAGCATAAATCACAATCGACACCCCAGGCTTTGCCTCATCCACCGAGACATACTGCTGCTTCTGATGCTTGCAGCATCTCAAAACCTTGAAGTTGAGCATCAACTGAAGAAACATCTGAACAAGCCAAGCAGCTGCAAACACTCCGGCTATAATTATGAAATAAGATGAATAATGCAATATCATTGCGCTAAAATATTAGATTCAATTTTGTTATGCGAACGCAAAGATAAGCAAAATATTTGACAAGAGCAAAGAAAAATATAGAATAATTATAAAAAAACGCCAGCCAAGAATTTGGCTGGCGAGTGTCAGGATTTCTTCTCACTTATGTGCGACTTGATCATGTTGACGTAGCTATCGACTCCGAGGAATGTGGCACAGAGAAGAAGGAACTGGGCAACGAGGATGATGACCGAATGGTCAATGACTCCCGTGGGCGGTAGCAGCAAGGCTACGACAGACAGGACTACGGCTATGACCCACGAGGCGAGTGCAAGTTTCTGTTTCATATAAGGTTTTAAGGTTTTAAGGTTATGAGGTTTTGAGGTTTTGAGGTTATGAGGTTTTGAGGTTTTGAGGTTTTGAGGTTCTTTGACAGCGCGGAGCTACTTTACAACATCATAAGGTTTTAAGGTTTTGAGGTTTTGAGGTTTTGAGGTTTTAAGGTTTTAAGGTTTTGAGGTTCTTTGACAGCGCGGAGCTACCTTATAACCTTATAACCTTAAAACCTTATAACCTAATAACATAGTTTACTCGTATTCAGAGCCACCTGCCGAGTCACTTCCACCTTCAGAAGGAGTGCCACTGTTGCCTCCATCAGAAGGATTACCGCTGTTCTCGCCACCCGAAGGATTGCCACTGCCGTTTGGGTCAGTTGGGTCAGTGTTCTCGGGATCCTCCACATTACCATCGTCGCTTGAAGTCACGCGCTTCACGATGTTGCCATTGCGGTCGTAGCAGGTGATGCTGATAGAGGTGCGTGCGAGCTCGTCCTTGATATCGACGCTCGGAGTGAAGATCACGCGACGTCCGGTGATGAGGTCAGTACCTACCATGTTGACATTTGCCACTGAGGTAGCACGGAGTCCGAAGCGCATGGTGCCAAGTCCAGGGATTGCCACTGCATGACCTTCGGTGGCCCAAGCCTTGATGACCTCGCTGAGTGCATCCCAAGAGGCATTGATCGAGCCCTTAGAGATACCGCTGCGGAGAGCAGCCTCCTGG
>SFEH01000082.1 GCA_004557315.1 Bacteroidales bacterium
CTTGACATTTTTTCTCTCAAACACTGCCCGATTCGGGGAAATGACATTAGGTTTTTTATCCCGACTGGCTTATAATTCGGGGGTTTTATGTAAATTTGCAGCGTGAATCAGAAGTCAGCACTCGACCAGCACTCGACCAGCACTCGACCAGCGCAAACGAATCCGTAGAGGAAGCTTGGAGAATCTCATGCGCACCTCGAGTAAACTGTTTAGTTCTTCGAGAAAACTACGAGCTTCTTCTAGACAATCACGCAAAAGCATCAGGCTCTTTGCACTGGCAACTGATTCACATTGCGAAAATACTATTATTATTTCTTCAAAAAGGACAAAATGAAAGATTTTACGAGTCTTTGGTTCAAAATAACGGACTAATAATTGTTTTCGCAGATTATTTGTATATATTTATACTCAACAAATGTGAAACAAATATAAAGAAGACAGATACAGATGAATGCGTATTATCGATCATCACAACTTCTTCAACGTCTCAACAAGTGCCTTGCGGGCTTCAGACCATGTGGCGAAGTTGTCAGCATTGAGAGCGATGGCATCGTTGGGGACAAGAGAGTCATCGTCAACAAGATAGAGCTTGCAAGGCTGACATTCGCCAGAGGCGATCATCTGGTCGAGGATCTGTTGTGCCTTGCCAATCTTCTGCCATGCCTGGAAGGTGGCTTTAGCGCCAGAATGAAGGAAGATGGTGTGCTGGATAGTGTCGGTATGCTGATTGGGGATGACCATTGCGTATCCTGGGAGTTCGACTATGCTGCGCTTGAAGCCAATTTCGGGTGCCAAGTACATATTAGTCGGATCCATCACCTCGGTGCCATCGACAATGTAGTTGTAGCAATAGACATCGGGGACGATATCTGCCAAAGTGATCTCCCACACTCCTACCGAGTCGCGCTGCATTGGCATAGGTGCAGTGAGCATTTCGCCAGAAAGCAGCACCTCTTGGGCATTCTCAGCCTTGATGCGGAAGGTGACGTTGCCTTGACCGAACTCGGGCGATGTGACCTGAGGTGGGAAGAGGCGGGACATCATGACGAGCGGATTGAATTCCTCCTCGTCGCCTTTCAGTTCAGGCAAAGGCATTCCGCCATCAGACATTGCAGCAGTAGCCTTTTCCTTGTTGAAAAGCAGAGGCATGGTTTGGGCAAGGAAGTACTTGGCATTCATCCATGTATGCCCGAATTTTCCTTTGGTAAATTCGAGCATGTGGTTGATGCCTTTCTTGCGGAGAAACTCGATGTAGTCGTGGCTGGTCTTGTAGAGAAGATCGTCGGTGCCGATGCCGAGCCAAAAGAGGTTGATCTTGCTGTTGGTCTCTTTGGCATGGTCATAGACGTATGGCAGTTGGGTCGAGGTGAACGAACTGTAAGAGCAAAGATAAGAGAACTTGTCGAGATTCATCAGTCCATTGCTCAATGCCTGATTGCCTCCACGCGAGAATCCACCTATCGCACGATGTTCGGCATCGTTGATGGTGAGGTAGTTGGCCTCGACATACGGCATGAGGTCATTGATGAGATCTTTGCTGAACAGGTCCATAGCAAAGTCGGCTGGTTGATCCATTAACTTCACAGGATTGCCGTAGGGCAGTACGATGATCATCTCCTCGGCCTTGCCCTCGGCAATGAGGTTGTCGATGATGGTGTTCATGCGTCCTACCTTATAATATACCTCCTCGGTGTCGGTAGTTCCTGAGATGAGATAGAAGACTGGATAACGTTTATTGTCGGCAGGATTGTAGGATGCTGGCGTGTAAATCAGTGCATTGTTATAGCAGCCGATGGTCGAAGAATAATAAGTGACGTAATCGACCTTGCCTTGCGGATTCTGCGACTGATAGGCATGAATCAGCGGATTGTCCTTACCTGGGATATCGAGAAGTGATTTCTTGAATCCCTCATTGGGGAAATACTGAGAGTTCTGGGGATCCATGACACTCACGCCATCGACCACGAAGCAATAGGGATAAATGTCGGGGGCAGCAGGACCAAGAGTGAGAGTCCACAGACCCGACACAGAGTCTTTCGCCATGGCGTGGCTGCCAGCAAACTGCACGCTGACCTCGACGTTCTTGGCATTGTCGTTACGATAGTTGAAAGTCACTGTTCCGTCGGGATTGACCACAGTCGATGCTGGGTCGGCTGGTTGTTAGTGTATTGAAAATAAATATGTTATTAGCACAACGTCAAAGCCGTTGTTATGCAAATAGATATATGCCTGATGCCCTTCCAGGGCGCTGAATTGAAAACAACTTAACTTATTCACATCATAACAAGCGAAGCGCCTTCACATCTTCACATCTTAACAAGCAAAGCATCTTCACATCTTAACACCTTCACTTCTTCAAGAATTCGCGAATTTGTTCCAGATGTGCGCGAGCCGTTTCAATACCGAGCTGATGAACGGCACGCATCTTTGCCTCATCCTGCTCAATGCGTCCGATGTCGAGACTGTGAGGAGGAAATATCAGCAATGTCTTGCCGAGGCTTTCCTGCTCAAGCACATAGTCGAGCTGTTGGTTGTACATCTCGTGGCGATGAGCCATTGCCTCAATCACCTTCGGATACTTGCGCATGAAGAGCTTGAACAGAGGCATGAGCGATGTCTTCGTCTTGCGATAGTCGCGAGGCTGGGTGAGCACGACGATGTTCTTCTCATAGCCCTTCTCCTGCCAGTGGCGCAGAGGAATGGCATCGGCCATACCGCCATCGAGCATGGTGTAGCCATCGAGCGTCACAGGCTTTGATACCAAGGGCAAGGAAGCCGAAGCACGGATCCATTCGAGGGTGTGGTCGGTCACTTCGTCGATCTGACGGTAGATTGGCTTGCCAGTATATACATCGGTACACACCACCTCAAACACCATCGGATTGGCCTTGAAAGCCTCACGGTTGAAGTAATCGACATAGGTCGGGATATAATGATAGGCATAATCGGCACCGATGAAATCGCCAGTCTTGATGAGGTTGCGCACACTCATGTATTTAGGGTCGTTGCGCAATAGGACATTGTAGCGCAAGGCTCGTCCGACCTGACGAGACTTGTAGTTGCAGCACAGACATGCGCCAGCCGAAACACCCACCATGCCATCGACCGTAATGCCCTCTTCGAGCAAGACATCCACTATACCTGTCGAGAAGAGTCCTCTCATTCCTCCTCCCTCAAAAACTATTCCAGTTTTCAAAATTCTAATATTTTTTCATTGTACAAAACTGTGCAAAAATAGCACATTTGGCGAATAAAACCAAAATTATTTGGACATCTTGCAAGAATTCACTACTTTTGTCACTGTTTTATCACTTACCTTATTACAATATGAAGAAAAATATTGGTGGCTTTATGGCTTTATCGGCATGCCTGACAGCTTGCACTTCGGGCAATTTTGACGCGCAATTCCGCTTGCGTGCTGTTGATCATCCAATCGCGGATGCTGTAATCGAACAAAAAGTGAACGAACTCTATGACAAGATGAATCCGCAGGAGCGTCTTGCGCAGTTGCATAGCATGTATCTTGCCGATCTCTTTGGAAAAGATGGCAAGCTCGACACGTTGAAGTGCCGTCAGCTCATCCCGAATGGCGTGGGTCACTTCTCGCAGTATGCAAGTCAGGACGTGAAGGATCCTGACGAGATACGCGACATGGTGGCACAGGTTCAGCAATGGATCATCAACAACACTCCGTCGGGTGTGCCTGCCCTCTTCCACGAGGAGATCATCTCGGGCGTGGCAACACGTGGCGCTACGGTCTATCCACAGCAGATCGGCTTGGCTTGTTCGTTCAATCCAGACTTGGCTTTCATCAAGACCCAGCAGACTGCCAAGGACATGCGCATGATTGGCGGCTTGCTTGCCCTCTCGCCAATGGTCGATGTTGACCGCAACCCACATTTCAACCGCGATGAAGAGTCGTATGGCGAAGACGGATACCTCTCGGCTGCAATGGGCGTGGGCTTCGTGCGCGGTCTTCAGGACGGTGGACTGAAGAACGGCATAGCTGCCTGTTCGAAGCACTTCCTCGGATATGGAGGAGGAAGCGAATCGGACGAGAAGGAGCTCATGGAGGAGATTCTCATGCCTCATGAGACAATAATCCGCATTGCAGGTGGCAAGGTCGTGATGACTGGCTATCATAAGTTCCACGACATCAACTGCGTGGGCAATGCCGAACTGCAGGAGGACATCCTGCGCGACTATCTCCACTTCGACGGCATGATGGTGAGCGACTATGGCTCAATCACGCAGCAGACCCACGTGCAGGGACTCACCGAGCAGGGAGCATCGGCAATGAATGCGGGCAACGATGTGGAGTTCCCTCGCAACGACACCTACCAGCATCTGTATGAGGCAATCGAAAAGGGACTCGTGACGCAGGAGCGATTCGAGAAATCGGTGAAGCGTGTGCTTACTCTTAAGGCAGCATTGGGTATGCTCGACAAGGACGCGAAGCTGTATGAGGAAGGACATATCGAACTGGATCGCCCAGAGGAACGACAGACGGCCTATCAGTTGGCCACACAGTCGGTGGTGCTGCTCCAGAACAATGGCATCCTGCCTCTCAAGGACACCAAGAAGGTGTTCCTCACTGGTCCTAACGCCAACAACATGTGGGCAATGCTCGGCGACTACTCTTATCAGGGCATGTCGTACTTCTGGAAGGGCAATAACCCTGATGACGAACACCCACACATCGTGAAGCTCAAGGAAGGTCTGGAGAACAGTCTCCCCGAAGGTTTCAGCCTCACCTACACTCGCGGATGCGACTGGACAGAGGTCAACGAGACGCAGATCGAAGCAGCAGGCGACGAACGCGCACAGGCTTGGCTCGTGGCTCTGCTCGACCGAAAGATCGACGGCAAGGAAGAGATTGACCGCGAGAAGGCTATCAGAATGGCAGCCGAAAGCGATGTCATCATTGCTGCCATGGGCGAGAACACAATGCTCTGTGGCGAGAACCGCGACCGCGGAAGCCTGCGTCTGCCTGGTTCGCAGGAGGCTTTCGTCGAGGAACTCATCGCAACAGGCAAGCCTGTGGTGCTCGTGATGTTTGGCGGACGCGCACAGGTGATCTCGAAGATTGCTGACCGCTGTGCTGCCATCATTCAGGCTTGGTACCCAGGCGAAGAGGGCGGAAATGCAGTGGCTGACATCCTCGTGGGCAAGGTGGCTCCTTCGGGCAAGCTCTCTGTAAGCTATCCAAACGTGGAACTCAACGAGAACATCTGCTACAACTATTCGACCAAGCAGGATCCTCGCATCGAGTGGCCATTTGGCTTCGGACTTTCATACACCACATTCGAATATACCAACCTCTCGGTGACAAGCAGTGCGGACACTGGCGACAATGCAATCCGTGTTGCAGTCGAAGTGCAGAACACAGGTTCGGTAGCAGCCGAGGAGATAGTACAGATCTACGTCTCTCCTACCTCAACCGACCAGCACCTCAAGCCTATCCAGCTCCAGGGCTTCGGACGTGTGGCACTCCAGCCAGGTGAGAAGAAGGAAGTGGTATTCGCCATGTCGCCACAGCAGTTCGGCTACTATGACAACCGCCAGTGGAACATCGATCCAGGTCAGTATCTGATCAAGGCGGGTGGTTCGTCGCAAGACCTTACACTCTGCGCTCCTATAATTCTCACAGGCGATAAGACCACAATGCCACTTCGCACAGTATATTTCGCTGAAATGCAATAATATTATTTATTATGAGCAAATATCTGCTTTTAGCTTTGACTCTGTTTTCGGCTTCGGCAATGGCACAGATCACCGACCGTGAATTGCCAGCCGAATGGGAGAACCTCGTGAAAGGCGCGCGTCACATGGATCGCTTCCTGCCGATGGAAGGCAGTGTGATGAGTGCCGATGTGTGGGGTTGCAAGGATGTAAAGCCCCGACTTGTAGATAATGGCATCGAACTGCCAGGAGTATCGTTCTGGGGAGGCAACATCATCAAGGGCGAAGATGGGCTGTACCATCTGTTTGTGTGCGGATGGCCAGAGAACTCGCCTCGCGGACACATGTTCTGGTCGAAATCGACTGTCTTCCACGCCACGAGCGAAAACTCCTATGGTCCGTTCAAGGTTGTCAGCTCGATAGGCAAAGGACATAACCCAGAGGCATATCGTCTGGCTGATGGACGATGGCTTGTCTATACCATCGACGGCTACTATCATGCCACCGACCCTAACGGCATATGGTGGTTCAGCAAGTTCAATTTCGACAATCGCGACCACAAGATCATTGAAGGACTTTCGAACCTCACCTTCGCCCGTCGTCAGGATGGCTCGATGCTCATGGTGTGCCGTGGAGGTGGCGTATGGATCAGCCGTGATGGTGTAAGCGACGACTGGCATCAGATTTCCGACGGAAGGGTCTATCCTGCCGTGAAGGGCGAGTTTGAAGACCCCGTGGTTTGGCGCGACAGCGTTCAGTATCACCTCATTGTCAACGATTGGCTCGGACGAATAGCATGGTACGAACGCTCGAAGGACGGACTGAACTGGATAGTGGAGCCAGGTGAGGCCTATACCATCAACTTCACGACCCACAAGGACGGTTCGGTCGAGAAATGGTTCAAATACGAACGCCCAAAGGTGCTGCAGGATGAATACGGTCGTGTCGAACAGATGAACTTCGCTGTAATCGACACCATCAAGTGGGAAGACCTGCCAAACGACCATCACAGCTCGAAGAACGTGTGCATCCCGATGAACAAAGGACTGCTCATCTCTGTGCTCAATACCACAGAGGTGACCACCAAGACCAAGGCAATAGAAGTGCTGGTGCGCTCGGAAGAAGGGTTCGATGCACAGAACGACCTCGACATCGAGTCGCTTCGCTTTGGCTCATACAAGGAAGTCAACTTCGGACGTGGCGCCAAGGTGACGAAGACACGCAAGCAAGGCAAGGACCTTGTGCTTATCTTCAAGGGTAAGGACACAGGCATCGACAGCGAAGAGTTCGCACCAAAACTGCTTGGCAAGAAGAAAGACGGACACATGGTGTTCGGATATAGCAAGCTGCCTTGTGTCGATTACACCCCTGCCCTCGTCTCAACTCGTCGTCCGAAACTTGCCGATGATGGCAAGTCCGTCTCTGTCATAGTCGAGAACTACGGTCTTTCAGAGTCTCAACCAGTCAGAATCAAGATAATGAGCAATGGCGTATTGGTGGGCGAAGGTGAAGCTCCTGCACTCAAGCCTTACAACGCTCATGAGCTTGTGATCAAGACCGAAACAAAGCTTGAGAAAAAAGAAGATATCCCATTCGATGTGACCATATCTTCCGACAACAAGACTACACACTTTTAGCTCTATTGGGAGTTAATAGAGCAACTATTATCCGTTATCTTCCGTTAACGCCTATTAACTCCTTTTACCCCAAAAAACATGCTGTAAATCAGCAAAACAAGCATTAACACGCCTATTTTGTCAAAAAACAATGCCATTATTTTGATAATTCCGAAAAAAAGCATAATTTTGCTTTCGTATTGAGAGACACAATTATCAAACAAGCGATGAAAATAATACCTTTTGCAAAAAATCTTATTCTAACCATACTGTTGATGTGCTGTAATATGCAAACATCAGCAGCAGGAGTCAACACATTACCTGATCAGTTCTCTGATCTTCCATCATATTCCGTTACGTTCCCTAAGGGTACAAAGAGCCAGACTACCTTCGGCATAATCCGCGACCACGATGGTCTGATGTGGATCTCTACGTCCAATGGCATTGAACGCTACGATGGAATGTCGTTCAAGAACTATAGCTTGGGCCGCACCAAGATACGACGCATACGCGACGGCTTCCAGGCAACGATCTACATGGATCCAGAAGGCAACATCTACACCTTTACCGAACGAAGCCTCGTATTCCGTTATAACCAAGATAAAGATGAGTTCGAGCAGATAGTATCACTCAAAATCCAGCCATACCTTCATTCCGTCAAAGCGATGGTTGCAGAAGGTGAGATCCTGCATCTTGGCACATCGAGCGGTATCCGCGTCTTCGATATTCAGCAGGATTCGATCATTGATGTGATCAATGAGAACGAAGACATTCACCAGATTGTGCCATACGTCAACGGTACTTATCTCTATGGCACTAGCAACATGGTGGGTATTTACAATCCTCGTGAGCGCAATGCTCGCCTGCTTTGCAACCTCAACCAGGATGTGATGTCGCTCTATTATGACAGCAAGCGACAGCTGATATGGGCTGGCACAAGCGGTTCTGGTCTTTATGTGATCGATTCAGCCAATCCCGACCACTATGTGAAAATGCAAGGTTGCGAAAACAGCATCGTCACCACACTTGAGAAGCTTGATGACCGCTATATGCTGGTGGGAACCGACGGCGACGGACTGAATATATGCACAATACCTGAAGAAGGGAAGGCTCTGTGCGACTCTATGAAACTCTACCGACTCGCCGATGACTCACCTAATGCTGCTTACCAGTTCCCTCTCTCGGTGATCAAGGGTATATTGTGCGACCATGGTCATATCTGGATCTCGATGGATATGGGCGGCTTGGCATTGATGAGACCAGGCGGACAGCTTATGCGACTGGTCAACCCTTATGCCCGCAATGTATCGGACAATTCAGTGTTTGGAGCTGACTTCGACAAGGACGGGCTCCTTTGGATAGCGTTCAACAATTCGTTGGGTTGCTTCAAGCCTAATGGCAAGCTGGAAAATATATTCATGAATCATGAGTCGCGCTTCCTGACCGTCAAACACACCGAAGACAATACCGTATGGGCAGGCGGTTACAATACAGGACTCTACCATTTTGACCCTGAAACAGGCGAACGCGAACATATCACTTCCATTGCCGATCAGCCTGTGCTCGACTGCATCTGGTCAGTCAAGGAAGACATGCACAAGGATCTGTGGATTGGCGGACTGAACTTCCCTCTCACTCGCCTCCACTTCACCGAGCCTCGCCAAGAAGGCAAACTGCATAGAGATTATGATCGCACCTTCTACCCTATCAATCAGGTTTCGGATATGCTCGAAATCAACCGTGACACAATGGTGGTGACAACCTTCGACGGATTCTGGGTGGTGAACCGCACAACAGGTGAGGTCAGCAGCAAACTTCGAGACGAGAAAACTTGGACCTATACCAACTGCATAGGTGCAGTGGCTGTACGTGACGGACATGAGTTGTGGATTGCTACCACAGGAGCAGGCCTGTTGTGTTACGACCTTCATACCGACAAGATTGAGATATTCCATCTCGACCATGGATTGCCATCGGTCGAACTGCGCGGTGTGGAGATGCTCAACGACACATTGGTTTGCGCATCGACTGAAAACAACGGTATCTTTGTGTTCGATGCCAAGAACCGACGTTTCGTCACATCGATCAGCCAGAGTGAATTCATCGGCATCAATCAGTTCATCCGTTCGGCTTCGGCTGCTTCCAGCAATGGTGTGCTGCTCTTTGGCACCGATCAGGGAGCCGTGCTGCTCACCAAGGACGACATCAACATCGCGACCAATCCGTATAAGATATTGGTCGAGGGCGACTATGCTTGGTGTGACAGCATCATTCATCTGCCAGCTTCCGACCGAAACATCAAGATTGAGTTCACCACTACCGATGTTTATGATCAGACGGCCTATCGCTTTGAATATCGCATAAAGGGACTGGTCGATGAATGGCAGAAAGCCGACGACTCACGTCGCCTGCGTTATCTGGCTGTTCCAGCAGGCACATACAAACTCGAAGTGCGTGCTTATGATGGTTCGAACATATTCAAGGAAAAAGAGGTCAAGGTGATTGTTGACCGCGAGTTATATCTGCGCTGGTACTTCATTCTCCTATATATAATTGTGATTGCTGCTCTGTGTTTCTTCACCGCTGTCTGGGCTGTCAACTACACCATGTACCGCAACGACGTGCTCCAGCCTGGTGAGAAACCTACGCAGATCTCGTTTGCAAGCATCTCTTCAATACGTCAGGCAAAGATGAACTATCGTCTGATAGTGCGTCAGTCGGAGACCGATGCACTCACAGGCTTGCGCAACCGATATTCAGGTCAGAAACTCATCGACAACATGCTGTCGCAGAATGCCAAAGGCGCGTTGATGATTCTTGACTGCGATAAGTTCAAGTATGTCAACGATACCTACGGACATATCGTGGGCGACGAACTTCTCACCAAGATTGCAGGAGCAATGCGCCATGCCTTCCCTTATGACATCACCATCCGACTCGGAGGCGACGAGTTCGCTATCTTCCTGAAGGGCAAGCTCACTCCTGAAATGGTGAAGGAATATATCGAACGATTCTTTACCGGCATCCGAGCTATTCGTCTCAACGATGCTCCAGAATATGAAGCAGCAATAAGCGTAGGTGTGGCTTTCACCCCCGACAATGACGATATCATCACCTTCGAGGCATTGTATTCAAAAGCCGACAAGAATCTGTATAAGAGCAAGGAAATCAAGGGCTGCAGCATCGTACTATAACGAATTGATGAATGAATATTTGATTACTGGGTACTGATTATTTGCCACAGAATATTTGTCGTAATCAGTACCCAGCAATAGCAATATTTATTATTCTTATATGTCCTACTTATTATCAAATCTCTCTACCAATAATGGCTTGCTCAAATTCTGAGCATGGCCTATAGCATTGTGTGTACCGCGAGACACTCCATCCCATATAGCCAGTACATAGTCCGCGTTCTCTATGATAGTCTTATTTCTAATCAGAGGAGCTCCCCTACCATATTTGTCATGCTCCGGCAGGAACTCCGTCAACTGAAGACCATGCTCATGGGCATAGCGTGCTCCAAGGCTGTCCACTCCCCTGGCTCCTCCTGACACGATCCCAACGACGCAGAGCTGCTCTCGCTCGGCAAGGGCAGACACTGCGGCACATAGCCTCTCGTAGTCGTTGAAGCCTCGGCTTCCTACTATCGCTAAACGGATTTCCTTCATTGTTGGATTGTTTTTTTTGACATTGAGTCACGCATTCGTAGATTAATGGTATTATTCAGTCTTATCTTATATTAATCAGAAAGAAGATGTTTTATATATTTGCGATGCTCGAAATAATAAACCAAACACACGAGAGATGAAATCAATGTGATAAATAGCAAACCATCACAGTAATAACCAGTAATATCCTTAAATAAGTTCTCTCGAGAATTATCAGTTATGCTTATAAGATGCGTTTCTTTGCATCCCCAAAACATCACGAATAGATATAATAGGATTCCCATATCCCATAAAATAAGGAATACAGTTTCGAGAAGATACCATAAATAAAAAAAATCATTACCATCGAATGGTTTTGGGAATAATAGGAATTTGTTTAGACCTAAAACTTTCTCTCTATTTCTAATACTGAAAAGCAAAAAGGGAGAAAAGGAAATCAGTAAAAATAAATAACTAATTATCAAAAATGTAATATCAGAATTGTAAGAGAAATCATGAAATGACACACTGTAATATAGACAGGTATGAGTTCCATAGAACCAAATAAAATAAAAGAATAATCCTAATAACAGTATAGGGAAT
>SFEH01000009.1 GCA_004557315.1 Bacteroidales bacterium
CTGCTTGACCACAGGCACGATGCCAAGCTGCTTGCGGCGGTTGCGCACGTGCAGGCTCTCGGTTTCGGCCAAGTCCTTGATCTTCTCGTCCTTGACCACCGCCCTGGCAATCTGGAAGTCGCTGAAACCCTTGCGCTTAGCTTCGCGCAGGAGGTCGGCAGGCACCTTCTCGATGTCGTCATACTGTTTCAGTGCCTCATCGGTGAGCACTATGCCCTTGAGTTTCTGGAGGAACCATTTGTCAATCTTGGTGAGGTCGTGAATCTGATCGACCGAATAGCCAGCCCTCATTGCCTTTGAGATGACGAACACGCGCTTGTCGGTCGGTTCGCGAAGTGCCTTGTCGATGTCATCGACCTGAATGACCTTGTTCTCGACAAAGCCATGCATACCCTGGCCGATCATGCGGAGACCCTTCTGTATAGCCTCCTCGAAGGTACGACCGATGGCCATCACCTCGCCCACCGACTTCATGCTTGAGCCAAGTTCGCGATCGACACCCTGGAACTTGCCAAGGTCCCAGCGAGGAATCTTGCAGACCACATAGTCGAGAGCAGGTTCGAAGAATGCCGAAGTGGTCTTGGTGACAGAGTTCTTGAGTTCGAACAAGCCATAGCCGAGACCGAGTTTGGCAGCGACGAAAGCGAGAGGATAGCCAGTGGCCTTGGATGCGAGAGCAGAACTGCGGCTCAAGCGGGCATTGACCTCGATGACACGATAGTCCTCGGAGAACGGGTCGTAAGCATATTGCACATTACATTCGCCCACGATGCCGATGTGACGGATGATCTTGATCGAGAGCTCACGCAGCTTGTGATAGTCGCGATTGGAGAGAGTCTGCGAAGGAGCCACCACAATCGACTCACCAGTGTGGATGCCGAGAGGGTCGAAGTTCTCCATATTGCAGACGGTGATGCAGTTGTCGTAGCGGTCGCGCACCACCTCATACTCCACTTCTTTCCAGCCCTTGAGACTCTTCTCGACAAGTATCTGAGGCGAGAAGCTGAGAGCCTTGTTGCCGATGGCAATGAGCTGCTCCTCATCGTCACAGAAACCCGAGCCCAAGCCACCGAGGGCGTATGCCGCACGGATGATGACAGGATAGCCAAGGTCGCGTGCAGCCTGCTTTGCCTCATCGAGCGTGTTGCAGGCATGGCTCTTGATAGTGTTGACACCAATCTCATCGAGACGCTCCACGAAGAGTTCGCGGTCTTCGGTGTCGATGATAGCCTGGACAGGAGTACCGAGCACCTGCACGTTGTATTTCTCGAGCACGCCACTCTTGTAGAGCTCAACTCCGCAGTTCAATGCCGTCTGTCCGCCGAAGCTGAGCAGGATGCCATCGGGACGTTCCTTCTCGATGACCTTCTCGACGAAAAATGGAGTGACAGGCAAGAAATACACACGGTCGGCAACGCCTTCCGAAGTCTGCACTGTGGCAATATTCGGGTTGATGAGAACGCTCTTGATGCCTTCTTCCTTCAAAGCCTTGAGAGCCTGTGAGCCTGAATAGTCAAATTCGCCAGCTTCTCCGATCTTGAGAGCACCAGACCCAAGGAGCAGCACTTTCTTAATATCTTGAATCATGAATTTTCTGTTTTGTTTTGTCTTCAAAAAATATATGTTAGAGCAAAGAGAAGAACTGACCGAAGATGAACTCAGTGTCGGTAGGAC
Source organism: Bacteroidales bacterium (assembly GCA_004557315.1). Lineage (GTDB taxonomy): Bacteria > Bacteroidota > Bacteroidia > Bacteroidales > UBA3663 > Liminaster. The sequence continues at coordinate 1,675 of SFEH01000009.1, forward strand.
CCGAACATGCCTCGGGATGGAACTGAGCCGAGAACCAAGGCATGGTCTTGTGGCGGATACCCTCATTTGAGCCATCGTTCATGTTGATGAAGAGCGGCTCCCAGTCCTCAGGTATAGTGTCGTTGTTGACTGCATAACCATGGTTCTGCGATGTGATGAAGCATTGTTCGGTAGGCTTGCCGTCTTTCATCAGGCGCACAGGCTGGTTGTGACCTCGGTGTCCGTATTTGAGCTTCTCGACCTTGGCTCCTGCGGCAAGCGAGAGAATCTGGTTTCCCATACAGATGCCATAGATAGGACGGCCGAGTTTCATATATTCCTTGACATTCTCGACAGTGGCATTGCAGAGATTAGGGTCGCCAGGACCGTTGGAGATGAACAAGCCATCGAACGAATCGCCCCATCCCTCCTGCTCTGGTATGGCGTTGAAGTCATAGTCCCAAGGCACGACAGTAATCGACACATCATACTTGAGCAATTCGCGAATGATATTCTGCTTCACCCCCATGTCGATGAGACACACCCTCTTCTTGCCTGTGCCGAAGTGCTCGACCTTCTTGGTACTCACTATTGCCACCTGATTGACGAGGTTAGGATTCTCAAACTCAATGTCCTCGCCTCCATCGAACACTATCTTTCCCGACATCGAGCCATGTTCGCGAAGTATCTTGGTCAGTTCGCGCGTGTCGATGCCTTCGATGCCCACCACCTTCTCTTCCTTGAGCCATTGAGCCAACGAGCGGTTGGCATTCCAGTGGCTGTATTCCTCAGAATAGTCGCTCACCACCAATGCACGCACATGGATGTGGTCGCTCTCGTAATACGACGAGAGTCCATTGGCCTCTTCCGAAGCCGACGGAACTCCATAGTTGCCCACAAGAGGGAAGGTCATCACCAGGATCTGACCGCTGTAGGAAGGGTCGGTCAGGCTCTCGGGATAACCCATCATGGCAGTGTTGAACACCACCTCGCCATTGACAGGCTTCTCATAGCCGAAGCTGGTGCCGTGGAAGCTGTAACCGCCTTCAAGCACCAGAGTCACTTTTTGCTTTTCTTTCATATTTCCTAATTTGTTTGAATTATTGCAAGAAGATAAAGAAGTTAAAGAAGATAAAGTAGATAAAGTAGATAAAGACAAAAGCTATATTGTCTGTTCTGTATTATTGAAGCAAAAGGATAATAATTCTAAAAGACTAACATCATTTGTCATTAACTCCTTTATCTTCTTTAACTTCTTTATCTTCCCCAAAACATCATTTACCACTCAGTCTCTCCATTGCTCTCAAGCAGTCTTCACGCTGACCGAATGCAGTGAGGCGGAAGTAGCCCTCGCCCGAAGGACCGAAGCCGACACCAGGGGTACCGACAATGTTAGGACCGTGAAGTAGCTGGTCGAAGAACTCCCACGACGTTACGCCTTCTGGAGTCTTGAGCCAGATATATGGAGCATTGACACCACCCCACACCTGGAAGCCTGCCTTGATGAGACCCTCGCGCATGATACGCGCATTCTCCATATAATAGTCGATAGTGGCGCGTACCTGAGCCTTGCCTTCTTCGGTGTAGATAGCCTCGGCTGCACGCTGCTGGATGTAGCTTGTGCCATTGAACTTGGTGCACTGGCGACGGTTCCACAGAGGATTGAGTGCGACACGTTCGCCACTCGAAGTGCGGGCAGTCAGCTCGCGAGGCACGATGGTATAGCCACATCGCACGCCAGTAAAACCAGCAGTCTTGGAATAGCTGTGGAACTCGATGGCACATTTCTTTGCACCCTCGCACTCATAGATGCTGTGAGGAATACCCTCCTCACGGATATATGCCTCATAAGCCGCATCGTACATGATGATAGCATCATTGGCCAATGCATAATCTACCCATTTCTGCAACTCGGTCTTCGAGATCACAGTTCCTGTTGGGTTGTTTGGATAGCAGAGATAGATGACATCGACACGTTCAGCAGGAAGCGAAGGCACGAAGTTGTTGCCGGCATTGCATGGAGCATAGATGATGTCGTCGCGTCCAGCCATTCGGTTGCTATCGACATAGACAGGATAGATAGGATCGGTCATGCAGAGGCGGTTGTTGAGACCAAGGATGTCGCCAATGTTGCCAGTGTCGCTCTTTGCACCATCGTTGATAAACACCTCATCGAGTTCAAGGCTGATGCCACGAGGCTGGAAGTCACCCTCGATGATAGCTTTCTGAAGGAAGTCATAGCCATGTTCAGGACCATAGCCACGGAAGGTGCTTGCCGATGCCATCTCATCGACAGCTCGATGCAAGGCACTGATGACGGCAGGACAAAGTGGCTGAGTGACATCGCCGATACCCAGACGGATGACATCGGCTTCAGGATTGGCAGCCTTGAAGTCGGCTACTCGATGAGCAATCTCTGAGAATAAATATGAAGCATTCAGCTTCAGGAAGTTTTCGTTGACTTGAGACATATATTATATTCATTTAATCGTTTTGACAAAATCCATGAACAGCGGATGCGGGTTGAGCACAGTGCTCGAATATTCAGGATGGAACTGAGTGCCGATATACCATTTCTTGTCGGGAATCTCGACAATCTCGACAAGGTCTGACTCAGGGTTGCGGCCTGTACACTTCATGCCATGAGCCTCATATTCGTCGATATACTTGTTGTTGAACTCATAGCGATGGCGATGACGCTCGCTGATCTCACAGCTGCCATATATCTCAGCTACACGGCTATCTGCCAAGAGGTTGCACTTATATGCACCAAGACGCATCGTACCGCCCATATTGGTGATGTTCTTCTGGCTCTCCATGATGTCGATCACGTTGTGAGGAGTCTCAGTATCCATCTCCTTGCTGTTGGCATCGGCATAGCCGAGGACATTTCGCGCGAACTCTATAACCATCATCTGCATACCGAGGCAGATGCCGAAAGTAGGGATGTCGTGGGTGCGTGTATATTGTGCTGCAATGATCTTGCCCTCGATGCCACGAGTGCCGAAACCTGGGCAGATGAGCACACCAGCCATTCCCTCGAGTTTCTGTGCCACATTGTCGGCTGTCACCTCCTCGCTGTTGATGAAGTGAATCTTGACCTTCACCTCATTGTAGATACCTGCGAGGTTGAGGCTCTCGCGAATGCTCTTATAGGCATCCTGCAAGTCGTATTTGCCCACTAGACCCACATGCACCTCACGGGTGGCATGACGTTGCAGTTCGAGGAACTTGTGCCAGCTTGCCATCGAAGGACGCTCACCTACAGGGATGCCGAACTTGCGCAGGATGGCAGCATCGATGCCCTGGGTCTGCATGCTCACAGGCACATCATAGATGCTTGGCATGTCTTCGCTCTGAACCACACATTCGAGATCGACATTGCAGAACGATGCCACCTTCTGACGCACGCCATCCGACAGGTGCTTCTCGGTACGGAGCACAAGCACATCGGGCTGAATACCCATACCCTGCATCTCCTTGACCGAATGCTGGGTCGGCTTGGTCTTCAGTTCGTCGGCAGCCTTGAGATAAGGCACATAGGTGAGATGCACGCTCACTGCCTTGTTGCCAAGTTCCCAGCGAAGCTGACGAATGGCCTCAAGGAATGGAGCACTCTCGATGTCGCCAATCGTACCGCCAATCTCGGTGATGACGAAGTCAAACTCATCATCATCGCGCCTCATGCGATGCTTGATCTCGTCGGTGATGTGAGGAACCACCTGGATGGTCTTGCCAAGATAGTCGCCACGACGCTCACGGTCGATGACGGTCTTGTAGATCCTGCCAGTAGTGACCGAATTGTTGCGCGTTGTGCGGATGCCAGTGAAACGCTCATAGTGGCCAAGGTCGAGGTCGGTCTCCATGCCATCGACAGTCACATAGCACTCACCATGCTCGTATGGGTTGAGCGTACCAGGGTCGATGTTGATATATGGGTCGAACTTCTGTATTGTGATTTTGTAGCCTCTTGCCTGAAGCAACATACCGATGCTCGAAGAAACAATGCCTTTACCGAGGGAGGAAACCACACCTCCTGTTACAAAGATATATCGTGTCATTCAAATATTTATTATCAATTATTGATCAACAAATCCTAATTCTTTCTTGCTTCATACCATTGGGTATAAGATATTCGGCAGAGCCTCTCGCCTCCCGGTGTCGGATATTTACCAGAGAAGTACCAGTCGCCAGGGTGATTTGGGATAGCCTGGTGGAGTCCTTCGAGACTTTGGAACACAAGCTCAATAGGAGTCTTGACAGTAGCAGGCTGAAGGAGCTCGACCATCTTGAGATTGAGTTCGTCGGCTGTGAAAGGCTCATAGATTCGTCGCACAGGATTGCCTTGTGATTGGATCTTGCACTCTTCATAGACCTCATCGAGCAACGAATGCATTCCCCGTTCTTCGATCAATGCCACTGCTGCCTGAAAAGCGATAAACTCGCCAATACGGCTCATGTCGATGCCATAGAAATCGGGATAACGAATCTGAGGCGCACTGCTCACTATCACTATCTTGCGAGGATGCAGGCGGTCGAGTATCTGGATGATACTCTCGCGCAAGGTCGTGCCTCTCACTATGCTGTCATCGATGACGACAAGGTTATCGACACCTGGCTGAACAGTGCCGAAGGTGATGTCATAGACGTGGGCAGCGAGGTTGTTGCGCGAAGTGCCTTCGGTGATGAAGGTGCGCAACTTGATGTCTTTCCACACGACCTTCTCCGAACGCACCAGCGAGAGAGGCTTGCCAATATCGACGCAATGCTGACGTATGCCATCCATCATGCCGTGATATGCCACCTCGGCTGTGTTAGGAATATAAGAGAACACACTATGCTCGATGTCACCATCGATACTCTTCAGGATGGCATCGCGCAACTGGAAGCCAAGCAGCTTGCGTTCGCGATGAATGTCAAAGTCGTTGCCTCGGCTGAAATAGATTCGCTCGAACGAACATGCCTGATACTTGGCAGGCTCGATGATCTGCTCGAAATTGAGATCGCCTGCCGCATTGACCATGATGGCACGTCCAGGGGCAAGTTCACAGATGTCGGAAGCATCGACCGCGAAAGTCGTCTGAAGCACAGGACGCTCGCTTGCCACAGCCACCACCTCATCATCGACATAGTAGAAAGCAGGACGGATGCCAGCAGGATCGCGCATTGCAAAAAACTCGCCACTGCCGGTCAGTCCGCACATCACATATCCACCATCGAAATGAGGCATAGTGGTGCGCAACACATTGGCAATCTGGACATGTGAGTCGATGAAACGAGTGATGTCAAGTCCTTCGAGCCCCATCTGCTGAGCTTCAGCAAAGAGTCGTTCCACCTCACGGTCGAGACGATGTCCCATAAGTTCGAGAAGAATATAGGAGTCGCTGTAGATACGCGGATACTGACCCTGGCTTGTGAGGAAGTCGAACACCTCGCTGATATTGGTCATGTTGAAGTTACCGCAGAGACAGAGGTTCTTTGCCTTCCAGTTGTTGCGTCGCAAGAACGGATGCACGTATTTCAGTCCGCCCTTGCCCGTGGTCGAATATCGCAGATGACCCATATACATCTCGCCGATGTAAGGCACAGGAGCTTCAGGCTCATCTTCGGCAGGATGAGCAATCTGATGATAGACCGACTGGAACACCTTGGTGATGGCATCCTTGCCCTCGGCCTTCTCGCGATACATATACTCATGTCCTGGTTTCTGGTCGAGCTTGACACAAGCCAGACCTGCACCCTCCTGACCTCGGTTATGCTGCTTCTCCATCATCAGATAGAGCTTCTCAAGGGCATAGCGGTGAGTGCCGTATTTCTTCTCATAGTAGGCGAGCGGCTTGCGCAGTCTGATCATTGCAATGCCACATTCGTGCTTCAGCTGATCCATCATATTGTCTCTCCTTCAAAAACCGTTACAGCAGGTCCGGTCATGTAGATATGATTGTCGTCGCGCCATTCGATATGGAGAGTACCACCATCCATCTCGATATCGGAGATACGGCCAGCATGACCGGTAAGTGCAGCAGCCACAGCCGTAGCACAAGCACCTGTGCCGCATGCAAGCGTGATGCCACTGCCTCTCTCCCACACCCTCATGCGCAGAGTGCCATCGGGACGACGGGTGACAAACTCAATGTTGCATCGCTCGGGAAAGGCAGGATCGAACTCGAGTTTCTTGCCCACCACAGGCAACTCCACATCCATGACCTCAGGTACGAAGATGACGAAATGAGGATTGCCCATCGACACGAAAGTGCCTTCATAGCCACCTACATTGAAAAGATTGTTCCTGACCGCCACGGAGTTGGCAATCAGGAATTGAGAAGGCACCTCAGTGCGAGGTTCGCCCATATCGACAGTAGCCGACGATACTTTTCCATCTTCGCCAAGCTGAAGCTGGATGGTCTTGATGCCCGAAAGAGTCTCGAGAGTGACAGTCGTCTTATCGGTGAGCTGATGGTCATAGACATACTTGCCGACACAGCGTGTGCCATTGCCGCACATCATTGCTTCGCTGCCATCGTTATTGTATATGTGCATCGAGAAGTCAGCCACATCGCTCTTGCCTATCAGGATAAGGCCATCGCTGCCAATGCCGAAGTGAGGGCGGCTAAGCGCCACACTCACCTCTACTGGATTTTCTATAGGACACTCTGGCGTATAGACATATATATAGTCGTTGCCAGCACCATGCATCTTGGTAAATTTCATACTATTGCAGTATTATTGCTTTTTCAAGAACTTATCAACAGCCTCGGCAGTCTTTCGACCGCTTGCAATGGCTCTCACGACGAGCGAAGCACCAGAAGCAGCATCGCCAGCCACGAACACATTGTCGGCAAACTGTGGCTGCTGGGGCTTGAGGAAGCCCATTGCAAGGAAGACAATATCGGCCTTGATCACCTCAACCTCACCTGCTTCGACCATGATAGGACGACCGCCCTCAGGATTTGGCTTCCATTCGATTGGCTGTACCTTCACACCTGTAAGCTTTCCGTCTTCGCCAAGGAACTCGAGCGTATTGATGTTCCAGCGACGCACGCAACCTTCCTCATGGCTTGAGGTGGTCTTCATAATCACAGGCCAGTATGGCCAAGGCGTTGCAGGATTATGACCCACAGGAGGCTGAGGCATGATCTCGATCTGAGTCACGCTCTTTGCTCCCTGACGATGGCTTGTACCGATGCAGTCGGAACCCGTATCGCCACCACCTATCACTAGCACGTCCTTGTCTTTGGCAGTCACTCTATCCACATCGCCTTCAGCTACCTCGCCCATGAGAACCTGGTTCTGCTGCGAGAGCAGTTCGAGAGCCAGATACACGCCCTTGAGTTCGCGTCCGGGGATATTGATGTCGCGAGCCTGAGGAGTGCCTGTCGAAACGACATAGGCATCGAAGCCCTCAGGCAATGCAGTCACGTCGATATCGGCATTATATACGAATTTGACACCTTCCTTCTCCATGATAGAGATACGGCGGTCGATGATCTTCTTCTCGAGCTTGAAGTTTGGAATGCCGTAGCGGAGCAAGCCACCAGCTGCTGCACGACGGTCGAAGACTGTCACCTCATAGCCCTTGTAGTTGAGCTGGTTGGCTGCTGCCAATCCCGCAGGACCGCCACCTATCACAGCCACCTTCTTGCCGTTGCGTTCTGGGTGCTCGATAGTCACGAATCCCTCCATAAAAGCACGTTCAGCAATGGCACATTCGTTCTCACGGTTGGTCACGGCCTCGCCTGTGGTATGATAGAGCACACACGACTTCTCGCACAATGCAGGACATATACGTCCGGTGAACTCAGGGAAATCGTTGGTCTTCTTCAAGATCTTATATGCAGTTTCCCACTCTCCTCGATAGAGAGCATCGTTCCATTCAGGATCCTTGTTGCCAAGCGGACAAGCCCAGTGGCAGAAAGGCACACCACAGTCCATACAGCGAGAAGCCTGCTGCTGACGTTCTTTTGAGTTGAGCGTCTGCTCCACTTCACTGAAGTCGCGGACACGCTCTATGATAGGTCTATAACCTGCCTCGACACGAGGCACAGTCAAGAATGCTTTAGGATTTCCCATAACTTATTCCTGTATTGCTTGAATTTTCTGTTGCAGTTGTTTGATCTTCTCTTCTTCAAGTACGCGCTTGTATTCGATAGGCACTACCTGTATGAACTCCTCGATATACTGGTTCCAGTTGTCGAGCATACGACCAGCGAGAGCCGAGCCTGTGTAGAGATAATGCTTGCGGATGAGCTCCTTAAGCTCCTTGCGATATGCTGTCTCTTCGACGAGGTTGATCTCTACCATATCCATGTTGCAGAAGTAGTCGAAGTTGTGGTTCTTGTCCCAGACGTATGCCACACCACCGCTCATACCAGCGGCGAAGTTTCGTCCTACCTCACCCAAGACTACCACACGTCCGCCAGTCATATACTCGCAGCAGTGGTCGCCTGCACCTTCAATCACGGCAGTAGCACCTGAGTTGCGCACACCGAAGCGCTCACCCACACGTCCGTTGACATAGAGCTCGCCTGTAGTAGCGCCATAGAGGCCTGTGTTGCCTGCGATGATATTGTCTTCGGCTACGAAGTCATCACCACGTCGTGCAGGAGGCAGGATGGCGATACGTCCGCCTGAGAGGCCCTTTCCGAAGTAGTCGTTGGTCTCGCCTTCGAGCTTGAGGGTCATACCCTTGACAGCAAAGGCACCGAACGACTGACCTGCCGAACCCTTGAACTTGATGTTGACACTGTTGTCTGGCAATCCCTCTTCGCCATATCGGCGTGCGATCTCACCAGCAAGCATTGTACCTACGGCACGGTCGGTATTCTTTATCATATATGAGGCTTCAGACACTCGCTCATGTCCACCCTTCGGACTTACCACAGTCTCTGCAAAGTCGTTGAGAATCTTCTCGTTGAGCTCGTTGGCAATCTTGGTGAATGCGCCACGGTCCCAGAAGAGCGACTTGTCAGAAGCAGGCTGATGCAAGAGACGTGAGAAATCGAGCGACTCCCACTTTGCGAGAGTGTTCTTGTCAATCTCCACACCTTCCTTCTGTACGGCAGGATTGGTGACGATGAGATCGGTGCGACCGATGATGTCCTTGAGTTTTCTCACACCCATCTGGCTGAGGTACTCGCGCACCTCTTCGGCAAGGAAGGTGAAGAAGTTGACAACATATTCGCTTCGACCCATGAAACGAGCACGGAGTCGCTCGTCTTGAGTAGCAACGCCCACTGGACAGGTGTTGGTATTGCACTTGCGCATCATGACGCAACCGAGCACGATGAGAGGCAATGTACCGAAAGCAAACTCGTCGGCACCGAGCAGAGCCATCGAGATGACATCGCGTGCTGTCTTGAGCTGTCCGTCGGTCTGCAGACGCACCTGATTGCGGAGTCCATTGATGACCAATGTCTGCTGAGTCTCTGCCAGACCAATCTCGGGCGAAATACCTGCGAAACGCATTGACGAAGCAGGACTTGCGCCTGTACCACCCTCTGCTCCTGAGATGACGATAAGGTCGGCTTTTGCCTTTGCCACACCTGCAGCAATGGTACCCACACCGCTCTCGGCAACGAGCTTCACGCTCACGGCAGCAGTAGGATTGATGTTCTTGAGGTCGAAGATGAGCTGTGCAAGGTCTTCGATCGAATAGATGTCGTGATGAGGCGGAGGCGAGATGAGCGAGATGCCGGGGATAGCGTTACGTGTCTTGGCAATCACCTCATTGACCTTGAATCCAGGCAACTGACCACCTTCTCCAGGTTTAGCACCCTGAGCCACCTTGATCTGTATCTCCTCGGCATTGACGAGATATTCTGCAGTCACACCGAATCGTCCTGAAGCTATCTGCTTTGTCTTGCTGCTCAGCGATACGCCATCGACCTCCGAGTGGTAGCGCGCATTGTCTTCTCCACCCTCACCCGTGTTGCTTCGTGCACCGAGCTTGTTCATCGCCAAAGCCAGGGCTTCGTGAGCCTCGATGCTCAGGGCACCGAACGACATAGCGCCAGTCACAAAATGCTTGACGATGCTCTCTACAGGCTCTACCTCATCGAGAGGTGTAGGAGTAGCCGAACGCTTGAAGTCGAAGAAATCGCGGATAAAGATAGGTTTCTCTTTCTGATCGACCTTCTTGCTCCACTCCTTGAACTTCTTGTATGAACCAAGACGAGTGGCAATCTGAAGTTCGGCGATAGTCTCAGGGTTCCATGCGTGCTGGATTCCGTCGCGACGATACGAGAACTGTCCGTTGTTTGGCAGGAACTCATTGATCTCGGCAGGCTTGAATGCCTCGTTGTGGAGACGGATGGCATCGGCTGCAATCTCACGCAAGCCTACACCTCCGATGGTTGAGATCTCTGTACCGAAGTAACGACGCAGAAGGTCTTCGCTCAAGCCGATGCTCTCAAATATCTTTGCACCCTGATATGAACGTATAGTGCTGATACCCATCTTGCTCATGATCTTTTTCAGACCCTTATCGACAGCCTTGATGTAGTTGGCTTCGGCTGTGGCATACTCCTCCTGTACCTTATGACGCTTCACAAGGTCGTCGAGCACAGCAAAGGTCATGTAAGGACAGATGGCTGAAGCTCCATAGCCCAACAAAAGAGCGGCATGCATCACTTCGCGTATCTCGCCACTCTCTACGATAAGGGCAGTCTGCACACGCTTCTGAACGCTGATCAGATAGTGATGAACGGCACTAACTGCCAGAAGTGAAGGGATAGCAGCATGAGTAGCATCGATATCACGGTCAGAGAGGATGATGTAGTTGACACCATCATCTACTGCCTTCTCTGCCTCATGACAGAGGTCATCGATAGCCTGACGCAAAGCAGAAGCACCACCTGACACCTCGAAGAGGATAGGCAGCTTCTTGGTATTGAAGCCCTTATAGCGGATATTGCAGAGAATATCGAGCTGAGCGTTGGTCAGAATAGGCTGTGGCAGACGCACCATGTGGCAGTTGCTCTCATCAGGCGTAAGGATGCCCGAACCTACGCGACCGATATATTCGGTGAGACTCATTACAAGTTCCTCACGAATAGGGTCGATGGCAGGATTGGTGACCTGTGCGAACTGCTGGCGGAAATAGTTAAAGAAGATCTGTGGCTTGTCGGAAATAACAGCCAATGGAGTGTCATTACCCATAGCTGCCACTGGCTCCTGACCCTGAGTACACATAGGGATGACCGTACGGTCGATGTCCTCCTGGCCAAAGCCGAAGCTCATCAGCTTGCGCTCGAAGTTCTCGACACTGTTGACAACCTTTCGTCCGCTCTTGAGGTTCTCGAGCTGGATACGGTTGGTCGAGAGCCACTCGCGATAAGGATGCTCAGCAGCAAGTTTTGCCTTGATCTCACCATCATAGTAGATCTTGCCTTCCTGTGTATCGATGAGCAGGATCTTTCCAGGCTGCAATCGACCCTTGCTCACTACCTCGCTTGGATCGAAATCCATCACGCCAACCTCGCTCGCCACAACCATCATGCCTCCCTTGGTGATGGTGTAGCGCGATGGGCGAAGACCATTGCGGTCGAGCATACCACCTGCGAAACGTCCGTCGCTGAACATCAATGCAGCAGGACCATCCCATGGCTCCATGAGGATTGAGTAATATTCGTAGAAAGCCTTGAGGTCTTCCGATATTGGGTTCTTGTCGTTGAATGACTCTGGCACCAGGATAGCCATGGCCTGAGGCAGGCTCATGCCGCTCATGACGAGGAACTCGAACACATTGTCGAGCGAAGCAGAGTCGCTCATGTCGTCCTGCAATATCGGGCGAATCTCCTTGATGTCGCCAAGAGCAGGAGAAGAGAGCACGCTCTCGCGAGCCTTCATCCAGCCTCGGTTACCACGCACTGTGTTGATCTCACCATTATGGCAGAGATAACGGAAAGGCTGAGCCAGCTTCCATTTCGGGAAGGTGTTGGTCGAGAAGCGGCTGTGCACCAATGCCAGACCCGAGGTGAAGTAGCTGTTGCTCAAGTCTGAGAAGTAGCGACGCAACTGGCCGCTTGTGAGCATACCTTTGTATATAATGTTCTTGCTCGAAAGAGAGCAGATATAGAAATCCTCATAGGCTTCACCAAGAGCAGCTACACGGTTCTCGGTCTTCTTTCGGATCTTATATAGGATACGTTCGAGTTCAGGAGCACGGTCTTCCGAAACGCCATTGATGAAGATTTGCTTTACAGCTGGCTCTACCTCACGTGCTGCCACACCCAGAACCTCAGGGTTCGTTGGCACTGTACGCAGGTGCATAAGGTTGAGACCTTCGCGCTCGATCTCCTCGATCATTATGCTGAGCACCTCGCTTTGGAGGGCATTATCCTTAGGAAGGAACACCAGACCTGTACCATATCTGCCCTTCTCTGGCACTGGAATACCCTGAAGAAGTATAAACTCGTGAGGAATCTGCAGAAGGATACCTGCACCATCACCTGTCTTGTCGCGCGTCTCTGCGCCTCGGTGCTCCATGTTCTCGAGCACTCGCAATGCATTGTCAACCAGCTCGTGGCTCTTGCCACCGTGGATATTGACTACCATACCTACACCACAAGCATCATGCTCGTTGGCAGCAGAATACAAACCTGCTTGGCGTGGTTGCTTCCTCAAAGTCCGCTGTGTTGCTTTTGTTACCATAACTTTACCTTAAATCTAATTATATTTTTGTTTATCTATTTGCTTTCAACACTGCAAATATATAGCAAATAGTTATACTATCACTAGTTTTAATAGAAAAAGGCTACATTTTGAACAAAATCACTTGCATATAGCCTTGTTTTGCAATTTAGCCGTTGCAAAATTATATATTCTAAGTGATAAAAATAAGAAAATGTCAGCGTTTTTAAACTTTTTAAAGCAAATAGTTGGCAGATTGCTTTAAACGCTATACATTTGCAACGTAAATAAGAAAATTCAAGCAATCTTATTACAAGAATATGCAAAAGTAAATGTATATACAAAAAAGATTAACAAAATATACAGAGCAGCATATTTACAAGAGGTAAAAGTAATATACATTATTAATTTACGTTATAAAAAAATTGTGTTATGAGCAAATTGAGATTTGATGCTATTGAACAAGCGTTCAAGAAGCATGCAGTAGAAGTGGTTGCGCCAGAAGGACGTCCTTCAGAGTATTTTGGCGAATTGGTTTTCAACCGCGAGAAGATGCAGAAGTATCTCGATGCAAAGACCCTTAAGGCACTGCTTGACTGTATCGACAATGGCGAGCATCTCGACCGTACAGTTGCCGATGGCGTAGCTGCAGGAATGAAACAATGGGCAATGGAACATGGAGTAACCCACTGCTGCCACTGGTTCCAGCCACTCACCGAGACCACAGCCGAGAAGCACGACTCTTTCATGGAATATGACTGGAAGGGCGGCATGATTGAGGAATTTGAAGGCAAAAGCCTTGTACAGCAGGAGCCTGATGCTTCATCATTCCCTTCAGGAGGCATCCGTGCTACATTCGAGGCTCGCGGTTATACTGCCTGGGACCCAACAAGCCCTGTGTTCATCCTCGACGACTGCCTTTGCATCCCAACAGTGTTCATCTCATACACTGGCGAGGCTCTCGACTACAAAGCTCCTTTGAAGAAGGCTCTCAAGGCTGTCAACGATGCCGCAGTGCCAGTGTGCCAGCTCTTCGACCCAAATGTCAGGCACGTACAGAGCAACCTTGGCTGGGAGCAGGAGTATTTCCTTGTTGACGATGCTCTCTATGCTGCTCGTCCTGATCTCATCGCCACAGGCCGCACACTCATGGGCCACGGCTCAAGCAAGAACCAGCAGATGGAAGACCACTATTTCGGTCAGATTCCTACACGTGTCCAGGCCTTCATGAAGGATCTTGAGATTCAGGGTCTCCGCCTCGGCATCCCAATGAAGACTCGTCACAACGAGGTTGCACCTAACCAGTTTGAGTTTGCGCCAATCTTCGGCGAAACCAACCTTGCTGTCGATCAGAACATGCTCATCATGGGCGTAATGAAGAAGGTGGCTCGTCGCCACGGATTCCGCGTACTGCTTCACGAGAAGCCTTTCGACGGCATCAATGGTTCGGGCAAGCACAACAACTGGTCACTCAGTACCGACACAGGAGTCATCCTCCTCGCCCCTGGCAAGGATCCGATGTCAAACCTTCAGTTTGTCACATTCTTCGTCAACATCCTCATGTCATTGAAGCGCCATGGCGGCTTGCTCAAGGCTTCTATCGCTTCGGCAACCAACGCACATCGCCTTGGTGCCAACGAAGCACCTCCTGCAATCATCTCGGCCTTCCTTGGCAAGACCATGACCGACGTGCTCCACAAGCTCCTCACAGTGAGCGATGACACCGACATCGTAATCGCAGGCAAGCAGGCTTACGACCTCGGACTTGTCGAGATTCCTCAGATCTTTGTCGATAATACCGACCGTAACCGTACATCGCCTTTCGCCTTCACAGGCAACCGCTTCGAGTTCCGTGCCGTCGGTTCAAAGGCCAACTGCTCATCGGCAATGACTACCCTCAATGCCATGGTAGCCGAGCAGCTCATCGACTTCAAGGCTGCTGTAGATAAGGAAATGGCTGCAGGCGCAAGCGTGAAGGTTGCTGTGATGAAGACACTCAAGCCACTCATTGCAGAGATCATCGACACTGTATGCTTCGATGGCAACGGATATGCTGAAGAGTGGCCAGAAGAGGCACTGAAGCGCGGACTCGACATCGAGCGTTGCGTGCCAAAGATGTTCCTTGAGAACGTTAAGCCTGAAGCTGTTGCAATGTTTGAGAAGCTCGGAGTATTCACAGCTGCCGAACTTGAAGCACGCAACGAGGTTAAGTTCGAGACATACATCAAGCTCGTGCAGATTGAAGCACGTGTGCTCGGTGACCTCGCCATCAACCACATCATCCCTGCTGCCACTACCTATCAGTCAACCCTTCTCAAGAATGTGGCTATGATGAAGAACCTCTTCCCTGTTCAGTGGGAGGAAATGGCATCACACGAGCTCTGCATCATCAAGAAGATCGCTTCTTACAATGCAACGATCAAGACCAAGGTTGATGAGATGGTACAGAAGCGCAAGGTTGCCAACAAGCTCGAAGACGGCTACGAGAAGGCTCTCCTCTACTACGAGATTGCAGAGTCATTCAATGCAATACGCCGTCCGATCGACAAGCTTGAGGAGATCGTTGACGACACCATCTGGCCAATGCCAAAGTATCGCGAACTTCTCTGGATCCGCTAATGAACGACTTACAGTCAGCGGGATAGAACAAACCAACTACTCCCGCTGACATACAACAGCAATTAACCCAATAGTTATTTTAAGGTATGAAAAAGATTGAAGCAATTATCCGCAAGACCAAATTCGAAGAGGTCAAGGAAGCGCTGCTAAGCAGCGATATCGACTGGTTTGAATACTGTCCCGTACATGGTATCGGACAGAGCCGTCAGGAGCGCATCTATCGTGGTGTGCAGTACAGCACAGATGTGATCGAGCGCATGAAGATTTCTATCGTATGCCGCGAAATGCTTGTACAGCCTACGGTCGATGTCATCAAGCGTGTAGCCCACACTGGTGAAGTCGGCGACGGACGAATCTTCGTCTCTGAGGTGATCGATGTCTGGTCGATCCGCACAGGCGAAAATGGCGATACCGTATTGAGAGACAAGAAGTAATTAAGACCAGAAGAGTCTTGATATTTATGTTTAACATTAACAAGAAATATTATGATTTTGCTCGATATCGTTGCTCCTGTGGTAGAGGAGTCTAAAGACTTTGTGAATGGCTTAGATACCCTTTGGGTACTGTTAGGCGCAATGTTGGTGTTCTGGATGCAGCCTGGCTTTGCATTTGTCGAAGCAGGTTTGACACAGCAGAAGAACACAGCCAACATCCTGATGAAGAACTTCGTTGACTTCATGTGCGGCACCGTTCTCTACTGGATTCTCGGATTCTCTCTCATGTATGGTGCAGGCAATGCATGGATTGGCTGGGAAGGTTTCGGTTTCATTGGCAGCGACAGCAACGTGCCAGCTGAGGCTACCTTCATCTTCCAGACAGTGTTCTGCGCAACGACAGCCACCATCGTCTCTGGCGCAATGGCTGAACGCACCAAGTTCTCGATGTATGTGCTCTACAGCATCCTGATCTCAGCATTCATCTATCCATTCGAAGGCCACTGGTCATGGGGAGGCGGCTGGCTCTCAGAACTCGGCTTCCACGACTTTGCAGGCAGTACAGTGGTTCACCTCTGCGGTGGTGCTCTCGCCCTTGCTGGTGCCATCGTCCTTGGTCCTCGTGTAGGCAAGTACGACAAGAACGGCAATAGTCGCGCTATCCCAGGTCACAACCTCGCTTTCTGCGCCCTCGGTGTCTTCATCCTCTGGATGGGCTGGTTCGGCTTCAATCCTTGTAGCACTGTAGCAGCTACTGGTTACGAAAATGCAGTAAGCATGAGCCACGTATTTGTCACAACCAACATGGCAGCCGCTACTGGTGGTATTGCAGCACTCGCCTATACCTGGATTGTCGATGGCAAGCCATCACTCTCAATGGTGTGCAACGGTGTACTCGCTGGCTTGGTCGGCATAACTGCAGGCTGCGACTGCGTGAGCGTTGGTTCAGCTGCCCTGATCGGTGTCATCACTTCAGCCATCATGTGCTTCTCGGTTAGCTTCATCGACAAGAAGCTCAAGATCGACGATCCAGTAGGTGCTGTTTCTGTTCACGGTGTAGGCGGTCTCATCGGTACTATCCTCACTGGTGTGTTCTGCGACAGCTCGATCGACGGAGTTGAGTGCTCGGTAGGCGTTCAGGCCCTTGGTGCAATAGCAGTAGGCGTATTTGCATTCATTGCAGGAATGATCCTCTTCAACGTCATCAAATATACTCACGGCATCCGTTGCGACAAGCGCATTGAGGAAGAAGGTCTTGATGTATATGAACATGGTGAGAGCTGTTACAATTAAGAAACTACTAACAATAGGCATCCATACTTCGTGTGTCATAACCATTCAGACATTGACAGTAATGAGTAGTTTGTTGTTAGCAAACATGGCAGATGAAGTATTGGTTCTAACAAAAAAAATTATGATTATGAAAGTTTTAAGGTTTATCGTTGTTGCTGGTATGTGTATTTGCTCCTGTTTTGTCACCAAGGCACAGGATAAGGTAGAAGGATCGATGGCTGTCGATGTTGTCAGCCAGTATGTATGGCGTGGTCAGGACCTTGGCAATGCCTCTATCCAGCCAGGATTGGGCATCAGCTACAAGGGACTCTCGCTCAGTGCATGGGGAAGTGTAGGCTTGACTTCGGCCGATGACACCAAGGAGTTTGACCTCACACTGGGATATAGCGCAGGTGGATTCAACATCGGAGTGACCGACTACTGGTTCAATGCTGGTCTCGACGGCAAGAACCGCTACTTCCGTTACAACTCCCACAGCACCAATCACGTGTTTGAAGGCAACATCGGTTACGACTTCGGCTGTCTCAGCCTCCAGTGGTACACCAACTTTGCCGGCAATGACGGAGTGAACGAGGATGGCGACCGTGCCTATTCTTCATACTTCGAGATTGGCGTGCCATTCAGTTTCGTATCATGCGACTGGGAGGCAGCAGTAGGTGCAGTACCTTTCGCTACTTCATTCTACGGAACAACAGGCTTCGCTGTAACAGAGGTTGCACTCAAGGCCACCAAGGAATTCAGCATCGGCGACAAGGTTACAGTTCCTGTATATATGGGTGTTTCAGCCAACCCATGCTCTCAGAACTGCCACTTCTATGCCGGATTTGCATTCCAACTGTAAGACAAACTAAAACTCAATAATGACAAGAAAGCAAAGGAAATAAAGAGACTCTATGGACAAAGCAAATCTTGATTTTCTTTGTTTTCTTGTAACAAACATTTTTTTGTAAAAACATTAACTATTCATCAATATGTGTAGCATCGTAG
This sequence comes from Bacteroidales bacterium, assembly GCA_004557315.1. GTDB lineage: Bacteria > Bacteroidota > Bacteroidia > Bacteroidales > UBA3663 > Liminaster. Next base: position 19,617 of record SFEH01000009.1, read on the forward strand.
GAATATTCGATATCAAGCAACCAAGTTCAGAGCTACGTACCAAAGCGCTCAAGATGTCACAGAAACTGCGTCATCGCGGACCAGACTGGAGCGGCATCTACGTAGGCAAGACAGCCATTCTGGCTCACGAACGACTCTCGATCGTCGATCCATTGTCGGGCAAGCAGCCCCTCATCTCTCCTAACGAAAAAGAGATACTATGTGTCAATGGCGAGATCTACAATCACAAGGACATCCGCCGTCGCACCGACTATGCCTTCAAGACAGGCAGCGACTGTGAGGTGATTCTCGCACTGTGGGAAGAAGTGAAAGCCGACCCCAAGAAAGACTTCACCTGGCTTCTCGAACAGCTCAACGGCATCTTTGCCTTTGCACTCTATGATGAGGAGACCGACGAATATCTCATCGGACGCGACCCTATCGGAGTCATTCCTCTATACATAGGTCACGACAGCGACGGAAAGGTATATTGCGCATCTGAACTCAAGGCTCTCGAAGGCTTCTGCGAAAGCTACGAACCATTCCTTCCTGGACACTACTACACTTCACGCGACCATCAGATGCATCGTTACTACGTGCGCGACTGGATGGATTATGAGGCAGTGAAAGACAATACGGCTTCGAGCGAGGATGTACGCGAAGCTCTCGATGCAGCTGTGAAGCGACAGCTCATGTGTGACGTTCCTTACGGTGTGCTGCTCTCTGGCGGTCTCGACTCATCAGTCACCTCTGCCATCGCCATGAAGTATTCGAAGAAGCGCATCGAGACCGACGACCAGCACGGAGCATGGTGGCCTCAGCTCCACTCTTTTGCAGTGGGACTGAAAGGCGCACCCGACCTTGCCAAGGCTCGTGAGGTAGCTGAACATATCGGCACCGTGCATCACGAAGTCAACTACACCATTCAGGAAGGTATCGACGCCATACGCGACGTCATCTATTTCATCGAGACATACGACGTGACTACCGTTCGCGCCTCTACTCCAATGTACCTGCTTGCACGTGTCATCAAGAGCATGGGTATCAAGATGGTACTCTCGGGCGAAGGAGCCGACGAGGTGTTCGGCGGTTACCTCTATTTCCACAAGGCACCATCGGCCGAGGAGTTCCACAAGGAGACAGTGCGTAAGCTCGGCAAGCTATATCAGTACGACTGCCTGCGTGCCAACAAGAGCCTTGCGGCATGGGGTGTTGAAGGTCGTGTGCCATTCCTCGACAAGGAGTTCCTCGATGTGGCAATGCGACTCAACCCAGAGGCAAAGATGTGTCCTGGCACTACAATGGAAAAGCGCATAGTGCGCGAAGCCTTTGCCGACATGCTCCCTGCATCGGTAGCTTGGCGACAGAAGGAACAGTTCTCCGACGGCGTGGGCTATTCATGGATCGACACCCTCAAGCAGATAACATCAGAGGCAGTGACCGACGAGATGATGGCACATGCAGCCGAACGTTTCCCGATCAATACCCCTATGAACAAAGAAGAATACTACTACCGCTCAATCTTCGAGGAGCATTTCCCAAGCGACTCTGCTGCACGCAGTGTGCCTCACGAGGCTTCGGTAGCTTGCTCAACTGCCATCGCACTCGAATGGGACGAAGCTTGGAAGAAGATGAACGACCCAAGCGGACGTGCGGTAAAGGGTGTTCATGAACAGGCATATTGACAATTTTGTTTACCTATTATATTGCTTGATCGTTGCCTCACACCCGTCCATAGTGAGGCACGGAATTGAACATTTCCTAATTTTTGAGCCTGAGCGTTGTGAAACGCCCAGGCTTTGGATTTCATATTGATATTTTCATGTGGAAAATGTGGTATATCCTGAAAATTAGAATTGCTTATTTGCAAATTATTTTAAATAATAGGACTAATCAAACAATATTTTAGGTAAATTTGCAAGTGATTATTCGTAAATTATAAATTGTAAACAACATTATTATCTATGTGTGGCATCGTAGGTTATCTGGGCTCGCAGTCGGCAGCCCCAATATTGATCAAAGGACTACATCAGCTTGAATACCGCGGATACGACTCTGCGGGCATTGCCTTAAACTGTGATTACGATTCTTCTTTCCAGTTGTTCAAGGCCAAAGGCAAGGTTTCGAACCTCGAAAGTATCATCCCCGACGAGGTGAAGAAGCGAGGAGATGTGCCTGTGGCAGGCATCGGACATACGCGCTGGGCAACTCACGGCGAGCCTTCTACCGCCAATGCCCACCCTCATCTGTCAATGAGCGGTGAGGTGGTGCTGGTTCACAATGGCATCATCGAGAACTACAAGGAACTGAAAGACCAGCTCATTGAGCGTGGCTACGTCTTCCAGAGCCAGACCGACACTGAGGTGCTGTGCAACCTCATCGACCTCTACTATCAGCAGAACGGCAAGAACCTGCGTCTGGCTGTCGTACAGGCGTTGAACAAAGCCATCGGAGCTTATGCCATAGCTGTGATGGAACAGAAAGACAATCAGCATCTTGTGTGCGCTCGCAAGGCTTCTCCGCTCGTCATCGGCATCAGCGAGGGCAACGACGAGTTCTTCATCGGCAGCGATGCCACTCCTATGGTCGAATACACACATAAGGTGATATATCTCGACGATGAGCAGGTGGCCGACGTGCGTCTGGGTCATGAAGTGGAGATAGTCAACCTCGACCAGTCGCTTGCCGACTTCGACATCAAGGAGGTTGATCTCGACATCACGGCTCTCACCAAGGGCGGTTTTCCTCATTTCATGATCAAGGAGATTTTCGACCAGCCTCATTGCCTTGAGAACTGCATGCGCGGTCGCGTAGTGCGTCTTGACGACGGCACCTACGACATCAAGCTCTCTGCTCTCCACAACTTCAAGGCGAAACTGATACGTGCACGTCACGTCATCATCGTGGCATGTGGCACCTCATGGCATGCCGGACTCATCGGCAAGCAGCTCATCGAAGAAATGTGCCGCATCCGTGTCGAAGTGGAATATGCCTCGGAGTTCCGCTACCGCAACCCAGTGATCGAGAAAGACGATGTGGTGATTGCCATCTCACAGTCGGGCGAGACAGCCGACACCCTTGCAGCCATCCAGCTTGCCAAGGAACAGGGAGCTCTGGTGTTTGGCATCGTCAATGGCGTCGGCTCGAGCATTGCACGAGCTGCCGACACCGGAATCTATATCCACGTCGGTCCTGAGATTGGTGTTGCTTCGACCAAGGCATTCACTGGTCAGGTCACAGTCCTCACCATGCTTGCCCTTGCCCTCGGACATGCACTCGGTACCATCAGCGAGGATTATTTCCAGCAGACCTGCCACGAGCTCACCCAGATACCTCGCAAGATGGAGGAAGTGCTCAAGCAGAACGATGCCATCTGCCAGCTCTCTACCCCATTCACCTTCGCACGCAACTTCCTCTACTTGGGCCGCGGCTATAACTATCCTGTGGCACTCGAAGGCGCGCTCAAGCTCAAGGAGATTTCGTATATCCATGCCGAAGGTTACCCAGCAGCCGAGATGAAGCACGGTCCTATCGCCCTCGTCGATGCCGAGATGCCTATCGTATTCCTCGCCCCTCACCATGAGCTCTATCATAAGATCATCTCCAACATGCAAGAGGTTCAGAGTCGCAAGGGACGCATCATAGCCGTTGTGAGCGAAGGCGATCAGGAAATCCGCAAGATTGCGCAGGACACCATAGAGATTCCTGACACACTCAATGCCCTCGTGCCTCTGCTCAGCGTTCTGCCAATGCAGATGCTCGCCTATCACGTTGCTGTCAAGAAAGGACTCAATGTCGATATGCCTCGCAACCTTGCAAAGAGCGTGACGGTGGAATAAGCAAGCTATTTGCTCAAGCTATCCAAATAATACGATAAAAAAAGAAATGGCTGCCATTGTTATGACAGCCATTTCTTTTGCCAATCAAGATAATACTCAGGAGTCTCGAGCATCAGTTCTTCGTTCTGGTCAATGAAGAGCTGGGTCGTGGTTCCAGTTGCACAGAGCTTATCGTCCGACTCTCGGCGCACCTCGTATTCGAAATCTAGACGGGCACCGAGCCTATGGACATATCGGGTATGAACTACTGCAACGTCATTGAGCTGCAATGGTCCATAGTATTTGATGTGGACATCGACCACAGGAGCATATATGCCGCTCCGCACTATGTCCTCGTAGCCAATGCCTGCAAAATGACGGCCGAAGGATTCGCGTCCATCCTCGAAATACGACACATACGAGCCATGCCAAACACGACGCATTGAATCTATCTCGTTGAACTTGACGCGCACCTTGCAGACATCTTCAAGAACCTTGTTTGCCATCATTTGAATACAGAATCGTTGACAGGGGCATTGAGCTGGAAGTTCGAGAAGTCATACTGTGTATAGTTCTTGCCCTTCTCATTCATGCGCAGGCTTCTGAGTTCACCTGCTTTCTGGTCGATGGTCACGACAAACGAAGTGAACATCTGGCGACGCTTAGCCTTTGGATCAGATACAATAGGTGTGACAGTCATGACCATCAGGTTGCCTTTCTTCTCAATGTCGATGTCGGCAATCTCCGAAAGATCGATATCCGACTCCTGACCTGCGCTGAAGTTCTTGATGATGGTTGTGAGCGACTGAAGCTGCTCGTTGCCTCCACCCTTGGCGGTGTTGCGCACGCCATCCTTGACGATGGTGAAAGTCTCGCCATCCATGAGCATCATATCCTTGCCTTCATTGAATGTCATCGACATCTTGTTAGGCTTCTTGAAATAGAAGTTACCCTTGCTCACAATGTCCTTTGCCACCATCGAGTTGTGCTTTGTCTGGGTCACGTCGGCAGTGAGCGTAGTCATGTTCTTGAATCGCTCCATAGCCTTCTGCATCATCTCAGCATCCTGTGCGTGGAGCGAGCATATGGCAACGACCACGACAAGAAAAATAGATAAAATCTTTTTCATCGTCAATCAATAATCAGTAATCAATAATCAATCCATCAAGTATAGAGTCCGCCGTTGATGCTGATCACATTGCCAGTGATATATCCAGCCTCTGGTGTTACGAGGAAGCCAACGAGGGCTGCCACTTCTTCCGGTTTGCCGAATCGATTGGCAGGGATGGTCTTCTTCAATGCAGCCTCATCGAGTCCATCCACCATATCGGTCTTGATGAAACCTGGAGCCACGGCATTGACGGTTATGTTCTTGCGAGCCACCTCCTTAGCCAAAGCCTTGGTAGCAGCAATGATGCCTCCCTTGGCTGCACTGTAATTGGTCTGTCCCTGCATGCCCATGATGCCCGAAACAGATGCCATGTTGATGATTCGGCCGAACTTATGGAACTGCATCTGCGAGATGAGTGGCTGAGTCACTGCAAAGAAAGAGTTGAGGTTGGTGTTGATCACATTTAGCCAGTCCTCGCTTGGCATGAGTGCCATGACATTGTCGCGACGGATGCCGGCATTGTTGACTACAACCTCGATGTACTCGTCGGCCTCAGCGTGAGCAGCCTGCCATGATTCGATAGCCTGCTTCACCTGTTCAGGATTGCCGACATCAAACTTCAGCATCTCGCCATCCGAACCAGCCTCACGCACCAGGGCGAGAGTCTCCTCAGCAGCGGCTGTATTGTTGACATAGTTGATGATGATGCGATAACCCATCTGCGCGAGCTTCACACTCACCGCACGACCAATACCACGGCTACCGCCAGTTACAAGAGCATATTTCATAATCTGTAATTTATAAATCAATAATCATTTAATCAGTTTGAGTAAGCTTCCACGCCTCTTCCCTACCGAGCACTTCTGCCACGGTAAAGAGACTCGACATGGTCACGCCCAGCAAGCCATGGAGAGTGAGGCTCTGACCTGTGAGCAGCAGGTTTGGAATTGGAGTCTTGGCTGAAAGCAGGGTCATCATCGGGTTTTGATAGTCCTTGCGCACGCCATAAGCCGAACCATAAGGAGTGAGAGTATAGTCGCGATATGTGAGCGGGGTGCTCATATAACGGTCCTGGATCATCGAACCCAAGCCAGGGATGAACTGCTCTGCCAGGGCAATGCATTCATCTGCCTTACGAGCCTTGAATTCCTTGTATTCCTCACCTCGATGACCGATGGTCGTGTCGCTCCACTTCTCAATCTGTTCCCAAGGCATTGGCGTGATGATGTCGATGACCTGAGTGTATTCGCCCTCCTCAGGGCAACGGCACGAGATCAGAATACCGCTCACCGGACCAGGCTTTGTATAGTAGTCCCACACATCAGCCTCCTTGTAGATATATTGGTTGAAGTTGAAATACTTCAATGTCTCAGGCTTGAGCGCAAGCGATAGCGTGAACATGCCATAGGTGTTCTCAAGGTTGCCGATGCGTTTCTTATACACCTTCTTCATCTTACTGCTCTCCTTCACGAGGCTGCAGGTCACTGCAGGATGAGCATTCGAGATGAACAGATTAGCCTCGTAGGTCTCGCCATTGGCGCAACGAGCAGCCACCAGCTGTCCGTCCTTCTCAATCAGCTCCTCGACCTCCGCATTGCAGATGATCTCACCACCCATGCTTCGGATGTCGGTCATCAGCTTATTGACAATCAGATCGCCATCGCCCTTCAGTCGCCAGCTGCTCTGGATGAAGCTGTTGTTTCCCTGAGCAAAGGTGTAGAGCGGCAGTTTCTCCTTGCAAAGCTCCATCTTGAGCGACGAACCACACAAGGCATTGAGCAGAAGCTGGTCGGAGAAGGTATCATTGAGAAAGCCATAGGCGCTGGTCGAGAATAGCGATGTCGTGAAGAAATCTACCTCATCGCGTGGTTGCAGAGCATCATAGAGATGCGAACCCACGTCGTTCATCACCCCGCAATATTTCTTCAGTGCTTCTTTCTGATGAGGAAAATCCTGAGCCAGGGTCTCGACAAAAGCCTCATGCCCTTCAGCATAGCTGAATGTGCGGTCGCCGATGGTCACGCGGTCGAATCCCTCAGGATCGAGGCGTTGCCAAGGCAGATCCATCAGACCGAGATTCTTGAATGGCGCATACAGACAGTCACCCTCGCCGAGTCCGCCCACATAGTGCATGCCAGTGTCGAAAGCCACGCCCTTGCGCTTGTAGCTCTGCATACATCCACCAGCCTGCATCTGTCGCTCAAGAATGAGCACGCTCATGCCCTTCTTGGCAAGGATGTAGCCACATTCCAAGCCGCCCAGGCCCGATCCAATTATGATTACGTCGTATTTCATTTCTTATTCAATATTCTAAAGAGGAACGGCTGGACAACATAAGCGAGAACCACTGCCGATATCATGCCGACGAGAGTGGCAAAGCCGACGCTCTTGATGGCAGGATGAAGGGCAAACAGCATCGACGCAACGGTCACGATGAGCACGATGGCGCTGAGCAGGATTGCTGTCTTGTGGTATTTAAGCAGATTGCGCGAACCAGCCTTGCTGTTCTGGTCTCCGATGAGACCCGTCATCACAAAGATAGAATAATCGACACCGATACCGAAGATGAATGTCGAGATGATGATATTGATGAGATTGAACTTGACATCGAAGATCACCATTGCTCCAAGCACAATGATCCAGCTCAGTATGATTGGCAGGAAGCCGAGGATAGTATGCTTGATGCTGAAGTGGAAGCTGAAAAACAGTACAATCAGCACGAACGCCATCGACACCCACTGCAGGATGTTGAAGTCCTCGTTAAGATCCTTGAGCGTATCGGTAGTGTAATAGTATGTGTCGAGAACCAACAGGTCAGGATGCGAGGCAATGGCATCGCAGATACGGTGATAGTCGGTATTGTCGCCACGCACGGAGTCGTTTTCGCACTGCACCGACGTGAACACCAAAAAGCCGCCATCGTTCTCTTCCATCATGGCCGAAACGAAGCCTTTTGGCATGAAGTCCTTGTCATACAGGTTATCGACACTGTAGCCGAAGAGAGCTATCTCATTGAAGTACTCGATGTAGCACTGGCTCAGTTCGGCATCGGGCGATGCCTTCATGATGAGCTGATCGACGTATGCCACCTTCGCCTCAGTCCAGTAGTTCTTCCATGCGTCGATACGTTCCTGCTGAACCTTCTCTGGCACGAAGAGCTGCGAGGTTGGAGTATATGACTTGACCAGACCTATTGCCTGAAGCGAATCAAGACGATGGGCAAGAATATCGAAATTGGCAAGCGCCTCCTCCATCGAGTCGCCTGATGCAGCGAAATACTGCTGCTTCAAGCCCGAACGGGTCTTCTCCTGATAGAGGTTCTCAGAGTAGTTGACATTCTCCGACAGATAGCCAAGGTTGCGCATGTCGGCATCGAACTGCGTGCCACCCGAGAAATAGAAACCCACACATACTGCCACGAGCAGGAAGATTAGCGCCAGCAACGGACGGTTGCGGTCGAAGGCATAGGCATTGATGCGGTCAATGACCTTAAATGCATGGCGGTTGACACGGTTCTTCTCCGGGTTGAAGAACTGAGGCAGATAGAGCAGCGAGAAAGCTGTGGTGCCGACAATGGCAAACGATGCGAACAAGCCAAAGTCCTGAAGCAGCTCAGTGTTGATGAAGATCAGACCCATGAACGAACCGATGGTGGTGAGACAGCCCAGGAAGACAGGCTTGACCTGATCGCGGAGCACGCGCTCTGGGTCGCTTATATATTTATAATGTGTGATGACATGGAGCACATAGCTCAATGCCACACCTAAGACAATGGCACCTATGCCGAGAGCCAGAAGCGAGAACTGTCCCTTGATGAAATACATCATCGCCAAGCCAAACACCGTGCCGAAAGCCACAGGAAGTAGCAGCAGCGGTATGGTATTGTAATTGCGGAAACAGAAGAAGATGAAGATCAGCACCACGACGAGCGAACCAACGATGGTGTTGCGCAAGTCGGCCTTGGTCTGCCATGAGTTGTAGGCTCCGCGAGCCGTCGAACCATGGTACATAGGAGTCACCGACCCCGTCGCGCTTGTCTGTTTCTCGGCATACGACTCTATCATCTTGTTCATCTTGGTAAAGAGCTTCGCACCCTTGCCCGTGTTGAACGATGTGAATGTCGGTGTGAGGAAGGCAATGCAAACCGTGCTGTCCTTGGTGAAGAAATGGTTCTGGATAATGGCCATGTTGCCACCCAGTCCGCCATCCATGAGCGAAGTGAATGGAGCCATGAAGGCTTTTCGCATTCCTATAGGGTCCATCCAGAAGATCTCTGGATGCGTCTCGAGCACAATGCTCAACTTCGACTGCGAGAGCCTCTCGGCTTCTTCCTGGTTGATCTGCAGCTGGCGACGTACATGGTCGAGTGTCAGCATTGTATCGATCGACGCATAGACTGAAGTATCGACGTATGTAGCCAGCTGGTCATACAGGAAATCATAGCCATTGGTGAAGAGCGACGACATCGGAATCTCGGCAAACACATTGTCGATGACCTGATCGGCAGAGTCGAGCGTGGCATTCCAGGTGTTGAGCTCAGTCACGAACGAGTCGCATACGGCAATGATCTCATCGACCGTAGCACCATCCTTTCCCTCAAAGAGCAGGAAAGTCTTGTCCTTGAGCTTCAGGTCCTTGAAGGCAAGCTTCACCGAACCATCGGCATTGTGCGAAGCAGGCAGCATCTTGGCAAGGTCTTCCTCAAGATGTATCTGTGCGGCAAAGAATCCGAAGAAAGCCAGGAGGGCAATCATCGAAGACCAATAGACCGCACGATGTGCTCGGAAATAATGATATACCTTGATGCAGAACTCTGTCATAATGCCATCTCTCCCTTATAATCCATATACTTCTGCTTGTCGTCGGCAATGCTTGCAACCACAGTATATCCTCCTTCGACAGGAGCGACAGCCACGGTGACATCGACCTCAGGACACACGGCAGGAGAGGCAACAGCAGTGAGTCGGCACTGCTTGATGCCCTTGATCACGAGACGCTGGCCAGTGAGCATCATGGCACACTCCTTGATCATCTCAATGTTACATACTCCAGGACTCACAGGATTGCCTGGGAAATGTCCGCGATAGACGTCACAGTCGGCAAGCAGCGTGCAGTGGAACACCGCATTCTGCTCATCGCTCTTATCGACGCCATTCACTTTATAGAATCTATCTTGTAAAAGCATCATTAGTTACTTTTCGATGAATATCTTCATTTGAGTATCGGCCACCTTCACGCCATCCACCATAGTATGGCCTGTCAGGATGGTGACACCATTGACCTCGGCACCCATCTCGATGATGGTGCGCAGCTCGGCACCTGCAGCCGGACGGTCGTAGCAATGGAACTTCTTCACCTCGCCGATGTAGCCCACAGGAGTCGGGAGGCTGTTTGCCAAAGCCTTGTGACCGGCAAAGGCCGAAGCCGACTGGGCGATATGTTCGATCAGACCAGGCTCAGCCATCTTGCCATCCTCCTCGATGAAGAAGTTGCTGGCAGAGAGAGTCAGCCCTGTCTCGGCAATGTCTCCGTCAACGCTATAGAACTTATCGACCATCATGATCGGATCGCGCTGAGGGATGAGTTTCTTTATTTCTTCTCCTTGATAAAGCATAATTAAAACATAAAAAGCACCCGCGCCCGTGAAGGCGGTTAGGGTGCTAATATTACTTTGGCATGTCTTGCATATTATGGAAGTTAAAGAAGATAAAGAAGTTAAAGGAGATAAAGACAATAGTTGCATTGTCAATCCATCTTGAAGAAAAAGGAGAATATTTTCAAGACTAACATCATCTGTCTTTATCTCCTTTAACTTCTTTATCTCCTTTATCTTCCTAACAAAGACATAAAGAGCAAGGGCTTATGCCAAATGTGACTCGATGTAATCGTAAAGCTGCTCGAAAGTCTTTACTGTTGGGAGCTCTGCAGCAGGAATCTTCACCTTGAATGTGTGCTCGATTACAGCAACAAGGTCAACAAGGCTGAGGCTGTCGAGTTCGAGAGTGTCATAGATCACTGCATCTGGTGCAAAGTTGCTATCTTCGATCTCAAATTCTTCTGCGAGCACAGTGTTTACCTGCTCAATGATTTCTTCTCTTGTCATAATTAAATTGAATGAATTTTTATATTAGTTAGTATTTATTTACTTAAAATCCTTTACGATGATTGTCGAGTTTGTTCCGCCGAAGCCGAAACTGTTGCTGAGGAACATATCGAAGTGTGCCTCCTGGGTCTTGGCTATCACATTGATGCAGGCTGTCTCCTCGTCTGGCTCCTCAAAGTTGATGTTGCCAGCAATGAAATTGTTCTTCATCATCAGGATCGAATAGATTGCCTCCGAAGCACCTGCCATCCAGCACTCATGACCTGTCTGGCTCTTAGTCGATGTCACCGGCACCTTATAGTCGCCGAAGACATTGGCGATTGCCATAGCCTCGCGACCGTCGCCCGCATGAGTTGAAGTGGCGTGGGCATTGACATAGCCAATCTCGGTTGGAGCAACGCCTGCGCTCTGGATAGCGAGTTCTATTGAACGCTGAGGACCAGCCACATTTGGTGTCGAGATGTGGTCGCCATTGCCGCTGAAGCCCCATCCGATAATCTCGGCGATAGGCTGAGCACCACGAGCCAAAGCAGAGTCAAGGCTCTCGATGATCAAAGTCGCACCACCACCGCTTGGCACAAGACCATCACGGTTCTTGTCGAATGGACGGCTTGCCTTGGCTGGCTCATCGATATGAGCTGTTGAGAAAGCCTGGATGCCGTCGAACGAACCCATGCACTCTGGGTTGACCTCCTGTGCGCCACCTGCGATGACACAATCCTGCAGGCCGTTCTTGATGAGGAGATATGCAAGGCCAATGGCGTGACTACCTGATGCACAAGCACCCGATGTAGTGAGGTTGATGCCCTTCAGACGGAAGAGAGTAGCAAGGCACTGTGTAGTGTTTGAGCACATGCTCTGGAAGATTGCGCCCGAGCCACAAGCCTGTGTACTCTTGTATTCATAGATCTTGCTTACTGCATCGTAGGTCGATTTGGCCGTACTGTCGTTGCCATAGAGGACACCGATCTCGTGAGCATCGATGTACTCCTGTGACATACCAGCCTGAGCCAAAGCCTGCTCTGTAGCACAGTAGGCATATTGAGCCTCCTCGCTCATGAACTGACGCATGCTGCGCGATACCTTCTTCTTGAGATCTGGCTTCTCAACACTTGCTGTGAGAGGCGAACGGAAGCCGAGTTCCTGACGGACAGGATCGACTACAATACCACTCTTGCCATTGTAGAGCGACTCACGAACCTCGTCGAGCGACGTGCCAAGGCAAGACCAAATACCCATACCTGTTATTACAACACGCTTATTGTTTTCCATTTTTATAAAAACCTATTTTTTGTTTTGCTTACCAATTGAGTGTTATAGATGTTAAGATGTTGAGGTGTTATGGTGTTAAGGTGTCCATTGACTCTAAATGAGACAAGTCGCTACAGAAGACCATGAACATCTTCACAAACGAAGTGTCTTAACATCTTCACATCTTAACAAGCGAAGCGCCTTAACACCTTAACAAGCGAAGCGCCTTAGCACCTTCACATCTTTCATCGTGCAAAGATAATAAATTTTACTCTATTTTTAAAAATTACGCGTGAACTTTCAAGCCAAAGTGCAAATTCATCTACAAAAAAAGCATAAAAATACATTTTTTGACATTTTGACATTCAAAAATTTGGGATTTATCACAAAAACTCCTTATCTTTGCACCCGCAATTCAAAAAAAATGGTTTTCCATCCGGGGCTGACTGGCTTTGACAGCGGGATGGGCCTTTGTGTAAGCATGCAGTGAGACGTCACCTATCACTATAATCCACGATGGCGAAATATAATTGGCGAGACTAACTACGCTCTTGCTGCCTGATCGAAGTACAGTAGATCACTGGCTTAATCGGACGCCAAGGCGCGTCTGACAAGACATCACCCCAAGGTCGTTGTTCCGAGACTGAGGAACCGGTGGTGCAGGTAAATCGGAAATAGTCTGGTGTATGCCTCGATGCCCAGATGAACTCTTAGAGGATAAGGCGTTGCTTGGTGGTTCAGGTCTTGGTAGCGCCCGACAATCAAGGCTGAAATAAGCATGTAGAAAGCACAGATGTCCCCTGTTTGGACGAGGGTTCGAACCCCTCCAGCTCCACAAAAATCCTACGTAGAACATCCTCTACGCAGGATTTTTCTTTTTCACTCCCCTTTTTGCTTCCAGTCAGCACTCGACCAGCGCTCGACCAGCGCAAACGAATCCGTAGAGGAAGCTTGGAGAATCTCATGCGCACCTCGAGTAAATTGTTTAGCTCTTCGAGAAAGATAGCTAAAACAAAATAATAAACCCTCAAAAACATCCTACAATTATGGGAACATAAACGCCATACTTAAAATGATAAGTATTATGCTTATGACAAAAAAGTACCGTACTTTCAACCTCTAAACACCATACTTATGACAGCTAAACAGCATACTTATTTTGAGAGAAAAATACACTAAAACCAATACAAACAATTCACAATTGTTGCAAGCAGATACTAAATTGAATATCTGTAACTTTACATACTATTTATTGTCTAAAAATTCCGAATCAATTTTATAGCTATCTTTTGCTTCACAGA
>SFEH01000083.1 GCA_004557315.1 Bacteroidales bacterium
GCAAGGTGGCTCTCTTCGCTGTAGCCTGCAATGCCACGACCTTCCTGCTGTACTTCGAGTGCAGTCTTTTCGCCCGATGCTACTTGCTGATTCACAGCCTCCTGTTTCTCTGCATTGTAGAACTCGGTATTGCCGAACTCATAGAAACGCAGGCTTGTAGCGCGGTGGTTGATGTTGCGTGCGATGCTCTGGAGACCGCCGAAGAGCAATGTCTGACGGAGCACGTTGAGGTCGCTCGACAGTGGATTCATCACGCGCACGAGTTTTTCGCTTGGGAATGTAGTGAGACCCTCATAGAAAGCCTCGGCTGTGAGTGAGTTGCACATGATCTCTGAGTAGCCAGCACCTGTGAGCTGCTCGCTGATGAGCTGCTGGAGGTGATTGCTCTGGTCAGAAATGGTCTTCTGCTGTGGACTTGTATGTACGCTCTCTGGAAGTTCCACACGGTCGTATCCATAGATGCGGAGGATATCCTCGATGACGTCACAGTCGCGATAGACATCTACACGATAGTAAGGAATCTCGATCTTTACGCCCTCTTCATTCTCTTCGAGGATGTTCATCTCAAGCAGACCGAGAATCTGCTTCACCTTTTCGACAGGGATGTTAATGCCGCTGAGGGAATTGACGCGCTTGTAAGTTAGATCGACAATGGCATTCTCCGCCTTGACTGGATAGACCTCTACAGGGTCGCCAACGATGGTGCCTCCAGCAAGTTCCTTGACGAGGAGAGCAGCACGACGCAATGCATAAGGGATATTGTTGATATCGACACCACGCTCATAGCGGAATGACGCATCTGTCGAAAGCTGCTGACGACGTGCTGTCTTGCGCACCCAAGTTGGGTTGAAGCAAGCGCACTCAAGGAAGATATTCTTTGTCTCCTCGGTAGTGCCCGACTCAAGGCCGCCGAACACTCCGGCGATGCACATAGGCTCCTCGGCATTGCATATCATGAGGTCACGCTCCGAGAGCTTGTGCTCATTGCCGTCGAGAGTAACGAAAGGAGTGCCCTCTGCGCAAGTCTTTACAACTATCTTGCTGCCCTTGATCTTGTCAGCATCGAAAGTGTGCATAGGCACGCAAGTCTCGTGGAGAATGAAGTTGGTGATATCGACGATATTGTTGATTGGGCGCATGCCTGCTGCCTGCAGGCGCACCTTCAGCCATTCTGGTGACTCCTTGACAGTGACGCCTTCGATAGTGATACCCGAGTAGCGAGGACAAGCTTCTGTATTCTCAACCTCAATCTGGATAGGGGCGATGCTTGTTGCTTTCTGCTTGTCTTCGGCAAGAACCTCATCGAATTTGCCGACACATGGCTTGATGAGCTCATGTGGCAGGTCGTGAGCACCAAGATATGCATTGAGGTCGCGAGCCACGCCGAAGTGTGAAGCTGCATCAATGCGGTTAGGAGTGATATCTACAGCAATCACATAGTCGCTCTCGACATGGAAATAGTCGGCAGCGAGCATTCCGAGAGGTGTGTCTTCAGGAAGCACCATGATGCCGCTGTGGTCGGTGCCCACACCGATTTCGTCGGAAGCACATATCATGCCGTTTGAGTTGACACCGCGCAACTTTGCCTTCTTGATAGTGAAGCTCTTGTCGCCATCATAGAGCACAGTACCGAGAGTGGCAACTATCACTTTCTGACCGGCAGCCACATTTGGTGCTCCACATACGATCTGGGCAATCACATGACCCTCGTCGCTGATGGTGCAGTTGTTGCCGTATGCATCTTTCACCCACTGTGCGTCGCCGAGATCGACAGTCGTGATGTGCATGTGGTCAGAGTCAGGGTGAACTTCGCAAGTCAATACATAACCTACAACAAGACCTTTGAGACCACCGCGGATTGTCTCAATCTCTTCGATGCCCTCGGTCTCAAGACCAATGGATGTAAGGGCTGCTGAAGTCTGCTCAGGAGAGAGGTCAAACTTCAGATAATCTTTCAGCCACTTGTATGATATATTCATAATTTATTGTAATGAGATAATTATTAAAAACAAAGTTACGCGCGAATCAGACGGACGCATATCCGCATAATTCGCGCGCAAATTTATATATAATTTTTTTAATAATGAAATAATGATGCTTAAAAAGCACTAAAAGTAGTGATTATCCTACAATTTCGCCAAGCATAGTTGCTGAAGTTGCTTCTGATACCTTCACCATTACGAAGTCTCCAGGCTTTGCATTACCCTTTGGGAAAACGATCATTTTGTTCTGCTGGGTGCGTCCGCACATCTGCTCGCGGCTGCGCTTGCTGTAGCCTTCGACGAGTACTTCGAATGTCTTGCCGATGTCGCGGCGGTTGCTTTCGAGCGATAGTCCATTCTGTAGTGCGATGATCTCGTTGAGTCGGCGGATCTTCTCTTCCTCGGCGATGTCGTCAGGGTAGTGGCGTGAGGCAAATGTGCCAGGTCGCTCGCTGTACTTGAACATGAAGGCAGAGTCGAAACCAACCTCTCTCATCAGGCTGAGTGTCTGCTGCTGGTCTTCGAGTGTCTCTCCGCTGAATCCGCAGAACACATCGGTCGAAATGCCGCATTCAGGCATGATGCGCTTGACGGCAGCTATGCGGTCAAGATACCACTCGCGGTCGTATTTGCGGTTCATGCGCTTCAGCACAGAGCTTGATCCCGACTGTACGGGCAGATGCAGGTGCTTGCAGATGTTCTTGTGAGCTGCCATTGTCTCAAGGATCTTGTCGCTCATGTCTTCAGGATTGCTCGTAGAAAAACGAATCCTCATTTCAGGAGCAGCGTCTGCCACTATGGCGAGC
This sequence comes from Bacteroidales bacterium, assembly GCA_004557315.1. Lineage (GTDB taxonomy): Bacteria > Bacteroidota > Bacteroidia > Bacteroidales > UBA3663 > Liminaster. The sequence goes on from SFEH01000083.1 coordinate 2,789, forward strand.
AGATCAGCAAAGTCAGTCTCATTGCCATCTTCCTTGAAGAGGTAAGAATTGACATTCTGTCCTAAAAGCGTAACCTCCTTGAATCCTTTGTCTTTCAGATCGTTCAGCTCGGCAAGTATGCTATCGACGGCACGCGAGCGTTCGCGTCCTCGTGTATAAGGCACGATGCAGTAGCTGCAGAAGTTGTTGCAGCCTCGCATGATAGAGATGAAGCCCGATATTCTGTTATTGCCGATGCGAGTCGGGATGATTTCTCGGTAGGTCTCGGTGGTCGAGAGAGTCACATTGACAGCCTCCAGACCCTGTTCAGCTGCACTGATGAGGTTTGGGAGATCGAGATAAGAGTCAGGACCAGCCACAAGGTCAGCGCCATGCTTGAACAGGTCTTCCTTCACGCGTTCGGCCATGCAGCCTAATACGCCCACGATGAGCTTGCGCCCTTTGTTGTTGAGCGACTTGAAATACTGGAGACGTCCGTAAATCTTCTGCTCGGCGTTGTCGCGTATCGAGCATGTATTCATAAATACTGCGTCAGCCTCGTCAAGATTGTTGCAGATGTCATAATCTGCCATCTTCATGATCGTTGCTACCACTTCGCTGTCTGCAACGTTCATCTGACAACCGTATGTTTCAATGAATAATTTCTTCATTGTTGGTTATGTTTGTTAATTTATGTGAAAAATTCGTAATTTCTCGACTACAAATGCTCATAATACCGATTTTTGCATTATCTTTGCATCGTAAATTTATATCATAGTTAAGGTTTAGGTTAATAACAGACGGTCTGCTTGTGAAAGTCGATCGTCTCTTTTTTTGTGTTTTGGAGTCTGTTTTTCCAAAAAACTCCAAAATATTCATTGAATATTTGCAAGTTTTATCTTTTTTGTATAAATTTGCGGTTGCAAAAGTACTGTTTTTTTTGAAATTAAGCAAGCAAATCACTATAAATCGCAATGAAATATCCAAAAATGACGGCCGAACAGGCTGCTGATTTGATCAAAAATGGCGATACTCTGAGTTTTAGCGGTTTTACTGCGGCAGGTACGCCACGTGTCGTTCCTGCTGCTTTGGCACAGCGTGCAGAGAAGGAACATGCCGAAGGTCGCGAGTTTATGGTTGATCTCTTTACGGGAGCTGTAACTAACGATGGGGTCGATGATGCCTTGGCCAAAGCGCATGCGGTGAGACGCCGTATGCCTTTCAACGGCTCGTCGGTCATGCGCAATGCCATCAACTCTGGTGAGGTCAATTATTTCGACATGCACCTCAGTGTCGTTGGCCAGTATGTGCGTTATGGCTTCCTGGGTAAGGTCGATTTCTGTATCATCGAGGCTGTCGATCTCAACGACAAAGGCGAGATAGTGCTGAGTGGCGGTGTGGGTTGTGTCGATACCTATTCACAGGTTGCTGAAAAGATCATCGTCGAACTCAACAGCGCCTACAGTCCTAACATCCGTGGCATTCATGACATCTACACCCCTGCCTCACCTCCGCATCGCCGTGAGATTCCTATCTATGAGCCTTCCGACCGCATAGGCAGTCCGGTGCTCAAGGTTAATCCTAACAAGATTGTCGCTGTTGTCGATTGCAACTATCGTTATAATGTCAAGCCATTTACTCCGGTCGATGAGGTCACTGCCCAGCTTGGCAGAAACGTCGCACAGTTCCTTACCGACGAGTATCTCTCTGGCCGCATCCCTCCAGAGTTCCTTCCTTTGCAGAGCGGTGTGGGCAATATCAGCAATGCCATTCTCCATTCGCTTCAGGAGGCTCCCGAGATCCCTCCATTCAAGCTCTATACCGAGGTGCTTCAGGATCAGGTGGTAGAGCTCATTGACACAGGCCGATGCACATTCGCCTCTTCAGGTAGTCTGGCTTTGAGCGATGAGGTCTATGACAGGGTGATGGACAATATCGAGTTCTACAAGCAGCATATCATCCTGCGCCCTTACGAACTGTCGAATCATCCAGAGATAGTGCGCCGACTTGGCATCATCGCCATCAATACAGCCCTCGAAGCAGATATCTTCGGCAATGTCAACTCTACTCATGTCATGGGTACAAAGATGATGAATGGTGTGGGTGGTGCAGCTGACTTTGCCCGCAATGCCTATATATCTGTGTTCATCTGCCCAAGTGTGGCTAAGGGTGGCAACATCAGTGCCATTGTGCCTTATGTCTCACACGTCGATAGTTCGGAACACAGTGTCATGATTCTCGTCACCGAACAGGGTGTTGCCGACTTGCGTGGCAAGAACCCTCGCCAGCGTGCAGAGGCCATCATCGAGAATTGTGCTCATCCTTCTTATCGTCCGCTCCTGCGCGAGTATCTGCATCTGATGGATGGCACGGCAGGTCATACTCCAATGTCATTGAGCAAGGCTTTCTCGTTCCACGAGGAGTTCATGAAGAGCGGAGATATGCACAATGTCAAGTATTGAACACGTCAAAAATAAAGAATAACTACTACAAAGAATGCTAAGATGAATTATCCAGTAATGACGGCAGCCGAGGCTGCTCGTCTCATCAGCAACAACGACACCATCGGCATTGGAGGATTCTCGTCGGTCGGTGTGCCAAAGGCAGTGCCAGCAGAGTTGGCAAAGTATGCAATTGAAGAGCATGAAGCTGGTCGTGAGTTCAAGATTGGGCTGATCACGGGTGGCGCTACAGGTCCATCGATCGACACCGACCTCGCCCTTGCTCATGCAGTCAAGTTCCGCACTCCTTTCCAGAGCAACAAGGACATGCGCAATGCCATCAACTCTGGCGAAATCCAGTATTTCGACTGTCACCTCTCTATGATCGGACAGGATGTACACTATGGTTTCCTTGGCAAGCTCGACTATGCCATTGTCGAAGCATCAGAGATCACTCCCGAGGGCAACCTTATTCTCTCAACTTCGGTGGGTATCAGCCCTACGCTGCTCAAGATGGCCGATAAGATTATCATCGAGTTGAATGCAGCACATGCAGGCAAGCTTACTGGTATGCACGATATCTATATTCCTGAGATTCCGCCTTATCGCAAGCCATTCATGATATCTTCTCCTGGCGACCGTATCGGTACCATCTATGCCGAGGTCGATCCTAAGAAGGTGGTGGCAGTGGTCGAGACCAACATGAGCGATAAGCAGGCGGGTTTCACTCCATTGAACGACGAGACTCGTGCAATTGGTGCTCATGTTTCCAACTTCCTTGTCAATGAGCTGAAGCGTGGAGGTATTCCTAAGGAGTTCCTTCCTCTCCAGAGTGGTGTGGGCAATATTGCCAATGCCGTCATCGGTGCTCTTGGCGACAATCCCGATGTGCCGGCCTTCTCGATGTTCACCGAGGTGATCCAGAATTCTGTCATCGACCTTATGCTCAACGGCCGATGCAATTATGTCACAGGTTCGTCTCTCTCATTGACCGACGATGCTCTTGAGACCATGTATGCCAATATGGATGTCTTCGGCAAGCGCGTGCTGCTCCGCTCACAGGAAATCACCAACCATCCTGAGTGCATCCGTCGTCTTGGTATCATAGCTCTCAACACTGCACTCGAGGCCGACATCTTCGGTAATGTCAACTCGACACATGTCTCTGGCACAAAGATGATGAACGGTATCGGTGGATCAGCCGACTTCGCCCGCAACGCTTTCATCAGTATTTTCACGACACCTTCGACTGCTAAGGGCGGCATGATCTCGTCGATTGTTCCTATGGTCACCCACACTGACTCTTCAGAACATTCTGTACGTGTGCTCGTCACCGAGCAGGGTGTTGCCGATCTTCGTGGCAAGTCGCCAAGCCAGCGTGCCCGTCTCATCATCGAGAATTGCGCACATCCAGACTACAAGCAGTTGCTTTGGGACTATCTCCGTCTCTCAGAAGGCAAGGGCTTGCATACTCCTCATTCACTCCAGAATGCGTTCCGCATGCATCTTGAATTTGCTGAGAGTGGCGACATGCGCAATACCAAGTTCATCTAAACCTGAACATCTTGGGGGATAATGATTGATTTCACGATCAGTCGTTATCTCCAATATATATATTCCATTTAAAAGTTGTATATCATGCAGACACGCAAAGATTCTACAGGAACAGCACTCTGTTCGCTTGCCGCATTAGCCGGCCTTACCCACAGTTGCACACAGAAAGAGGCGCAGGTAGTACCAGCCGAAGGAACACGTCCCAACATTATTTATATAATGTCTGACGACCATGCCTATCAGGCAATATCTGCCTATGGCGACCCTGTCGGCAAGCTCGCTCCGACACCCAACATCGATCGCCTTGCCAACGAGGGCATGCGCTTCCAGCGTTCGTTTGTCGAAAACTCAATCTCTTCACCTTCCCGTGCCTGTCTCATCACAGGTCTCTACAGCAGCCATCACGGTCAGCGTATGCTCGACGAGGGTATTGACTCAACACGCACCTTCGTCAGCGAACTGATGCAGCAGGCGGGATATCAGACAGCCATGATAGGCAAGTGGCATCTCAAGACCACTCCTAAAGGCTTCGACTATTATCACACCTTCGACGACCAGGGTACTTACTGGAATCCAGTGTTCCGTGGCAACACAACCAACAACGAATGGCGTCGTGAGGAGGGTTATGCGACTCGTCTTGTGACCCAGCACACCAAGGAGTTTCTCGACAATCGAGACAAGAGCAAGCCATTCTTCGTGCTCATGCACCACAAGGCTCCGCATCGCGCATGGCTCCCTGACACCACCTACCTTGGCATGTACGATCAGACGACCTTCGCTCTGCCTCCTACATTCTATGACGACTATAGCGATCGTGGCGAGGCTGCTCACCGTCAGGAGATGCACATCGTCAAGGATATGCGTCTCGGTCTCGACCTTAAAGTCGATACTCTCTATGACGATCTCCAGATGGATAAGCTCATTACCGACTGGTATCGAATGAACGATGACCAGAAGGAGGCATATATCCGCTACTATGGCCCACGCCGCGAGGCTTTCCGCTCAGCCAACATGACACCAGAGGAACTCGGCGTGTGGAAGTATCAGGCTTATCTGCGCGACTATCTTGCTACCATCCATTCGGTCGATGAGAGCGTGGGCGAGATATACGATTATCTGAAGGCAAACAACCTGCTCGACAACACCATCATCATCTACGATTCCGATCAGGGATTCTACATGGGTGAACATGGCTGGTTTGACAAGCGGTTCATGTATGAGGTAAGCCTCCGCACTCCTCTCTTGATTCGCTATCCGAAGTCAATACCTGCTGGTACGGTCAATACCGACTTGGTGCAGAACATCGACTTTGCCCCGACCTTCCTTGCCCTTGCTGGCGCTGAACAGCCTGAATACATGAAGGGCTTGCCTCTCACCCGTGTGTTCGATGGACCGAAGCACGACGATTGGCGCAAGTCTATCTACTATCATTACTACGACTATCCGGCATGGCACATGGTACGTCGCCACGATGGAGTGCGCACCGATAGATATAAGCTTATTCACTTCTATCGCTCGGATGTCGAGGCAGCCCTCACTCCTCGATTTGGCATTGCCGACACTCCAGTCGATTATTACGAGCTCTACGATCTCCAGAATGATCCAGACGAACTTCATAGCATCTATGGCAAACCTGGAACAGAAAAGATCACTGCCGAACTCATGCAGCTACTCAAGGACTACCGCATGGAACTCGAACAGGATGAATATTAAAGCGCGTCACCCATTCTTATAGCCTTCCATCCTCTATTGAACAAATATTAAAGTTATCAACAGCAATGTTGGTAACTTTGTTTATATATGTTGAAGAAACTATTGAAAACTATATAATATTATGTTGATAACAGTGGAAAACAGGGTAAAACTGTTGATAACTTAGTTGATTTCATTGTTGACAACATAAAATAATAATCCACGGAAGAAACAGAAAAGATTCTGAGCTTGCCGTGGATTATGTTTATCAACAGTAAGATTTACTTACCGATTCAAGTATTACAAAGCTTTGATACGGATCTTGAATGTCATTGGCTTATTCGGAACGAAATACTCTTCGATGGTCTGAGGACCGCAAGAGCCATTGCCCAAGCCTCGGTGATATGCATCGAGGTGAAGCACGTTGCTCTCGTTAGGTGCGAGTTCCCAGTGATGCTTGGCATTCATGAGCTGCTCGTCGGTATTGCGGTTGATCGAGAAGCTGACATTGCCTTCAGCCTGAATGCTGATGCCACGGCCATTGCCATCCATGAGCTGGAGTTCGCGCATCTGCTCACGACCGCCCATAGTCTGAGGCTTCACATAATCGCCACCCATTTCTCCAACCTTGCTTTCGAACCATTGTGCTACCATTCCGTCGTGACGATCCACATAGTTCTCCCAAGGACCGAGAGCATAGTAGCGGACGTTGCTGAGGAGAGAGTCGAGCATTACGACGATGCCTGCGCGACGAAGTTTGTCAGAATGAGGAGTGAAGGTGACTTCAACATCGACGATTCCCTGATTGTAGATGGTGTAGTTGATGTCAGTCGTACACTTGCTGCCCGCGCGATGAGTTTTGACTACCTCTCCGCCCTTTATGGTCTGACGCTCCACAGTAGCAGTCTCTTCCATGCCATTGCTTACGTCTCTGTAAGTGTCGTTCTCAATCCAGCGGTGGTTGTCATATACGAAGCTGTTGCCAG
>SFEH01000084.1 GCA_004557315.1 Bacteroidales bacterium
TACTCCAAAGTCGTGGGCACAGTCACTCGGACTCAAGGGTTCTGACTATGCAAACCTCACAAGCTTCACTCACGAGCCTTACACAACAGCCGAGAACGACTTCCAAAAGATGGTAATCGAGGTACAGGACAACTGGCGCTGGGGACTTTCGACCAACATGGAACTCGATGACTTCTGCCGTGTAATCAAGGAGGCTGTCAAGGCTGGCTATCCTGTGCTCTGGGCTTCTGACGTGTCGGAAGCAGGGTTCTCTCGCAAGGGTGTTGCCACTTACGACGACGAGAAGGTAGCAGAAAGCACTGTCAGCTCAGATCAGGTACGTCTCATCGGCGTTGATGCTCCAAAGGAAGAAGCACAGGATGCAGAGAAGGAAGTGACTCCAAAGGCTCAGAAGATCGTGACTGCAACTGAACGTCAGGCAATGTACGATGGCAAGAAGACAACCGATGACCATGGTATGCTCATCTTCGGTATTGCCAACGACCAGTGGGGCAATGAGTACTTCATGGTAAAGAACTCTTGGGGCGACAAGTCTGGCAACTACAACGGTATCTACTATGTAACTCCAGCTTTCGTGCGTGCAAAAACAATGAACATCGCAGTCAACAAGGCTGCTATCGCCGATGACATCAAAGTTAAGTACGGCATCGCTGCACCTGCTCAGGGCAAGAAAGGTAAGAAATAACAAATCTCTATAATCATAAGGTAAGGAGTTAAGGGCTTTGTATCTTGTTAAGCCTGTCAAAGTCTCGACTTAACATCTTAGCTCCTTAACTTCTTATCCATTATTTGATCAATGTTCCAAATTATTGCTAAGACCCTCGCTGGGTTAGAAGAAATTCTCGCTAAAGAAATTGAATCTATCGGTGGCATCAACATTGCCATCGGTAATCGTATGGTAAGTTTTGTCGGTGACAAGAAGACTCTATATATGGCCAATCTATGGCTCCGCACCGCATTACGAATCCTCAAGCCAGTTGAACGATTCACAGCATCTTCTCCTGAAGAGCTGTATGACAAGGTCAAGGCCATCGACTGGACAAAATATATCGAAGAAGGCCAGACGATAACCATCGACAACACTATTTACAGTGAAAATTTCCGCAATTCACGCTATGCCATTTACCGATGCAAGGACGCTATTTGCGATTTCTTTGTCGAGAATGGCATGAAGCGTCCAAAGGTCAGCGTTGCAAGCGCTGACGTACAGCTCAACCTCCACATCACCGATGAGGGCGATCAGGAAGGTTCGGCTTGTACCATCAGTCTTGATTCATCGGGCGAACCTTTATACAAACGTGGATACAAGGAACAGCTCACCGATGCTCCAATCAGCGAGGTGCTTGCTGCCGGTATCCTCTTGAAGGCAGGTTGGGATGGTTCTCGCGACCTCATCGACCCAATGTGCGGTAGCGGCACCTTCCTAGTGGAAGCGGCTCTCATCGCTACCAACACTCCTGCTGGCATCTATCGCAAGAGCTTCGGCTTTGAACGTTGGACAGTTGGCGAAAACGCATTTGACTCAGAACTCTGGCAGGATCTCTATGACGATGATTCGGCACAGCGTGAGTTCATACATCATATCTACGGCAGTGACATCTCAAAGGTGGCTCTTGAAGTGACAGAGAAGAACATCAAGGCTGCAGGTCTTGCCAAATACATCACTCTCGAACATAAGGACTTCGAAGACTTTGCCAACGATACTCATCCTGCAGTGAGCGCTTACAATGAGGCTCTGATCGAGAATCCTGATGCTCCTGCCCCAATGCTCGTCTTCAACCCTCCTTATGGCAAGCGTCTCATTACCGACGTCCCTACTTTCTACCGTATGGTCGGCACTTCGCTCAAGAAGGGCTTCCAGAACTGCGAGGCATGGGTGATCTCGAGCGAAGAGAAGGTGGTGATCAAGGATGCACGCGGCAACAAGTCGGAAGCAGAGCCTCTCGACCTCATCGGACTCAAGCCGTCAATCAAGATCGACCTCAACAATGGTGGCATCAGCTGCCAGTTGCGCAAGTACGAGATGTTCAAGGGCAAGTTCCAGGAATTCCGTGCTGAAGGCAACGAACTTGAGAAGAAAACCACCGACGAAGGAGAGAAGAAATTCACCAAGCTCGAACATAAATACGCAAAGAAAGACCGCAAGTCGGAAGACAAGGGTGGCAAGAAGTTCGACAAAGACAAGAAGAAATTTGATAGGGACGGAAAGAAGTTTGACAAGGACAGGAAGAAGCCTTCAGGTGCTCGCGACAACAAGAAAGAACGCGACTATGAGGTGCGCGAAGATGGCTCGATCGTGGCAAAGAAGGCCGACGCTAAACCTGCTCGCGAACGCAAGCCTTTCGACAAGGAAAAGAAGGAGCGCAAGCCTTTCGACAATAAGAAACCATTTGACAAGGAAAAGAAAGAGAATAAGCGAGGACCAAAGGTCTTTGACCCTAACCGTCCGATGTTTGGAGAAGACTTTGACGCATCGAAGCATGTGCTCGATCTTTCTGACGACAAATAAATACCCAGAGTAATAAGATATGCGCAACGTATTTATAATTTTTGCCATGAGCCTTATGACATCAGTATTCGCTCAGGGCACAACCCCAGAGACAAAGGGCGAGATTCTCACTTTCGAAACAATGCAGGGCAAATATACCAAGTCGCTGCTCAATACTCACTTCGACGAGAATGGAGTGTTTCAGTATGTAAAGCCTGAAGATGCCAAAAGTGCTGACGGGCTTATGGGCGGACCTCGTCGCAACGGCCGTCAGGGCAAACTCTCTGCCGATGGCGAATGGAGTGCCGTCAACGAGGGCAGCAAGCTCTTTGTGGTACAATCCAACAGATCAAAGGAACCAGGGATCATGACTCTTGAAGAACCTGTGCGTTTCGAGGTTTCCGACAACAAGGAAGGCGACATCGTGTGGGGTCAGTCGGTTCATCGCAATGAGTTCGGCATCAACGGCGGTATTTTCTGGAGCCCTTCTGGTCATCAGCTTGCTTTCTATCGCATGGATGAGACAATGGTTCAGAGCTACCCATTGGTGCAAACCGACGATCGCGAAGCAACGGTGAAATGGAGCAAATATCCAATGGCTGGCATGACTTCTCATCAGGTGACGGTTGGTATCTTCAACCCTGACACACAGGCAACTGTCTATCTCAAGACCAACGACAAGCCTGAATGGGCAATGAATGGTCAGACACAGCGCGGCCTCAACGACCCAGAGCATTACCTGACAAATATATCTTGGCGACCAGATGGCAAGGAGATTTTCATCTTCGAGCTCAACCGCCTGCAGAACTTCATGGCGCTCAATGCCTACAGCACCGAGACAGGACAGTATCTCTACACTATCTTTACAGAAGAAAGCGAAAAATATGTAGAGCCTGAGAACCCTCTCTTCTTCCTTCCTGGCAGCAACGACAAGTTCATCTATCAGGACGAAAAGAGTGGCTTCAACCATCTCTATCTCTGCCAGCTCGACAAGAAGGCTGGTCAGTCGGCTGAAAACCGCAACGACATAATCACACCGATTACATCTGGCGACTGGCTTGTCACCAACCTTATCGGTGTCGATCCAAAGTGCAAGTCGGCTTTCTTCATGGCAACCAAGGATTCTCCTCTTGAGAGCAACCTCTACAAAGTGGATCTCAAGACTAAGAAGGTGATACGTCTCACAGCCGAGCCTGGTCGTCACAGCGTGATGTTCAACAAGGACTACACACAGTTCTACGATGCTTATTCCAACAGCACGACACCTCGTGTATGCCAGCTCTGCACCATCAAGGGCAACAAAGTGAGCCGCGAAATGCTTTATACAGCTGAAGACCCATGGAAGGGATATGCTCGTCCAGAGGTGACAGTAGGCACAACCAAGGCAGCCGATGGTGTGACAGATCTCTACTATCGTGTGGTCAAGCCATTGAACATGGAAGAAGGCAAGAAATATCCTGCTGTGGTTTATCTCTACAACGGACCTCACACCCAGCTCATAACTGACGGCTATCAGTGGGGACTTCCTGCATGGGATTGCTTCATGGCTTCGCGTGGATACGTGGTGTTCACAATCGACGGACGAGGATCAAGCAACCGCGGGCTCGAGTTCGAACAGGCTATCTGGCATAACCTCGGCTTCAACGAAGGCAAGGATCAGATGAAGGGAATCGAAGTGCTTACCTCTCTCCCATACGTCGATGCCAACCGTATCGGCATCTATGGCTGGAGCTATGGCGGATTCATGACCACCTACATGATGCTCAACTACCCAGAAACATTCAAGGTAGGCGTATGTGGAGGTCCTGTCCTCGACTGGAGCCGTTACGAGGTCATGTATGGCGAACGCTATATGGGCACGCCACAGAACAACCCCGAAGGCTATGCCAACAATACTCTGATCAATCAGGCTGGCAAGTTAAAGGGCAAGCTGCTCATCATACACGATGATCAGGACGATACAGTGGTGCCACAGATGTCGTTGCAATTCCTCAAGAATTCGGTCAAGGAAAACACCTATCCCGATTTCATGATGTATGTCAATCACCCACATAACGTGAGTGGAAAGGATCGCAACCATCTCAACAACCGCATCGCGCAGTATTTCTTCGACCACTTATAAATCCTCTTCACCCCATTAACACCAATTTTTGAATATGAAAATATTACTATTAGGCAGTGGCGGACGCGAATGTGCCATTGCATGGAAACTGGCTCAAAGCCCAAGATGCACAAAACTTTTCATTGCACCAGGCAATGCAGGTACAGGCGCTTATGGAGAGAACGTGGCTATCAAGGTCAATGAATTTGACAAGATCAAGGAGTTTGTTGCTGCCAACGGCATCGAAATGGTCGTTGTCGGACCTGAAGATCCGCTTGTCAATGGAATCTATGACTACTTCAAGGGTACTGATGTCAAGGTTATCGGCCCAAGCAAGGCAGCTGCACAGCTTGAGGGCTCAAAGGATTTCTGCAAGCGTTTCATGATGAGAAACAACATCCCTACTGCCCGCTATCAGTCGTTCACTGCTGCTGAATACGACGAGGCATGCAAGTTCCTCGAGACGCTTCAGGCACCATACGTCCTTAAGGCCGACGGTTTGGCTGCTGGCAAGGGCGTGCTGATACTGCCTACTCTCGACGAAGCAAAGCGCGAGCTGAAAGAGATGCTCAGCGGTATGTTCGGTGCGGCTTCGGCAACTGTCGTAATCGAAGAGTTCATGAGCGGCATAGAGTGTTCGGTCTTCGTGCTTACCGATGGCAAGAACTACAAGATACTCCCTGTAGCCAAGGATTACAAGCGTATTGGCGAAGGTGACACAGGCCTCAACACTGGAGGTATGGGCAACTGCTCTCCTGTTCCGTTTGCCAACGATGAGTTCATGCAGAAAGTCGAGGAGCGCATCGTCAAGCCAACAATCGCCGGTCTCAGCAAGGAAGGACTCGAATACCAGGGCTTCATCTTCCTCGGACTCATCCGCATGGATCGTCCAATCCAGAACTACGGAGCTGGAGACCCAATGGTGATCGAATATAACGTGCGCATGGGTGATCCTGAGACAGAGGTAGTAATGCCTCGCATCAAGAGCGACCTCGTGGAACTTCTCGAGGGTGTAGCCGACGGCAATCTCGACGAAAAGACACTCGAGATAGACCCTCGTGCTGCCGTGACTGTAGTGCTCGTATCGGGAGGTTATCCAGGATCATACGAGAAGGGCAAAGTGATGACAGGCATGGACGATGAGCTGTTCACACAAGGAGTAGTAGCTCCTGAAGACAGCCACAGGAAGTCTATTCTCTTCCACGCGGGCACAGCCGAAAAGGATGGCAACGTCGTGACAGCCGGTGGACGAGTAATCTGCGTCACATCATACGGCAACAACCGCGACGAGGCACTTGCACAGTCGATGCGCGGAGCCGAGCTTATCCAGTTCGAAGGCAAGTATTATCGCCGAGACATCGGCAAGGATCTCGCTGCTTGGGATTGATGATTGCACCATTTGACAAGAAATATACCGACTACATAATAGTAGCTGTTAGTGTTGTTCCTATACTCGCCCAAGTTCTCTTGAGCGGTATAGGAGCGACAGCTCTTTGTGCCAACTGGATTGCTTCAGGCCTTTTTGCCTGGATGATCTGGAATATCATTGAAGTCAACCATTTGGGCATCTTCAAGCGCAATCATGCGTTTCCAATATCTTGGGCGCTTATCTCCATGGTGCTGAATTTTGCATTGATCAACTTCAATGAATACAAGGATGGCACATTGGCTGCAGAGCGATGGTACGATATTGATAAGTTCCAGTGGTACTATTTGATTCAGATGCTCGGGCTTCTGCTCATCATTATGACAATGATGCAGACATGGCAAAACAAGATAGCGACCCTTCCTCTTATCTTCTGTGGACTCATCACAGGAGCAGTCAGCACCTTGCTCAACTATAGCCTCTTCTGGCTTTTGTTCTTTCCCATCATTCTTTATCAGCTGCGTTCATTGAGCAAGCAGAACCTCGGCAGCATCCTCACAGGTGTTGTCCTTGCCATCTGGCTTTGCTATGTCGGTCGATTCTTTTTGTTCGGAATCGACAATGCCGACCAGCATTTTCTTTCATACACAAAAATCCTCGACCACCTTATTCCTGACTATATTGACTATACCAGATGGGAATGGGTGTTCATAGGCTATATCGCTATACTCATTATTATATATAGTATAGCAGGCTTGACCAACAATGTGGCAAATTCGGTCAAGGCTTACTCGAGCATCATCATGCTATCGATATTGAGTTTCATTATCACCATCATAGCCATAATCGATATCAGCCATCTCGAGAATTATTTAGGCATAATAGCGATATTACTGAGTTTTCAGGTTTCAATCCATCAATCCTATATCAATAGCGCCAAGAACGAGTGGTGGACAATCGCCATCATTGCTGGTCTTGCCATTTTGAGTATCGTTTCGCTATTTTCATTCATTTTTTAATATCATTTTGTTAGAATAAAGGTTGTTTTTATACATTTTTGAGGTATTTTTCACTTTTTCTATAAGTTTTCTCTCAAAAAATTTGTTATTTCAAGATTTTTGCCATAATTTTGCAACACGAAAATTAGGTTATGTATTCAATCAAAATTTAAGACATTATGGACGCAAAAAAAGTTCTTGAGGATCTCAAGCGCAGATTCCCTAACGAGCCTGAATATCATCAGGCAGTAGAAGAAGTTCTCGGCACAATCGAGGAAGAGTACAACAAGCACCCTGAGTTTGACAAGGTCAACCTCATCGAGCGTCTCTGTATTCCAGATCGTGTTTATACATTCCGCGTTACTTGGATGGACGATAAGGGCAACTATCAGACAAACACTGGCTATCGTGTTCAGCACAACAATGCCATTGGCCCTTACAAAGGCGGTATTCGCTTCCACAGCTCTGTAAACCTCGGAATCCTCAAGTTCCTTGCATTCGAGCAGACATTCAAGAACTCACTCACTACACTCCCTATGGGTGGTGCAAAGGGTGGTTCAGACTTCTCTCCTCGCGGAAAGTCAGCTGCTGAAGTTATGCGTTTCTGCCAGGCATTCATGCTTGAGCTCCACCGCAACATCGGTCCTGACTGCGACGTTCCTGCTGGAGATATCGGCGTAGGTGGTCGTGAGGTTGGCTACATGTTCGGAGCATACAAGAAATATACTCGTCAGTTCCAGGGCGTATTGACAGGTAAGGGCCGTGAGTTCGGTGGTTCTCTCATCCGTCCTGAGGCTACTGGTTATGGTGTCGTTTATTTCCTCCGTGCAATGCTCGCTACCAAGGGTGACAAGATCGAGGGCAAGAAGGTTCTCATCTCAGGTTCAGGCAACGTTGCTCAGTATGCAGCAGAGAAGGTTCTCCAGCTTGGCGGTACAGTAATGACAATGTCTGATTCAGATGGTTACATCTACGACCCAGACGGAATCGACCGCGAGAAGCTCGACTACATCTTCGACCTCAAGCAGGTACAGCGTGGCCGTATCAAGGAATATGTTGACGAATATCCAAATGCCAAGTATGTAGCTGGTCAGAAGCCTTGGTTCGAGAAGGCTGACATCGCTCTCCCTTGCGCTACACAGAACGAGTTGAACGAAGAGGCTGCTAAGGCTCTCGTTGCCAACGGCGTGATGGCAGTATGTGAAGGTGCAAACATGCCAACTACACCTGAAGCTATCAAGGTATTCCAGGATGCTCAGATCCTCTACTCTCCAGGTAAGGCTTCTAATGCAGGTGGTGTATCAGTTTCTGGTCTCGAAATGACTCAGAACTCTGAACGTCTCTCTTGGACTTCAGAAGAGGTTGATGCTAAGCTCCTCTGGATCATGGAGAACATCCACGAGAACTGCGTGAAGTACGGTACTGAGCCTAACGGCTACGTTAACTACGTCAAGGGTGCCAATGTAGCAGGCTTCATGAAGGTTGCCAAGGCTATGATGGCTCAGGGCGTATTCTAATGACTCTCAAGAAAGGACATCTCCTTTTGATACTGATACAAACCGCAACACCGATTGGTGCTGCGGTTTTTTGTTGATTATGGTTTATTTGTGCCTTCTTTATGGTGGAATGAAATTAGTTTTGACAAATAATATAATACTATTTTATCTTTTTTTTACACAATATTTTTTATTTCTTGGTCAATAAAAATATAATATATAAATTTGCAATATCTAATCTAATATGTTTCCATCGCTCATACACACTGAAGCCAACGAAACAACAGATAGATATAATGAAGGACAAGTATTACTCATTATAGTTTTTTCTCTCATGAAAAAGATAATCTTATTATTCGCCATGTCACTCTGCGTACTGTCGGCTTATGCTCTGGACCTTCCAGAGATCATCGGTAGCAACATGATGCTCCAACAACAGACCAATGCCAAACTATGGGGTTGGGCAAAGGGTGGTTCGACTGTCAATGTAACCACATCATGGAACAATCAGACGTATGCGGCAAAGGCTGACAAAGAGACTGGACGATGGGAAATCAAGGTTCAGACACCAGCTGCTTCCTACGAGACTTATTCTATCACTGTGAAAGGCGATGGACAGACAAAGACCATCGACAATGTACTGATCGGCGAAGTGTGGTTCTGTTCGGGTCAATCGAACATGGAGATCTCGCTCGGAGGTTTCTGGAACTGCCCTATCGAGGGTTCAAATGAAGCCATCGCCAATTCAGGCAAGTACAAGAAAGCCATACGCTTTGCAACAATACCAAAGGCCGATGCCCTTGTCCCACAAGATAAGGTGGCTGGCAAATGGGAAATCTGCGAACCTCAGAATGCCCAGCGTTTCAGCGCTGTCGGCTATTTCTTTGCACGCACTCTTACCGATTTGCTCGACGTCCCTGTGGGCATCATCAACTGCTCGTGGGGCGGAAGCTGTGTCGAGGGATGGTTGCCAAAAGACACTGATTATCACCGAAAGATGGTGATGTACAATGGCATGCTTCACCCGCTCATGGGCTATACCATCAAAGGTTTCCTGTGGAATCAGGGCGAAAGCAATGTCGGCTATGAGAAGGAATACTTCGAGCGTTTCCAGACCATGGCAAAGCTCTGGCGAACCGGGTGGAACCAACCTGGTGACAAGCTGCCATTCTATACAGTCGAGATTCCTGGCTATCGCTATGGCAACGACGAGAACGGCATAGATGCAGCAAAGTTCCGCGAGGTTCAGCACAAGATTGCACATAGCCTCGAAAACAGCGGATGTGTCTGCACCAGCGACCTCGTTTATGAATGGGAGAAAGATCAGATTCATGCAACCAAGAAACTTGAGATCGGACAACGCTTGGCATATATGGCAGCTACCCGCGACTATGGCATGAGTGGATTCTGGGCAGAGAATCCTGAATTCGAGAAAATGGAGGTGGTCGAAGCTAATGAATGGGACAAAGCCGTCATTGCCGGAACGCCTGTCGCAGCCAATCCTAACGACAAGGGAAAGGTCACACTTCTCTATTTCACCAACGCTTTCGACGGCTTCGACCGCATGCAGGACATTGAGGGATTTGAGGCAGCAGGCGATGACGGCATCTTCCACCCTGCCATCGTATGGTCGTCAAACAACGACACTCGTCCTCTGCTCAAGATGGTTTGTCCAGAGGTGCCTGAAATCAAGTATGTACGCTATTGCTTCAAGAATTTCGTGGTGGGCAAACTGCACAACTCTCGTCAGCTACCTATTGTACCTTTCCGTACCGACAACTTCTAAACAAAATATCAAGTCAATCATTAATTTTAAATCTTCAATATTATGGACAAGAAAGTATTAGGACTGATAGTCGTTATCATTTGCTGTATCATAGGCATATTTTTGACTGTGCCTAAAGAGCAGGACAAGACTTGCGAAGAGGCTCCAATTCAGTTTGTAAAAGTCAAAGACGGACATTTCTACATCGGAGACAAGGAATACCGTTATGTCGGCACAAACTTCTGGTACGGAGCAATCCTGGCCAGTGAAGGTCTGGGCGGTAACCGCGAACGACTCAAGAAGGAACTCGACCTTATGCAGGAAATCGGCATCACCAATATCCGCGTCTTGGTAGGTGGCGATGGCAAGGGTGAATTCGATTATCAGATCAAACCGACTCTGCAAACTGCTCCAGGTGTGTATAACGACACCATCCTCCAAGGTCTCGACTACCTCATCGCCGACCTCGAACGTCGTAACATGAAGGCTGTGCTTTATCTCAACAATTCATGGGAATGGAGCGGTGGCTTCGGCGTATATCTAGAATGGGCTGGCATGGGCACTCCTGCTTCACCAAAAGACTGGAACGCTTTCCAGGCATATCACAGCCAGTTTACCAAGAACGAAAAGGCGAAGGAACTTGCTGCCAACCATACTCGCTTCATCGTGTCGCGCACCAACACCGTGACAGGCAAGCCATATTCTGAAAGCCCTGCCATCATGGCGTGGGAGCTTGCCAAT
>SFEH01000085.1 GCA_004557315.1 Bacteroidales bacterium
ACTGCCGAAAATGAACTTGCCGACTCGCTGTCACACTCCTTCCATCCTTCAGTCACGAGATAATGAAGCTGGTTGACAGAGTCGAGTGCCGTCGTGCTCCATGCCTGTTTGCTGGTCGGCCATCGTGCATCCATGCTGAGCAGACGAATATTGGCGTTGCCTGCTTCCGGAATGTCGGTACTTGCTGTTTCGGCAAGAGCCAGCTTGAACTCCATGTTGCTCTGTCCCGAACATAGCCAGACGTCGCCTGCAAGCACATTGTTAAATAAGAGTCTCTGCTTCTGGGTCGAGACCTCGAGAGTGTAAGGTCCGCCAGCTGCAAGAGGATCAATCCTGACGCACCAACGACCATTGTCGCCACATGTTGCCGACTTCTTCTGCCCTGCCAGCTTGACAGTCACCTCATCACCAGCATTGGCTGTTCCCGAAATGTCGAGATTGCGGTCATATTGCAGCATCATGTTGTCGCTATAGACAAGTGGCATCTTCAGTCCTCCGTAGTCGCCTGTGATGGCGCTATATACCACGTCGGCAATGATGCTTGCACCTTCGGCATCAGGATGGACAGCATCAGGGAAGAGGTCGGGACGCTTGTAGAGAGGCTCAAAGAGGTCGAACATCTGCACACCTGCCCCCTTTGCCACCTTCTCGATTTCCTCGTTGATTTCGTCATGCCAGTCGCGCGTTCCGCTCTCAAAGCGAGAATGCAGGGTAGTGAGAGGCGTCATTCGGCCAATCATCACACGGCACTTGGGATTGACCATCCTGAAAGTGTCGATCAATGCTCTATAGTCGGCGATGAAGTCATCGCGATAGTCGGGCCAGTTGCGCGGGTCGGTATCGTTGATACCAAGATGAATCACGACAATATCGGCTGCAAAAGCCTTGGCATCGGCATATTCCTTCTGAAGGATATATGGCCTATGACCCTTGCGGAGCAATGTTGCTCCAGGCTTGCCGAAGTTGCGCACTTCATAGCCGCTTCCCAACAGGTTCTGCAAGCGCACCGGATAAGCCTCAGTCGCTCGGTCAGCAAGACCTGTGCCGTATGTGATGCTGTTGCCCACACATGCCACCTTGACAGGCTGACGGCTCTTCTGCTTCTTCACTCCAGCAAACGTGAGGGTGAAGATGCAAGAAAGACAAAGGAATATGAACAAGAAACGGCGTGTCATGATCAATATCGTAACTACAACCCACACTCACCCTTTAGAAAGAAAAACGGGACGCCACAAAGACGCCCCGTTTGATTTGCTCTCAATGAGCGTGTGTGTTTTCAAAGATTTATCAATAACCAGGAGTCTGCTCGATGAGCTTGTCACCAGAAAGGACACCTGTATCGATAGGCCAAAGTATTGGCTGGTTAGTGATTATAGGAGTTCCGTTATAAGAAGCTGCTGCAGAATATGCAAGAGACTTGTGAGATGCATCCTGAAGGCGAACCAAGTCGAACCAACGCTTACCCTCACCAAAGAACTCCTTAGTGCGCTCCTGAAGGATTGCGAGCTCATTGGCAGCGAAGTCGCCATTCTTGTAAGCCACGGTCTCATCGAAGTTCTCGCCATAGGCACGCTCACGGATCATGTTGATATACTGTGCAACATCGCCTCCGCCATAGTTCTCACACTCAGCAAGCATGAGGAGGACATCAGCATAACGATATACGAACATATCACCATCGTAGTAGCGTATAGAGTTCTCGATGTGACCCATGAACTTCATCATTGCACAACCGAACTCTGCTTCTTCAGCCACAGGACCGTTATAATACTCAACAAACATATCTGAACGACGAGCGTCGGTCTTATCCATTGATTTTACAAAATCCTCACGGAACTCGATACGTCCATAACCACCACCACAGAGTCCGAGGTCATCGTTTTCTACCTTGCTTCCATCTTCATAATAATAGCTACCATAGAGAAGAGAAGCCTGAGGCACAAAGAAGTTACCATTTGACATACTGAGCTCATCCTTGTTGAATGGAAGCTCGAAGATAGCCTCAGAGTTCTTCTTGTGGTCGTAGTCGAAGATGTCGGCGTAGTTGTCCATGAGGGCGAACTTACCGCTTGAAACGACTGTCTGGAGAGCAGCCTTAGCAACGGCGATGTCAGAAGCGCCGGTTGCCGTATGGTTGCCCGTAGTCACCTTAGCCGACCAGAGATAAATCTCAGCCTTGAGGCAAGCGGTGGCATACTTGTTCCAGTTAGTGCACTTGAAGCTGTCGTTGCTCTTTGCGTAGTATGACTCTGACTTGTTGATATCGTCCTTGATCTGTGCAAGAGTCTCCTCAGCTGTGCTGCGTGCCATATAGAGAGCATTGATGTCAGTCACTCCCTCAGCAACTTTTGGAGTAAGTTCGAGAGGCACGCCACCATAGGTACGGTAGAGCATAAAATAGTAGTATGCACGGTGAGCATAAGCCAGACCGAGATAAGAGCCTCGCTGCTCTTCTGAGAGGAACTCACAGCCATTCTCAACCTTGTCGATCATGTGATTGACCTGAAGGATACGAGAGTAGTAGCCATTCCAGTTTGATACGCCAGTCTTGTCCTTGGTGAGCGAGTTGGTCACCATGATGGCATAGTTGAGAGACACACCTGTTGAAGAAGAACCATCGCGGAAGGTACCGCCACGAGTCTCACCCAACACCACGTGTGAGAAATTATTGAAGTCAGCTCTCAGGTTAGTCGAAAGACCATTGGCAAAAGTCTTTACCTGAGCCTCATTCTTCCAATAGTTTCCTGCTGCTGCATAGTCGATTGGAGCCAAGTCAAGGCTATCGCAACCTACAAGCATTGCTGAAGCAGCAATTGCCAAGCTATAAAATATCTTTTTCATATTTAGATTTCTGATTAAGACGTTAGAATGTTACGTTGAGACCAAAGATGAATGTGCGTGGCAATGCATAACCACCCATTGAGTCAGCACCATATTCAGGCGAGAACATGTTCTTGGCTGCTGTGATGTAGCCGAGGTTCTGAGCTGAAACATTCAGGTCGAGCTTCTCCATGCGGAGCTTGCTGATCCATGCCTTTGGCAAGCTGTAGGCGAGAGACACCTCACGGAATGCGAGATAGTCACCACGGTAGATGAACATTGATGTGCTACGTGCGTAGTTGCGCTTCTGCAACTGGTCAGCCCAAGTAAATGTTGGGTACTTGCCCTTGCCTGTAGCAGGATCGTAAGCCTTCTTCACGAGGTCGATAGTGTTGAATGCACCCTGCATACAACCCATGATCCAAGGAGTACGGTTGTCAGTCACATAGTAACCGAGAGCAAAGTCAGTACGTACGGTGAGAGTCAAGCCCTTCCATGTAGCAGTAGTAGTGAGACCGCCAGTCCACTTTGGCACTGAGCTACCGATCTTAACCAGATCGTAGTTGTCGATGACTCCATCCTTATTGACATCCTCCCAGATGACATCACCTGGCTGGATTGGGAAGCCTGCCTTCTTATCAGCATCTGAGAGCTGAGCCCAAGCCTCAGGACCGTAGAGCCACTTACCGTTAGAGCCATTGTTACCTGAAGTCTTATCGATCAAGTTGCCTGGGATCTCGCTTTCTGAGCGATAGAGACCCTTAGCCTTGAATGCGTAGATAACGCCAGGAGTCTGACCTTCCTGATAACCGCCTACCCACTTCTTCTCATCGCCATTGCCTGTATAAACCTCGTATGCGCCCTGACGGTTGCGCTCAAGTCCGTTGTCTGGGAGAGAGATGATCTTGTTCTTGTTGTATGCACCGTTCATGCTGACAGTCCAGTTCCAATCCTTTGTCTTGAAGATGTCGGCCTTGAATTCGAACTCGATACCCTGGTTCTGGAGCTCACCATTGTTTGAGAGGAACGAACTTACACCTGAGTGAGAAGGAAGAGTGATACTTGCAATCTTGTCAGTTGTATGACGGTTGTAGTAAGAGATGTTGAAGTTGTACTTGTTCTCGAGGAAACCAAGGTCAACACCTACTTCAAATGTGCGAGACTTCTCCCAAACGAGAGCAGGATTTGGCAATGTGCTCAGGAGGTTAGATGTTTCGCCATCATACTTGGTTGAGTTGCCGTAAGCACCCTGTACGGTATAGTTGCCGATGTAGTTTGTATCGAGGTTACCGTTGGCACCGTAGCTGATACGAGCCTTACCGAAAGAGATGATGTCGCTATAGTCTTCCATGAAGCCTTCGCGGTTGAAGAGCCAACCTGCAGAAACGCCTGGGAACCAACCCCAGCGGTTGTCCTTGGCAAGACGAGAGAAACCATCACCACGGAGCACTGCTGAGAGGATGTACTTGCCGTCATAATCGTAGTCAACCTTGCCGAAGAAAGAGAGAATGCGGTTCTGGTTGTGCCAAGAGTCGATCGAACGCTTGCCCTCGCCCTGGTCTGTAAGGTTAAGATCCTGGAAGTCGTCAGTAGGAGCGCCCTGACCAGCAGCCGAGAAGCCCTTGACCTTTGAATCGTAGTATTCAGCACCGAGCATTACGTTGACGTTGTGAACATCTGCGAACAGATCGTTGTATGTCAGAACGGCATTGTAAGTCTGGTTGAGCTGGTTGTTGAAGTAGTTAGAAGAATAACGAGAAGTGTACCATTGGTTAACACCACTCTGGAAGTCCTTTGTAAACTGTTCCTGCTTAGTATCAACATAGTACCAGCTACCTGAGATCTTGAGGTCGAGCCCCTGCATGAAGTTGATATTGAACGACTGACCCATTGTGAACTTGCTGGTATTGTTGTCCTGCTTGTAAGCATCGATATAAGCCAATACGTTAGCATCGCCTGTACCGCGCACACCGATCAACCACTCGCCATCCTCGTTTCTACCACGGAATGTTGGAGGCACAGTCATTGTACGGCTGAAGTAGTTAGCAGCACTCTGTGTTGGAGTCATTCCAAACCATGTGTTGTTAGAGAAGTTGAAAGAAGAAGATGAAGTCAACCACTTGCGGATCTTATAGTCTCCGTTGAATGTGAAAGTGAAACGGCGATACCAGTTCTTGGTTGCAGTACCCTCAGAGTTGTTGAAACCGAGAGAAGCATAGTAAGAACCCTTGTCATTACCACCAGACATATCGACCATATAGTCCTGTGAAGCAGCAGGGCTGTTGATGTTATAGTCGCGGAGCTGGAAGTCGTAGAAAATGAGCTGCTGACCAGCGAAATTCTCTGGGTCGAGTTTCGCGAGAGGGTCGTTCATCACCTGCCATCCCTTCTTGAGGAGAGCCTGATGGTCAGGATTTGAAGCATCATACTTCATTGTTGACCAGTTGGCAGCATTCACCTTGTTACCGTCGGCAATAGTGCCATCGGCATTGCGGTAGATATTACCAGTACCATAAGGCTGAGTACCATTGACTGTAGAGTAGTTAGCAGGACCCATCCAGCTGCCATTCGACAGCTTGGCTACGTGTGAACCGCGATAGTAAGCAGTACGCATGTAGTAGAGGTAATCCTCAGCATTGAGGTAGTTGTAGTTGTCGCGATAGTAGTTGAGACCATACTTTGCGCGCACGTTGATTGAGCTGTGACCCTCCTTACCGCGCTTGGTGTTGATGAGGATAACGCCATTGGCAGCACGGGCACCGTAGATGGCAGTCGAACCCGCATCCTTCATCACCTGCATTGTCTCGATATCCTGAGGGTTGATGTCAGCCATACTGCGCTCTGCGCCATCGATGATCACGAGAGGCGAGCCAGTACCGTTGAGCGATGTACCGCCACGGAGTGTGAGCGAAGGAGTTGCACCCGGGTCACCGCTGGTCTGCTGCACGCGGAGACCTGCTACAGCACCTGAAAGAGCCTGTGCTGGATTTGAGTGGATACCCGATGAGAGAGCCTTGTCATCGACCTTGGCAATAGAGTTGGTAACCTTGGCACGGTTTGACTTGCCACCGTAGGCCATGACGATTACGTCCTGGAGGATTTCCGAATCCTCAGTCATTGTCACGTTGACAACCGACTTGCCGGCAGGATTGATTGTCTGAGAAGAGTATCCCACAAAACGGAATGTGAGTGTGTGTCCATCTCCGATGTTGATAGAATACTGGCCATCAATGTCTGTTACAGTACCATTTGTTGTACCATCTTCCACTACGTTAACGCCGATCAACGGCTCGCCTGTAGCATCAGTGACAACACCTGTAACTCTGTTCTGTGCGAATGATGCCAAAGCCATCATACTGCAGAAAAGAAAAAAGACTAGTCTTTTCATAGTGTTTTGATTTTGATTTTTCTTCAAGGGCAAATTATGTCTTGTTACGCTCTCAGACTGCCCAATAATCCGAGAAAGACTCACACAAATTGATTTTTCACGACGCAAAGTTATACATTTTTTTAATATGGCAGTATAAAAATTAAATATTTCGCATTCCAAACCCCTATTTAATTAAATATTTTATTATTATTGCAACCCATATATATCATTATTGCAAATATTTCTTAAAATTTTCCCCATTTTGCTAAAAGATTTCACTTTTCATCATTCCTTAACATACATCTTTTGCTAAACCATTGCATTTATTTACATAATTTATTAAGTAATGTGTTTTGACAGTTGCTCTATATCCTGAATAATCGTCTAGCTCAGCCAACAATCACATACAACATCTAATAAATAATTTTATTATCATCGCATTGTATTTAATACAATTTGCAAATTTTTATGGACAAAACTTTCCATTTTGCTAAAACATTTATAAAATATGCAACCCGCAAAAGGCTATTTCCTACAAAGATTGCATATTTTTCCAAAATTTCATTCTTTTTTCCTCTTTTTATTAAATTTCTTTGTTAATATTTGGATTGTTTCATAAAGTTATATACCTTTGCAGAACAATGATACTAAAAATAGTAAGTTAACAAGCAAGCATTGCCCTAATATAAAACTTTCTAAATTATGAAATACGCAGAAGATCTTTTCAAAGGCAGCAAGAATGCCATTGCAAATAGGCAGATCATAACCTATTTCATTCAGAATGGTGCTGCAACTATAGTTGACCTTGCCAAAGTGGTGGGTATGAGTGTGCCTACTGTGACCAAACTTGTGGAAAACCTGACAGCGTTGGAAATAATCAAGACTCATGGCAAGCTGGAGACAGAGGGTGGCAGGCATCCTAATCTCTATGGACTGAATCAGGACGGCGGCTATTTCCTCGGCATAGCTGTCGAGAACGACCGTCTGCTCTTCGGTCTCATCAACCTCAATGGCGAGATGATCATCAAGCAGTCGGAGGTCTATACGCTTGCCGACAGCGCGGAGGGGCTGAGCGAACTCACCCAGAAGATCAAGATCTTCATTGACACGCTGAATGTTGACAAAGACAAGCTCCTGAACATCGACATCTCGATCCCGGGCAGAATCAATTCCGACACTGGCTACAGCTACAGTTTCTTCTACACTGGCGAGCGTTCGCTGACCGACTATCTCAGCGAGCATATCGGCTATGAGGTATGTATCGACAACGACTCGAGGGCAAAGACCTATGGCGAATACCTGAGAGGCTGTATAAGCAAGGAGCAGAACATACTGTATTACAATGTGTCGGAAGGTCTCGGTCTCGGCATCATCATCGACGGCAAGCTATATACCGGCAAGTCGGGATTCTCGGGAGAGATTGGTCACACCTATGCCTACGACAACGAGATACTCTGTTACTGTGGAAAGAAAGGCTGTCTGGAAACCGAGGTCTCGGGACGTGCATTGAAGAGAAAATTCGTCGAAAGAATCGAGGCTGGCGAGAACTCTCTGCTTTGCATGGAACTCGAAAACATCCGAGACGTAACGATGAAGGATATCATCGATGCTGCTATCAGGGAAGACACGCTCTGCATAGACCTGATTCAGCACTTAGGCAACGAACTGGGCAAGAATGTGGCCAACATGATCAATGTCTTCAACCCCGAGCTGGTGATAATAGGAGGCGACTTGTCGCTCGCATCGGATTATCTCATCGAACCTGTCCGCGCTGCTGTACGTCGCCATTCGCTCAACCTCGTGAACAAGGACTCAAAAATCATTATTTCGAAACTCAAGGACGAGGCTGCTGTGGTAGGCGCTTGCATGCTCGCCCGAAGCAGAATGTTCATACTCTGAAACAATGACTACTCAAATCATCAATGGCAAGGTGCTGACTCCACAGGGGTGGATCGACAACGGAACTGTGGTGTTCGAAGATAACATCATAACCTATGTAGGCGAAGGGAAAGCGCCGATCGAAGGCGCGGAAATCTATGATGCCAGAGGCAACTATGTCGTGCCTGGAGGCATTGACATGCATTGCCACGGTGCAGGCGGTCGCGACTTCATGGAGTGCGACGAAGCTGCATTCCGCACCATCATCGACACCCATCGCCAGTTTGGCACCACGAGCCTCTTCCCTACCCTCGCATCTTCATCGACCGAAATGATCGAGAAAGCCATCGGGATTACCGAAAAGTTGATGAAGGAGCCTGGCAGGCAGGTGCTCGGCTTGCATCTTGAAGGGCCTTACCTCAACCCTTCGATGGCAGGTGGGCAGATACCCGAATACATGACCATGCCCGACCCCGTGACCTACCGAAGGCTGCTCGACAGTACCGACTGCATAAAGCGATGGGATGCTTCGCCAGAACTGGCCGGTGCTATGGAGTTTGGCAAGTTCGTGTCAGACCGCGGCATTGTGGCAGGCATTGCCCACACTACGGCTGGATATGAGATAGTGTCGGATGCCTTTGCCCATGGCTACTCTCACGTCACGCATTTCTACAACGCCATGCCAGGATTCCACAAGGTGGGCGAATACAAGCAGGAAGGAACGGTCGAGAGCGTCTATCTCATTGATGACCTCACGGTCGAAGTGATTGCCGACGGCATACATGTGCCACCTGCAATCCTTAAGCTCATACACAAGATAAAGGGAGCCGACCGCATGTGCCTCGTGACAGATGCCTTGGCTTGTACGGCTTGTGAAGACGCAGAGGCATTCGATCCTCGCGTCATGATTGAAGACGGCGTGTGCAAGCTGAAAGACCGCTCGGCACTCGCAGGCTCGGTAGCGACAATGGACCGTCTGATCCGCACCATAGTGCAGAAAGCTGGCATTCCGTTGGAAGATGCAATCAAGATGTCAAGCCTCACCCCTGCCCGCATCATGCATGTCGATGACCGAAAGGGCAGCCTCGAAGTGGGCAAGGATGCAGACATCGTCATTTATAACCAAGAACTTTTCGTGGAGAAGGTTTTTTGATGGGTCTGGGGACTGGTATGGGAAAGACATAAGCAACAATTCAATCGCTTCTTGACCGGCCTTGACCCACTATTTCATTATGAAAAGAGTTTGACAACTTTGACAAATTATTGCAACTAGGAAATTCAAACAGAATAGATAGAAAAAAATCCCAACATATATTGATATGCTGGGACATTTTTTTTAATTAGTTCTTCTTC
>SFEH01000086.1 GCA_004557315.1 Bacteroidales bacterium
GAGCATGTGGGGACCCCTGTTTTCGACTTCTAAGGATGATTCTCTTGATAAGAAGCAGATTCAGATTATAGTTGTCATAGTTGTCAAAGTTGTCAAACTCATTTTCTATTACCAAACGCTGACATGTCAGTCTTTTTTTGCATTTCAGGAACCTGTGTTTATTTGCATCAGGAAATAAATGTTGTTTTTTAATTTAAAAAATAAACACAGGGCATTTTTGCAACCATAGCAAGAATGTCCTGTGTCTTAGTTTATTGCCACAAAGCAATCGGGAAGCGATCAGTCTTCCATCAGCTTGCGGTAGCGTGCGCGTTTTGGCTCTTCAGTGCCAAGTCGCTTCGCCTTGTTGATCTCATAGTCGGTATATGAGCCTTCAAAGAAGAAGACATTGCCATCACCCTCGAACGCAAGGATATGTGTACATATACGGTCGAGGAACCATCGGTCGTGGCTGATGACAACGGCACAGCCGGCGAAGGCTTCGAGACCTTCTTCGAGTGCGCGGAGGGTGTTGACGTCGATGTCGTTGGTTGGCTCATCGAGGAGCAGCACGTTGCCCTCTTCCTTGAGAGCCATGGCAAGGTGGAGTCGGTTGCGTTCACCTCCCGAAAGCACGCCACAGAGCTTGCCCTGGTCAGCACCGTTGAAGTTGAATCGGCTGAGATAAGCACGCACGTTTATGTCCTTGCCTCCCATGCGCATCAGTTCGCTGCCACCGCTCACCACTTCGAAGATGCTCTTCTTTGGGTCGATGTCTTTATGCTGCTGATCGACATAAGCCAGCTTCACAGTCTCGCCCACCTCGAATGTTCCAGAGTCGATAGTCTCGAGTCCCATGATCATGCGGAAGAGAGTAGTCTTGCCCGCACCGTTAGGTCCGATGATGCCGACGATGCCGTTAGGAGGGAGCATGAAGTTGAGGTCGTTGAACAATACCTTGTCGCCAAATGCCTTTGCCACATTCTTTGCCTCGATGACCTTGGCACCCAGACGTGGTCCGTTAGGAATGAAGATCTCGAGTTTCTCTTCGCGCTCCTTCTGTTCCTCATTGATCATCTTGTCGTAAGAGTTGAGTCGAGCCTTACCCTTGGCCTGACGAGCCTTTGGAGCCATGCGAACCCATTCAAGCTCGCGTTCGAGAGTCTTGCGGCGCTTGCTGGCTGTCTTTTCCTCTTGAGCCATGCGCTTAGTCTTTTGGTCAAGCCATGAAGAGTAGTTGCCCTTCCATGGGATGCCTTCGCCACGGTCGAGCTCGAGGATCCACTCCGAGACATCATCAAGGAAGTAACGGTCGTGGGTGACAGCAATCACTGTTCCCTCATACTGCTGGAGATGCTGTTCGAGCCAGTCGATTGATTCAGCGTCGAGGTGGTTGGTAGGCTCATCGAGAAGGAGCACATCAGGTTTCTTGAGGAGCAGACGGCAGAGAGCCACACGGCGACGTTCACCTCCCGAGAGAGTCTGTACGCCCCAGTCGCCTGGAGGACAATGGAGTGCTGCCATGGCGCGTTCGAGCTTTGAGTCGATGTTCCAAGCATCGGTCGAGTCGATGATGTCCTGCAGTTCTGCCTGACGGTTGATGAGCTGATCCATCTTGTCAGGATCTTCGAGATACTCTGGTTCGGCAAACTTCATGTTCACCTCATCGTATTCCTTAAGCGCATCATAGATATACTGTACACCCTCCATGATGTTCTCCTTGACTGTCTTTGTCTCATCGAGCTTAGGATCCTGTTCCAGATAACCCACGCTGTATCCGGGGCTCCACACCACCTCGCCCTGTGAAGGCTGGATGATGCCTGCTATGATCTTCATGAGAGTTGATTTACCTGCGCCATTGAGACCGATGATACCAATCTTTGCGCCATAGAAGAAGCTGATGTAGATGTTCTTCAATACTGTCTTCTGCGTCTGTGGAATCGTGTGAGTGCAATTCACCAGGGAGAAGATGATCTTTTTGTCGTCAACTGTCTGTGCCATAATGATATATAATGTAAGTTTATTATTAACAATGAAAAAATGAAATTAGCAATGAAAGAAATAATGAATTAATGATCAGCAATTGTTTTATTAAAATTCGGGACCAACTATCGCTATCACTTTCTTGGTCTGGCTGTCGATCCTTGCCACATCGCTCGAACGGAGACCATAGACCCATAGAATTGTGCCATCTGAGTCGGTGACGAGCCAGTTGGTAGCTTTCTGCCACCACGAGAAATGAGCGTCGGTCATGAAGTCGCTGACCAGCTTGGTCTTTTTTCGTCCGAAAGGCAGTATTCGGTCGCCCTCTTGCCAGTGACGCATGATGAGTGGCAGATGCACCTTGTCTGCGTCGATGAGCGTCATTGTCGCATCGACATGCAGGCTCTCTAGCTTATCGGGTGTGGTGACGAAGACATTGTACATGTCGGTCGAGTTGCATCCTGGGACAATGTCGGTGCCATGTATCTCGTGTATCTCGTTGCTGAAGTCGAGCGGCTTGGCTTCGGCGAGCAGGTCGTCTTCGCTGTTGCATATCCAGTAGCCTTCGCCCTGATAGATCTTCCTTTCGCCAAAGCGTGCCGACTGCACCACTTCTGCCAGAGTGTTGGGGTGAAGCCTTATGCCTTGTGAGAGGATGAACTCGCGCACGAGGGTAGGGAAGTCGCTGCGGTTGACATCCATGTCGCGTGTCATGAGATGACGTATCATCCATCCGCTGCGGTCTTCAGTCATCACGTGTTCCTCCAGTTTCTCGTCGATGTGCTGATAGGCAATGTCGCGTATCTCCTGCAGGTGGTTCATGGTGTTGATGATGCCACGTCGCGTGTTGGGGTTGATCTCCTCCATAAGCGGCAGCAGTCGGTTGCGGATGCTGTTGCGCTGGCAGTCGTTCTCGCGGTTGGTCGAATCGGTCACATAGCCCAAGCCATTGTCATCGACATAGCTGATGATGTCGTTGCGTGTGAGGCAGAGCAGAGGGCGCACTACCCTTGTCGCCATATTGTAAGGCACGATGCCAGTGAGCCCGTTGATGCCAGTGCCCCGCATCAGGTTCATCAAGACTGTCTCGATGCTGTCGTCGAGATGATGGCCCACGGCAATGAAGCGCTGGTCGTGAGGAGTGTCGCTCACGAAGGTGTTGATGAGTTCAGCCCACCAGTTGTAGCGTAGTTCGCGGCACGCCATTTCGAGCGAAAGGTGCTTTCGCTCCATATAGTCGAAGGTGCTGAACCGGCGCTTGTAGAGCTTGATGCGCATCTGACGGCACAGGTTCTCGCAGAACGCCTGGTCGCGTTCCGACTCCTCGCCGCGAAGCTGGAAATTGCAATGGGTGGCAACGACATTGGCATATCCCAATGTCTTCAGGATATGGATGAGAGCCACCGAATCGCTTCCTCCACTCAACCCAACAAAGATGAGAGGATGCTCGGCTTGCAGCAGATTGTTGTCGGTCAAAAATTGCTTTACGCGATTTAAAATGTTATTGCTGATGTCACTCATGATGCCTTTTAGACTATATTTGAACGCGAATATACATAATTTTTACCGAAAATTTCGCTTTCACGACCAAATTTATTATATTTGCGCCGAAATTTTGCATGAAACAAGACTATTTCAAAGAATATGATAGAGAAAATCAATCAATTGATGGCCGAAATTGAAGGCCTTCATGCCGAGAATGCAGAACAGATCGAGGCTTTGCGCATCAAGTATTTGAGCAAGAAGGGTGCGATCTCTGCGCTTATGAACGATTTCCGCAATGTGGCTCCAGAGCAGAAGCGCGAG
Source organism: Bacteroidales bacterium (assembly GCA_004557315.1). Taxonomy (GTDB): domain Bacteria; phylum Bacteroidota; class Bacteroidia; order Bacteroidales; family UBA3663; genus Liminaster. Next base: position 3,769 of record SFEH01000086.1, read on the forward strand.
ATCGGTCAGAAACTCAATGCACTCAAGACTGCTGCTACAGAGAAGCTCGAGGCTCTCAAGAACCAGTACCAGCAGGAAGACCATATCGACGACAGCATCGACCTTACCCGTCCGGCTTATCCTGATGAGGTGGGCACTCGTCATCCTTTGAGCCTTGTCAAGCAGGAGATCATCGACATCTTCGCTCGCCTTGGCTTCTCGATTGCCGAAGGTCCGGAGGTCGAGGATGACTGGCATGTCTATGGTGCTCTCAACTTTGCCGACGACCATCCGGCTCGCGACATGCAGGACACTTTCTTCATCCAGCAGAACCCTATCGTAGTGCTCCGCAGCCACACCAGTTCGGTACAGGTGCGCACCATGGGTCAGCAGAAACCTCCAATCCGTGTGGTTTGCCCTGGTCGAGTATATCGCAACGAAGCCATCTCTGCTCGTGCTCACTGCTTTTTCCATCAGGTCGAGGGTCTGTATATCGACAAGAACGTGAGCTTTGCCGACCTCAAGCAGGTGCTCCTTCAGTTTGCTCGCGAGATGTTCGGACCTGACACACAGATCCGTCTCCGTCCTTCCTATTTCCCATTCACCGAGCCAAGTGCCGAAATGGATGTGAGCTGTACGCTCTGCAAGGGCAAGGGTTGCTCGATGTGCAAGGGTTCAGGATGGCTCGAGATCTTGGGTTGCGGAATGGTCGATCCTAACGTGCTCGAGGCAAGCGGCATCGACAGCAAGGAATACACTGGCTATGCCTTCGGTATGGGTGTCGAGCGTATTGCCAACCTCAAGTATCGCGTGAAGGACTTGCGCCTCTTCTCGGAGAACGACCAGCGCTTCCTCGATGAATTTGAAGCTGCTCATTAATTTTTAGAATTGGGACGAATACTCAAAGTCATAACCATTAGCCTGCTCTTTGCTTTGCCTCTGGCACTGCGTGGGCAGGCTAAATTGCCTATTTACAAGGGCTCCGACTGGCAGACATTGCTGGTCAAGGGAGGTGTGTTCAGGAGTGGCGATTACTTTATGAGGATCGACGAAGGTGTGAGCAGCCTCATGACCGTCGATTTTGTCAATGGCTTTGCCATAGGGCCAAAGACGACTATCGGCAAGGTGCTATCTGACTATTCGCGCATCGAGATCGACGAGAACGTGAAGTGGGCTTGTTCGCGCGAACAGCTCATGGCACGAGGCGCATTGCGTTATGTGTTCGCACCACAGTATTTCGGTTTCTTCGAGGTGTTTGGCGGCAGGATGACCAATGACTTCGACCGCTATCCAGTGATGGGCGATTCCGAACGTTCGATGGCAACGGCTCTCTTCGGCTGGAATCATTTCAAGCTATATGAACAGACCACGGTGGGAGCGAGGCTCTATGGCGCACTCTCTGCCGATGTCCAGCTCACGGCACTCGCGGCTTGGGAGAAACGCAGTCAGGTGGTCAACCACAGAAAGACCAGCATTTTCGGTAAGGATGCAGCTCCCAATATCCCCGAGATAGGTGGAGTGCCGATGGCTGACTTCGGAACCGACAAGATATTGCGCCTCGACTGGCAGATCGACTATATCCCTGGCAGGATGATTATGGTTGAGAACGACATGAACGCCATCGCGCAGTCGAAGCATCCGACTTACTCTATCCGAGGAACGACGGGAATAGGCGGAAAGCTGCGGTACATCTCGCTCGAAGCCATGATATCGGGCATGAGGGATGGCTGGGGAAAGAACCAGAAGGTCGTCTATCAGGCATCGGCAGGATTCTTTCCTGTGCGCAATAGCGTGTTGCTGATGGATATGCGCCACTTCGACGCATCGGCATTTGCGCTTCAGACCAAGCCCAATATCGCCCTTTTCTCCTTGCTCGACAACTACGAACTATCGACCTCCAAGCCATGGGTCGAGGCTCATGCCGAATGGACCAATCTCTTCTGGTATGCGCAGGCTCATGCGGTCAAGGTTGTCGGTCGTCAGATGCACAGCGAGCTATCGGGAGGCATAAGTCTCTCCAATCTGATGCGCGTGGGCGTTTCGGTAGGATTCGATGATCTCTGCTACGATGCCGTTGGTGTTAATGTGGTGGTGAAGATGTGAAGTTTCTATTATCGTTAATCAAATTAATTGCTTATGCAACCTTTGGCAGAGAGAATGAGACCCAAGAGTCTCGATGGATATGTCGGACAGAAGCATCTGGTGGGTCAGAATGCTGTGTTGCGCCGGATGATCGAGTCAGGTCATTTGGTGTCTTTCATACTGTGGGGACCTCCAGGTGTGGGCAAGACAACATTGGCAAAGATCATTGCCCAGACCCTCGACTTGCCTTTCTACACGCTGTCGGCTGTGTCGAGTGGCGTGAAGGATGTGCGCGAGGTGATAGAGCGTGCCAAGAAAGACCAGTTCTTCGACAAGCGTTCGCCGATATTGTTTATCGACGAGATTCATCGTTTCTCCAAGTCACAGCAGGACTCTTTGCTCGAAGCAGTGGAGAATGGCACGGTGACGCTGATAGGTGCAACCACCGAGAACCCAAGTTTCGAGATCATACGTCCGCTGCTGTCGCGTTGTCAGGTCTATACCCTCCAGCCGCTCAACGATGACGATCTGCTCGGATTGCTCGACCGTGTGCTGAAAGAAGATCTGATCATCTCAAAGAAGAAGGTCGAAGTGCGCGAGACACAGGCAATGCTCCGATATGCTGGTGGCGATTGCCGCAAGTTCCTTAATATCATCGAGTTGGTATGCACCGACTATGAGGATATTGAATATGAGGAAGACGATGATGATGAAGATGATGATGACGACTCTGCTTTGACTAACGATGACTCAGCATCGGACAATAATGACTCAGCTTCGGCCAGCGGCAATGTCGTTGTGATCGACGATGCAAGGGTAGTTGCACGATTGCAGGAGAACCCTTTGGCCTACGACAAGGGAGGTGAGTTGCATTATGACCTCGTGTCGGCAATGATCAAGAGCATCAGAGGCAGTGATCCCGACGGTGCCATCTACTATATGGCACGAATGATTGCAGGAGGCGAAGATCCAGCATTCATTGCTCGCCGGCTTGTTATCAGCGCGTCGGAAGATATCGGTCTTGCCAATCCCAATGCCTTGCTCCTTGCCAATGCCGCCTTCGATGCCGTACAGAAGTTAGGATGGCCTGAAGGACGTATTCCATTGGCCGAAGCATGCGTTTATCTGGCAAGTTCGCCAAAGAGCAATTCGGCCTACAACGCCATCAATGCGGCATTGCAGACGGTCGAGCAGACAGGCAATGTGCCTGTGCCTTTGCATCTGCGCAATGCACCGACCAAGCTGATGGAGAAGATGGGCTATGGCAAGGACTACAAGTATGCCCACAACTACGAGGGTCACTTCGTGCGTCAGCAATATCTTCCCGACGCATTGCAGAGGGTGAGTTTCTATCAGCCCCAGTCCAATGCCCAGGAAGATCGCTTGAAGGCGCACCTGCAGTCTCTCTGGGGCGATAGGTTCAAATAAATAGCATCCCCAGATGCGTGCCGTCAGTCGCGCCAGATGAGACGGTAGAGGTTGCAGCCGATGAAATTGCCGATGACGATGCTGACGTAGAAGATCAAGACACTCAGCCAGTTGTCGGCAATGAACGGCACAGGTACGCACAGATAATAATAAGCGTCGGCAACACAGTGAGGGAAGCCGCACATGATGAAGAGTGGCACGCCGAAGAGCAGCGGAAGGTTCTGACCCTTGCGGGCAAAGGTGACTGCCGTGGTCATGATGAATCCGCAGCCTATGGCAAGGATGCCTCCCTTGAGCGGTCCGACGGCAAGTCGTCCTTCGAGGATCTTCTGTGCGGTGTCCTGAAGTGGCATTGGCGAACAGCGTGCAATGAGGGCAACGAGCAGACAGCCCACGATGTTGCCAAAGAGGATGAACAGCAAGCGTCCGCCTTCATTCTTCTTTATGAAGCCTGCTGTGCCTGTATAGAGGCGCAAGCCATAGTGAACCACAGTGAGCAAGCCGAATGCGAATAGCACGGCTCCGATGATGCTCTTTTCGGCAAGATAGCCAAAGCCTGCTATGCCGATGCAGATGCCTGCAAGTACCGATGAACGGAAAGTATTCATATTGGGGGGGTTGTTTTTTGTTTTTTTTGTTTTTTGCTTTTGCTTTTTCTTTTTTCTTTGCTTCTGCTTTTTTTCGCTTCTGCTTCTTTTGACGATGGGGGAGGCATAATGCGGAACATTATGCAACAGTGGCTTTTTCCCCTTTTGCAAAGGGGGCTTTTTGGCTCTTTTGCTTTTTTCTTTGCTTTTTTCTTTGCTTTTTTCCTCTTTTGCAATGGGGGCTATTCGCCTCGGATGATCTTCAGATACTCGTCGTAGGGGATGAAGCGGCCGCCCATGCTGCGGAGATGGGGGGTCTCGAGCTGGCAGTCGATGAGGGTAATGCCGCGGCTTTCGAGATACTTGGCAAGCACGATGAGCGCTATCTTCGAGGCATTCGGCTTGAGCGAGAACATGCTTTCGCCAAAGAAACCATAGCCGAGGGTGAGACCGTAAAGACCACCGATGAGGTGGAGATCCTTATCCCATACTTCGACGCTTGCCGCATAGCCTTGCTTGAACATTTCGATATAAGCCTTCTTCATGTCTTCGCCAAGCCAAGCTCCCTCCAGATTCTCGCGATCGGTGCCGCAGCTTTCGGAACTGCATGCTTCGATGACCGGTTCGAACGCAGTGCTATAGGTCACCGAGATTTCGCCACTCACCAGTTTCTTCAGCTCCTGACGCATCGAGTGTGAGATGTGAATCTCATTGGTGAAGATCACGAATCGCTGCATCGGGCACCACCATTCGATATATGGCTTGCCAGTCTTGGGGTTGATGTTCTCCTTGCGGTTGTCTTCTGGACGATATCATATACTGGCCAGAACCGTAAGCAACCCCATCCCGTTCACAGGATACCTGCCTACGGACAGGGAGGTGATTCTGCATGACCTAAAGGAGGCAAGCAGCAGACTGACAGAGGAGCAATTGCGAAGCTATCGTGACAGCATCGAATCGCTTTAGCCCCCCTTATAGAGGGTATGTGCCATACACCCGCGGAGGAGCGGAGGGCTACAACTCGCCGTACGCGGGGATGTCGCGCAAGAAGGAGTAGGAGTGCCGGTGGTAGTCGAGCCGGCAGCAATAGTGCTGAAGGCCGTTGCTCACCACCAGGTAATCGGCCCGCAGCACCATGTTGTAGCGCGTTATCTGGTCGAACACCCGCTGGGTAATCTCTACCTCGGGGGCTTTGTACTCCACGATGAGACGGGGAGTGAGGTCGCGGCGATAGAGCACCGTGTCGCACCGGCGACTCATGCCGTTCAGTGTCAGCTGCACCTCATTGGCCAGCAAGGCCGACGGATAGCCCTTGTGCTCCAGCAGGTAGTGGACAAAGTGCTGACGTACCCACTCCTCGGGGGTCAACGCCACATAGCGGCGACGTATCACGTCGAAAATG
>SFEH01000087.1 GCA_004557315.1 Bacteroidales bacterium
CATAAGCTTCTCTGCAAAGGTAATGGCAGAAGGCAAGCTCGGTTCACTTCATTATCCTGTTGGCTTTCTCAATGTCGATTCGCTTGAGATGAGCAAAGCCACAGATACCTATTTCTTACCCTACTTCTCGGCAGAAGCCAAAAGACATGAGGATGGCTATATAGCTTGTTCTTCATCTGAATTGCTCGATGTCATCTTTATCAAGCAGGATTCGACCATTGCAATTCAGGGAAACATTAGCGAAGAAAGGAAACTATCGCAAATCCTGAATATTCCTGTGGCTATCACAAAAGAGTCGGATTTCCACATTGAGATGAACGAAGACAACCGTCTGATATATGCAGGAATCAATATCCCCGAGGCTTTGTATGGCGACAACATCATCAGCACTATGCTTTCTACCATTGCCGATGGTGATTCGCTGATACATAATCTGAGCATAGACTACAAGACACAGAAGCATCATTTATCTTCTGTTCTCAATGCATCATCAACGTTCAGCCCATTGTCGCTATGCATCAACCCATGCCAGATTCTTGTCAATAATGATACGGTGAACTGTGAAGGGATAAGCATTGAGAAAAAGGATGCGAAGACCTACGGACTGAATAAGTTTGGCATGCGACACAAGAAACAACGAGTCGCAGCTGAAGGCATCATATCAACCGAAGGCAGGAACAATCTTTCGATACACATCGAGAACCTCGGTCTTGACACTTTGTTCAACTGCCTTGGCAAGTCTTATCTCATGTTCGGAGGCATAGGCACTGGCGAGATAGTCTATTCGGCTGATAGTGTCAATCATATTGAGACCAAGAATCTGTTCATCAAGGATTTCAGCTATCTTTCTGGTGTACTGGGTGACACTCATCTTGATGCTTTCTACAATCTTGGCAGAGGAAGAATAGAACTTGACGCAGACATTCTCTCGCTCGATGACGAACATACAGGCATCAGCGGTTACGTTCAACTAGGAAAGATTGACTCGCTCGACCTTAATTTCGATGCCAGCAAGATGAGAGCACGCTTTCTTGCGCACTGGCTCAAGGGTTTCCTCCATGACTTTGACGGCGTCCTTACTGGCAACCTCCATCTCTTTGGTCCTGCCCGCCGCCTGAATCTCACTGGCAAACCTTATGTCGATGCAACCTTCACAAATAATCTGATTGGCTCAAGGCTCAACCTTCGCGACACCATCTATCTGACAGCTGATGAAATGCTGGAAAATGGCTTGATCGCAATGAATAACGCAAAGGTCTATGACAAATACCAGCAGATGGCTTATGTCAATGCTTCGATAAGACACAAGAATCTATTGAAATACAACTATGAGGTGAAGATCGACATGCCAAACGGCAACAGCGGATTCCTGCTCTTCGACAAGCCTTCACATTATAATAATGAGATGTACTGGGGTCAGCTGTTCACTTCGGGTACGGCTGTCATGAGAGGTGCCGACGGCAAGCACCGTGTGGATGTGAGCTGCAAGACAGTTGGCAAATCGCAGTTCAACCTCTCGCCTGGCGAAGAGTCATATTCCGACAACAGCTATAGCTTCCTGACCTTCCGCGACAAGAAGAAATTTGAAGACTCGGAAAGTCTCGACTATTCCGATCCAAAGATACAGTTTGAACAACAGGAAGAAAAATCAAACAGCAGCACCTATATAGAGCTGTCACTTCAGGCACAGGCAACCGAGAATTGTCAGGTATATGTGCAGATGGATCCTCTCGCTGAAGACCGACTCATCTGCCGAGGCAACGGCAATATCTCGCTGCATTATGACCCTCGTCGTGACATCACTATCGGAGGCGAATACAACATCACGTCGGGCAACTATCTCATTACGATGCGAGGCGACCTGATGAACAAGGAGTTCAAGATTCAGAACGGAAGCCGCGTGACCTTCCCTGGCAACTTCAGCAATGCCGACCTGAACATCAATGCCATCTACAGCATTCCATCGGTCAACCTGCGTGACCTTGATGAGAGTTTCGCTACAATGGCAAGCATGAACCGTACGACCTTGCCTGTAGATTGCAAGCTCAACGTCACCGGTCAGCTCTCTGCACCGCAGATAGGCTTTGACATTGAAGTCAAGAACACGAGCGACGATGTTCAGGCACTCGTGCATAATCTTATAGGTACGCAGGAGATGCTCAACCGAGAGGTACTCTATCTCTTGCTCTTCAACCGGTTCTACACCCCTGAATATGCGTCGGCATCGCAGAACAATACAGGTTCGCAGCTATCTTCCTTTGCCAGTTCATCGCTCACGTCACAGCTCAACAATCTCTTGGGACACGTCAGCGACAACTTCACATTGGGCACAAACTTCAGGTCAGACAAAGGCGACTTCACCGACATGGAAATGGATCTCTCGCTCACTACACGACTCTGGGGCGACCGACTCATCCTCAATGGCAATCTCGGTTATCGAGACCCTGCCAACAGAGTGGGATTGCACAACAACACCAATTCATTTATCGGTGACTTTGACGTGGAGTTCCTGATCAATACAAGCGGCACTCTACGCGCAAAGGCATATAGCCATTACAACGAACGAGACTATTCGATCAACAATGCCTTGACCACTCAAGGAATAGGTTTTATTGCACGAAAAGATTTCAAAACGATAAAAGAATTGCTGTTTTGGAAGAAAATTTCTGAAAAGAAGTAAGATTTTTCGAAAAAAAATCAAAAAACTCTTGGCAGAAAAACAGAATATTTGTATATTTGCACCGCAAATCAGGTTATACCATTTATGTTTTCTTTTATTTCTGGTTTGCGAATCTCATTTTTTACGTTTTAACAAAGAACTATGGTTTCATTCGAAACATTGAACTCCATCGACGTTATGGAGCTCTTGAATTTGGCAAACAACATCAAGGTCAACAATCCTGATCATAATGACCAAGAGCATTTTATTCATCAGATTATTGAACGTATCTCTGAACTTGAAAAGATCGTTTCAGCACCTCGTGGTCGCGGACGAAAGTCCAAGGCTGTCGCAGATGCCGAGCTTTTCTTGAGCTATGTTGAAGATTTTGAAGGAAGAATTGAAAAAGGGGAAATGCCTATGAGCCAGCCTCAGGATACTTACGATGAGGAACAGGTTCAGGATGCGAACGACCAGCAGCAATCATTCGACGAACAACCAGCTGATGGCAATCCTGAAATGTATGCAGAAGGAAATAATGAATATTATCCTGAAGACAATCAGTACTATCCTGAAGACGATCAATATGAGTCTGCCAATGACTATGAGCCAGTCGATGAGGAATACTACCAGAACGAGAATTCTGAAGAAGTACAGAAGACATCCTTGGAAGAGGAATTAGATGCTACTAAACAGCTTATCGAACAAAACAAGAATGCTTTCGCCGATCTCTTCGGTAGTGGCTCAAGCAGTCGCAACAGCTATAAAAAAGAAAAACAGAACAACCGCCAGAAAAAGAACAAGCAGAAGGCTAACAATCAGCCAAATCCAAATAATACTGCCAACGACCAGATGGCTGCAGCTGCAGAGTCTGTCAAGGCAGAAGAGATGTCTGCAGCCGACAATGACTCTGAAGAAGAGTATGAAGACGTAATGCCGGAACTCGACAGCGCAAAGCCAGAGGAGTTTGACGGTGTGCTTACTGGCTGTGGCGTTCTTGAGATAATGCCCGATGGATTCGGATTCCTCCGTTCGAGCGACTACAACTATTTCGCTTCTCCTGACGATATCTACGTGTCACAGGCACAGATCAAGCAGAATAACCTCAAACAGGGCGATGTGATCGAGGGTCCTATCCGTCCACCTCATGCGGGCGAACATAACTATCCTCTTGTAGATATATCTGCAATCAACGGACGTTCTGTGGAGTTCGTGCGCGACCGTATCTCATTCGAGCACCTCACTCCTCTCTTTCCTGACGAGAAGTTCAAGCTCTGCAAAGGACACAACGACAGCCATTCATGCCGCGTCATCGACATGTTTGCCCCTATCGGAAAGGGTCAGCGTGCATTAATCGTGGCTCCTCCAAAGGCTGGTAAGACTGTCCTGCTCAAGGAAATCGCCAATGCTATCAGCTACAATCACCCAGATGTCTATATGATCATCCTTCTTATCGACGAACGTCCAGAGGAAGTGACCGACATGCAGCGAAGCGTAAATGCCGAAGTCATTGCATCAACGTTCGATGAGCCAGCCGACCGACATGTGAAGGTTGCCGACATGGTCATTGAGAAAGCAAAGCGACTCACAGAGTGTGGACACGACGTGGTTATCCTCCTCGACTCTATCACTCGTCTCGCCCGTGCCTACAACACCGTATCACCTTCTTCGGGTAAGGTTCTTTCAGGTGGTGTCGAGGCAAATGCACTCCAGAAGCCAAAGCGTTTCTTTGGTGCTGCCCGCAACATCGAGAATGGCGGTTCGCTCACCATCATCGCCACAGCTCTCATTGAGACAGGTTCGAAGATGGATGAAGTAATCTTTGAAGAGTTCAAGGGTACTGGTAACATGGAGCTCGTGCTCGACCGAAAGATTGCCAACAAGCGCATCTTCCCTGCTGTCGATCTGCTTGCTTCAAGCACCCGACGCGATGATCTTCTCCTCGACGATGCTATATCTCGCCGTATGTGGGTTCTTCGCCGTCATTTCGCTGAACACACGTCAATCGAAGCAATGGAAGAATTGTCGAAGTTGCTCTCTCGTACCGAAAACAACGAGGAACTTCTTCTCAATGCCATGTCGAAATAAAATAATGAATTGTATTTCAATATATGATTTCAATTGAAAATCTGTCGGTGGAATTTGGTGTCAAGCCTCTTTTCACCGATGTTTCGTATGTAATAAACCGTCACGACCGTATTGCCCTCGTAGGCAAGAACGGTGCGGGCAAGAGCACCATGCTCAAGATCATCGCTGGATTGCAGCAGCCAACACGAGGCAGGGTAAGCAAGCCAAAGGAACTGACAATAGGCTATTTGCCTCAGGTCATGGTGCTCAGCGATACGCTGACCGTCAGACAGGAGACAGAAAAGGCTTTTTCAGATACCATCACTCTCGAACAGCATCTCGACAGCCTGAATCAGCAGCTTGCCGACCGCACCGACTATGAGAGTGATGAATATCAGGAGCTGATTGAAGAGATGACCAATCTCAACGAACAGCTCACGATGATCAATTCGAATAACCGCGATGCTGAGATAGAAAAGACTCTGCTCGGTCTCGGTTTTGAGCGCAAGGACTTTGATCGCCCAACGAGCGAATTCTCTGGTGGATGGCGCATGCGTATCGAGCTTGCCAAGATCCTCTTGCAGCGTCCAGACCTACTGCTTCTCGACGAGCCTACCAACCATCTCGATATTGAGTCAATCCAGTGGCTCGAGAAGTTCCTTGCCACCAATTCTGCAACGGTTCTGCTCATCAGTCACGACCGTGCCTTCCTCGACAATGTCACCAACCGCACCATCGAGATTACTTGTGGCACCATACATGACTATAATGTGAACTATAGCAAATATGTGGTGCTTCATGCCGAACGGATCGAGCAGCAGCGCCGTGCCTACGAGAACCAGCAGAAGATGATTGAGGAGACGCGCGACTTTATTGAGCGATTCCGCTATCAGGCAACCAAGGCTATTCAGGTGCAGAGCCGTATCAAGCAGCTCGAAAAGATTGTGCCTATCGAGATTGACGAGGTCGATAACTCGCGCCTTAACCTGAAGTTCCCTCCTGCTCCACGTTCAGGTGACTTCCCCGTGATCTGCAACGGAGTGGAAAAGTCTTATGGCGATCATCTTATCTTCAAGGATGTAGAGTTCATGATACGACGTGGCGAGAAGGTTGCTTTCGTAGGACGAAATGGCGAAGGAAAATCGACTTTAGTGAAGTGTATCATGGATCAGATACCTTTCAATGGTGAACTGAAGATTGGCCATGGCGTGAAGATTGGCTACTTCGCACAGAATCAGGCACAGCTGCTTGACGAAAATCTAACAGTCTTCGATACTATCGATCGTGTGGCTGTAGGCGATATCCGCACACGCATCAAGGATATCCTCGGAGCTTTCATGTTCGGAGGCGAGAACATCGAGAAGAAAGTGAAGGTGCTCTCTGGCGGCGAACGCAGTCGTCTGGCGATGATACGTCTCCTGCTCGAACCAGTCAACCTGCTCATCCTCGATGAGCCTACCAACCATCTCGACATCTCAAGCAAACAGGTTCTCAAGGATGCCATCAAGGCCTTCGATGGTACTGCAATCATCGTCAGCCACGACCGAGACTTCCTCGATGGATTGGTAAGCAAGGTATATGAGTTCGGCAACCAGCGAGTGCGCGAGCATCTCTGCGGCATCTATGAGTATCTTGAAAAGAAGAACCTTGATTCGCTCCAGGAACTTGAGAAAAAAGACAAGACTGCCGACAAGGCATCTGACAAGACTGCAGCCGAACAACCTGCAAAGCCGCAAACGTCGGATACCTTGAGTTTCGAGGAGCAGAAAGACCTCAAGAGAAAGCGCAGCCAGCTCGAGAAAACCGTCAAGGCGACCGAAAAACAAATCTCTGATCTTGAACAAGAGATTTCAGAACTCGAGACAAAAATGACCACTCCTGAAGGCAGTTCTGACCAGAATCTCTACATCCGTCACGGCCAGCTTCGCCAGGAATTGGAGGCAGCAACAGAGAAGTGGATGGAGGCTTCAGAAGAGCTCGAAAACCTCAAATAATACTATTCTTTAGTATCCAAACCGCAGAATTGACTATAATTTTGCGGTTTTTTATTTTTAAAATGAATTTTTTTATATTTTGTTTTGGAGATATATAAAACAATACATATATTTGCCATATAAAACAATATACATTGAGTTAAGGTATAATTCACAACAATGGCAGATAGAAATTTGCAACAAAGTCTGAAACTGCATTTTGGTTTCGACACTTTTAAAGGAAATCAAGAGGCAATCATCAACAACCTCATGGATGGCAAGGACACATTCGTACTTATGCCGACAGGAGGTGGAAAATCTTTATGTTATCAATTACCATCTTTGCTGATGGAAGGCACAGCTATTGTCATTTCTCCTCTTATTGCCCTGATGAAGAATCAGGTTGATGCAATGCGAAATTTCAGTGAGGATGACAACGTAGCGCATTTTATCAACTCTTCGCTCACCAAGTCTGCTATCGACCAGGTCAAGGCCGACATCGTAGCAGGCAAGACGAAGCTTCTCTATGTGGCACCGGAGTCGCTCAACAAGGCCGAGAACATCGAGTTCCTCAGTTCTATCAAGGTCTCTTTCTTCGCCATCGATGAGGCGCACTGTATTTCAGAGTGGGGTCACGACTTCCGCCCTGAATACCGTAACATACGTCCGGTCATCAACAAGATAGGTTCGCGACCAGTCATTGCCCTCACAGCTACTGCTACCGTGAAGGTTCAGAACGACATCATGAAGAACCTCGGCATCCAGAAGGCATCGACGTTCAAGTCATCGTTCAACCGTCCGAACCTCTATTACGAAGTACGCCGCAAGACCGACAACATAGATCGAGACATTATTAAATATATCAAGCAGCATTCAGGCAAATCAGGTATCATCTATTGCCTGAGCCGCAAGAAGGTGGAAGAGCTGGCAGAGGTTCTGACAGCCAATAATATCTCATGCCGTCCTTACCATGCAGGTATGGACAGCGACATGCGCTCGCAATATCAGGATGACTTCCTCATGGAACGTGTTGATGTCATTGTAGCAACTATCGCCTTCGGTATGGGTATCGACAAGCCAGATGTGCGCTACGTGATCCACTACGACATGCCAAAGAGCCTTGAAGGCTACTATCAGGAGACAGGCCGTGCCGGTCGTGATGGCGGTGAGGGCGAATGTATTGCCTTCTACAGTGACAAGGATCTCTTCAAGCTTGAGAAGTTCATGCAGAACAAGGTCGATTCCGAAAAGGAGATTGGCAAGCTTCTTTTGCGTGAGACACAGGCATACGCCGAGACAAGCATGTGCCGTCGCAAGGCTCTGCTCCACTACTTCGGTGAAGACTACAAGGAAGATGAATGTGGCAACTGCGACAACTGCCGCAAGCCAAAGAAGCACGTCGAGGCAAAGGAACTGCTCTGTGCAGTGCTCGAAACAGTCTTGCAGCTCAAAGAGAAATGCAAGCAGGACTATATCGTGACAGTGCTCGAAGGTATCAAGACCGATGAAGTGGCATTCAACAAGCACGACCAGCTTGAATGTTTCGGTTCTGGCAACGATGAGCCTGCCGACCTCTGGCACAGCGTGATCCGTCAGGCCCTGGTAGCCAAGTATCTCAACCGTGAGATTGAGTCATACGGTGTCATCAAGGTAACTGCTGCTGGCAAGCGTTTCCTCTCAAACCCAAAATCTTTCCACATAGTTGTCGAACTTGAGGACGACGAAGATTCTGACGAGGTAGAGATCAAGGGCGGTGGTGCATCGGCAGCTGCTGATGAAGCACTATATGGCATGCTCAAGGATCTGCGCAAAGAGGTGGCAAAACGACTCAACCTCCCTCCATACGTCATCTTCCAGGATCCTTCGCTCGAAGCAATGGCAACCACCTATCCTATCACCATTGAGGAACTTCAGAATGTTCCTGGTGTAGGTGCAGGTAAGGCAAAACGCTATGGCGAGGAGTTCTGTGCCCTTATCAAGAAGCATTGTGAGGAGAACGAGATCGAACGACCAGAGGATTTCCGTGTACGCACCGTAGCCAATAAGTCGAAGATCAAAGTCAATATCATCCAGTCAATCGACCGCCGTATCCCTCTCGACGATATTGCAGAGTCGCTCCACGTCGATTTCGATGATCTTCTTACCGAGATCGAGGCTATCATTTCGAGCGGTACTCGTCTGAATATCGACTACTTCCTTGCTGATGTGATGGATCCAGAGGACGTAGATGAACTCTACCAGTACTTCAAGGAGTCGCAGGACGATAATCTCGAAGCAGCATACAAGGAAATGGGCTGCGTATATGAAGACCGCGAGATCCGATTGGTGCGCATCAAGTTCATTTCCGAGATCGCTAACTAATATCTATTATGCATATAGCTATTGCAGGAAACATCGGGTCAGGGAAAACAACCCTGACC
>SFEH01000088.1 GCA_004557315.1 Bacteroidales bacterium
CGATAAAATGTATAATAGCTTCTTCATAATTCAAATATTGTTGCTTGTTCTCACACCAGCCGTTGGTGTCTTATTCTTCTTCTGTCTCTTCACCCAGAGCCTTCAGGATTGCGTGCCAATGCTCATACAGGGTCGTATTGTCTTCCTTTGGATTGCAATTGTCGATGGCTCGTTTCTGATAGAACTTGGCAAGCATATAGCTGCCTTCCTGATAAAGGATCCATGCATAGGTATCGAGGTATGTCGGATTGTCAGGATATTGCTGTATCACCTTCGATGCCATTCCTTCTGCCTTGAGCAGATCGCGATTCTCAGTCGAAAGGAAATAGGCATAGTTGTTCAGCACCATATAGTTCTTGTCATTGTATTTCAATGCCTGATCGTAGCTCTCATATACCTTTTCCATATTGCCAAGCAGATGGTAGGTATCGCCGATATTGCCCCAGAGCGTTGATTTCCAGTTGACCTCCTTTGCCTCTGTCCTTTCGAGAGCATCCATATATGCCTCTATCACCTTTTCATATTCCTTCTGGTTGTAATAGACCCATGCTCTCATCGTGTATGGACTGTTCATCTCGGGATGAATCGACTCAATGACATCGCACAGACGCAGCAGCTTATCATAATCCTTGATATTGGAAGCATACGACAGGAGCTTGTCCCAATACTTTGTCTCTGAAGGACGAAGGTCGCACGCAAAGCGCATCTGCACTGCCGCCAAGCTGTCGTTGTTGATTGCTGCCAGATAATCAGCATGAAGATCATAGACCTCTGGTGCCGTAGGGTGCATCTGCTCGATGGTCATGAACAGCGAATCGACTCCAGGCAAAGAGATGTCGAGCGAATCGACATTCTGGTCTTTTGCCACCTTGCGTAAAGTTGACTTAAGATATTCGGTCAAGATATCAATCTTTGTCTGAATGTCGAGATTGGCATTGACTAAAGCATTCTGAACCAGGCAGTCGGCTTCTTTCTGATCACCCACTATGGAATAGTAGTTCGACAAAGCCACCCATACATAGGCATTATCGGGATCAATCTTTGCCGCCTCATCGTAGGTCTGCTTTGCCTTATCAATCTGTCCGTTCTTCATCTGCAGGTCTCCCTTCTGAATCCTGAACGACAGGTCATAGGGATATCGGGCTATGAGCTTATCATATTCGGCAAAGGCGTCATCGCTTCTGCCCAACCCTTGCATGATGTAGAATTTCTGGAGGGTGACCTGTGGATTCACGCCATCGAGATCTTCGATTCTCTCAAGGATATCGAGACATTGCTGGCCGCTGTCGAGTCGCAGATACAACTCCGCAAGGCTGTACAACGGCTCGCTCTTTGTCGGGAATCTGTCAGCAAGATCCTTGTAGCAAACCACAGCCTCGGGATAACGTCTCATCTGTGACAATATCTCGCCCTCGCCAGCTCTATACCAATAGCTGTTGCTCTGGTCGGCCTCGACTGCACTACGCATGAAAAGCAGCGACTGATTCCATTTCTCCATGCCTCGATAGACATCACTCATGAAATAGAGTGCTGGAGCAGAAAGGCTGTCGATTTCCAGTGCTCGCTGCATAAGCGCAAAGGCCTGATCGGTATTTCCATACTGCTGCATTGCTATGGCATCGAAATAGATTGCATCGAAATGAACCTGCTGCTCGTGTGTCAGCACATGAGCGGGACGCGGCTTCTCCGCAAGCTTCCTTGCTTTCCTCCTGCGTGCATCAGCAGAAAAAGGAATCAGGCAAAGCAACAATATCAACAAATATCTGTTCATCAGTCTTTTCAAACTATAGTAATATTAAATCCTTCATCGACGAGCGGTTTGACCAGTCGTGTCATCTCGTCTTTGCTGACCCTCACGAGTTTCTTTTCGGGAGTAGGTCGGTCGAGCGAATAGACCATGACCTGCCGAGGACTAATCTCTCTTATCAGGTCTGACCATGCAGCCACTTCTTCAGGCAACGTGTTGTCGAAAGCCTTGCCGTCGTGCTCTCCGCGCACAAACATTGTCTGCACTATCAACTTTCCTTTGAACTTCTTCATGCCATCGACCACTTGACGTATGCTGTAACTGCTTTCAACAGGATTGTTGATAAGACGGACTGTCGAATCGAAGCCTCCATCCATCTTGAGGATATTGTTATCGACCTTTTGCAATGCTGCAAATACGTCGGGATCGCCGATGCGGGTCGCGTTGCTCAGCACACTGACTTTCACTGCTGGATAATAGCGGTCGCGCAACTTAAGAGTCTTGTCTATCACCTCTGCAAACTGTGGATGAAGCGTAGGCTCGCCATTACCTGCAAACGTGATGACATCGAGCTTCTCGCAATTGGCCGACATCGCTGAAAGCTTGGCCTCAAGCATGCCCATCACTTCCGATGCATCGGCAATGTGCCCGCCTCGATGATCGGCATTGTATCCGCATTCACAATACAGGCAGTCGAAGGTACAAGCCTTGCCATCGATAGGCAAAAGATTAACCCCGAGCGAAATGCCAAGACGTCGGCTGCGGATAGGACCGAGTATGTGAGTTTTATATATATCAGGTTCCATATAGAGTGCAAAAATAATAAATTTAGTTGAGAAACAGCATATATTTTCCCAATATTTTAATGTTTATTATCTTATTTCA
This sequence comes from Bacteroidales bacterium, assembly GCA_004557315.1. Classification (GTDB taxonomy): domain Bacteria; phylum Bacteroidota; class Bacteroidia; order Bacteroidales; family UBA3663; genus Liminaster. The sequence goes on from SFEH01000088.1 coordinate 2,633, forward strand.
AAAAAACACACCCTCATTAAGCAAAAAATCATTATATTTGCACGCATGAAAGAATTTATTTTAAACAAAAAGAAAAGTGAAAATGCTGTTTTGGTGGGAATAATCACACCGAAGCAGAACGAACAAAAGACCAATGAATATCTCGACGAGCTTGCTTTCCTCGCCGACACTGCCGGTGCTGTCCCAGTTCGTCGCTTCACACAGCGACTCGAGTCGCCGAACAGTGTGACATACGTTGGTCCTGGAAAGCTTCAGGAGATCAAGGAGTACTGCGACATGCAGGACAAGATATACGAAGACCAGCTTGAAGCTGCTCTCGAAGACGGCACTCCTGAGAATGAAGTATATGATCCGCGAGTAGGTCTGGTGATCTTCGACGATGACTTGGGTCCGAAGCAGCTTCAGGTCATCGAAAAGGAACTGGGCAGGAAGATTCTTGACCGAACAAGCCTCATCCTCGACATCTTTGCCAGCAGAGCCCAGACAGCTACTGCCAAGACCCAGGTTGAGCTCGCTCAATATCAGTACCTGCTGCCTCGACTAACAGGTCTCTGGACTCACCTCGAACGTCAGAAAGGTGGTATCGGTATGCGTGGACCTGGTGAAACACAGATCGAGACCGACCGACGTATAGTCTTGGACAGAATATCGTTGCTGAAGAAGGAGCTCGAACAGATCGACCTACAGAAATCAACCCAGCGCAAGAATCGCGGAAAACTGGTGAGAGTGGCTCTTGTCGGTTACACCAACGTGGGCAAATCGACTCTGATGAACCTGCTGAGCAAGAGCAGTGTATTTGCCGAAAACAAGTTGTTTGCAACCCTCGACACCACTGTACGTAAGGTAACAATCGACAATCTGCCTTTCCTCATGAGCGATACCGTAGGTTTCATCCGCAAGCTTCCTACTCACCTCGTAGAGTCGTTCAAATCAACTCTCGACGAAGTGCGAGAAGCTGATATTCTCGTACATATCGTCGATATATCTCACCCAACATTCGAAGACCAGATCAAGGTGGTGGAACAGACTCTCAACGATGTCTGCAAGAACGAGGACGAATATGACGAACGACGCGACGACCGTAATGGCTACAACCGCAAGGACAAGAAACGTTATGCCAAGGAACAGAAAGAGAAGGGTCACGAGAAACCTGTGATTCTCATCTTCAATAAGGTCGATGCATATAACTACGTCCCTAAAGATGAGGATGACCTCAGTCCTATGAAGCGCGAAAACATCTCGCTCGACGAGCTGAAGCAGACTTGGATGGCACGTATGAGCAACAACTGTATCTTCATCTCTGCCAAAGAAGGCACAGGCATCGCCGAACTGAAGACTTTGCTCTACAACAAGGTAAAGGAAATCCACACCCGTCGCTTCCCTTACAACGACTTCCTCTATCAACATTACGAGGAAGACGACTTATAAAAAGTGTCTCCCTCGCATTCGTCATTGCATCTGTTTGTAGTCAGAGATATTCCTTACTCCTTGAATATTACGTGACTTGGCAGAGACGTTAAGCAATGTTTCTATGTCATCCTGAGTGACCTCAGTCTCCGGATCAAAAGCATCTGAAGCTGCGTATCTCAGGATGGCTGTTTTGTATGCAGCTCCCTCTGGCGTGCCGGCAATGGCATCAAGGTCGGTCGGACAGATGAGCAGCGAACCTTTACCGACCTTCAGGTCAACCATGAGTCCAAGCTTGTGGTTGCGTTCGATGTTATCTACAACCTGTACCATCGGGCGATAGTCCTTTGGCAACGAATTGAGGATCAGCGGACGTGAATTGCGCACAATGCTCCACCATTGCCAGTCGCTTCTGCCGAGAGTCGGAAAGTTGGCAAACAGAGGATTTGCCTCATCAAACAACAAGCCAAGGGTACCTGGAGAAACTGGTCGGTTGTTGTTTTCTGAAATACTCTTGAACATAGCATAGTTCCAATAATCAGGAGTGAGCATTCCTCCCACACTCTGCGATACGATGTCGGCAAGACGAGGAGTCAGCACTACCTTATGTCCATCAGCCAAAGCTTGCTTCACTTTATTGTCAAACTGCTTTGCCAATACTATTCCTTCTGATTCCGACGATATTGCCTCTTTGACATACACCCAGAAGCGATATTGATTGCTATAGTCGCCACATGTGAGACTGAGGGTGAGCTGACGAGGCGACTTCAGGTCAGCAAGACTGTTGCCTAAAACTATCTCTCCAACAGTACGCACTTCTCCATTGGCGACTTCCTGTGCAGGAATCTCTCCATTCAGGCTGACATCTTCGCCTGTGACAGTCCATTCAACAGGCTGAGAGAAACTCTCCTCAAGGAAGTTGCTGATTGCCACAGGGATTGTCTCTATCTTATCGCTCCACATACAGAAATCTCGGAACAAGGCAAGCGGAACAACAGGAGCGACAAACTGACAGAACTGCTCTTCGGTAATCACACCTTTCGAATCCATAAAGGCATCAAGCACGCCACATAAGGCACTGCCTTGCCCTGGATAGTCCTGCAGGTCAAGCAACTCATATCCTGCCATACCTGGGGTTCGAAGCACATATTCTATGTCTGCCTTATAGCAATCCATTGCCCACTCGCCAGTTGCACGATGGAAATCCTTTGCCTGATCAGTCATGCCGTTCTCTTCAAGACGACTTCTAAATACCTCATAGTTGTATGGATAGAGCACTCCAGTGTATTTTTCTATCTCATCATAGTCGGGATAAATCTGGAACTGGCAAGTCTCGTGGCTGACGACAGGTCGCGGACAAAGTCGCACAGCATGCGTATAATTGATTGCTGAGTTCGGACGTATGCCATTGATGATTCCTCCATCATCAGCATCGGCAAACGAAAAACTGCTTCGTACATGTGAAGAATACTTGTCGGGAATCTCTGCTGGAGCATTAGGGGCATATCCGCCCACACGGCAAGTGATGAAACAGTCTTCACCATCCTGTGGGCCTCTCCACCCAAGATTGTTGTTGGCTCCAAAGCTATAGAGGTGACGCGACAACCGAGTTTGGTCACGTGTATCATGAGCTTTCAGTTGATCAACCATAAGGCGCATCTCATCGTATTCGCCACTCAATTCATTGCCCAGGCCGAGCATCATGAACGATGGTGAATTGCCCATATAATCGAGCACCATGCGTCCCTCTCGTGTCATGAAGTCGTTCAGCTGGGTCTGTTCGGTTGACAAGAAGCCCCAATAAGGAAGTTCGATCTCAAAATAGATGCCTTCAATGTCGGCAGCTAAAAGTGCCGCACGCGGAGGCGTATAGCTATGACAGCGATAGTGATTGATGCCGTATGCCTTGGCTATTCTGAACACCTTCTGCCAGCTCTCGACGTCCATTGGCGCATAGCCTGTCAGCGGAAAGACACAGGCATCGTGCTTGCCACGAAGGAAGGTTCGGAAGCCATTGATGGTGAAAAGCGATCCAATGGTATCTCCCACATGCACATGGGCACCCTGATCCTGTGTGGCGATATATGGTTCGGTGGCAAACTCTCTCATACCGAAAGTTGTTTCGCAGCCATCCGATTCGCCATCCACCGACACCTCCACGCCAAGGCGATACAGTGCAGGATGGAACTCACTCCAAAGCAGTGGGTTATCGCCCATATCCAGAGTTAGGCTGACGATATTGTCACCTGCCTTCAGGCTCTCATGCGACTTTATTCCAAGCGTCTGCACTGGTTCAGGACTGTTCCACGACCGACAAGGTATGGCAAATTCAGCCTCGCAGTCAGTAGCTGCACTGACCGAAACCTCAACTGTGGCTATCTTTTTATGAATATCGGGATAGACATATACATTATTAATATGTATAGCCTTTGGGCTTGCCTCAATACAGAATCGTCCAAGTATTCCATTCCAGTTGGTCTGTGTGGCATCGGTCCACGCATGAGAACCATGAATACCCGATGGCACAGAACCAAGACTATTGTCAATACGTATCTCTACCTTATGCTCTCCTGCCGTCAGTTCTGGCAGCCGATAGCAATGTGGGGCATAGAGATGGTCAAAATGGCCGATGCTGTCTCCATCAATCCACAACGTGCTCGACTTGGTTCGTTCCATGATAAGTTCCAGCCTCTTATCGGCAAAACCTGCAGGAATATTGATGATGCGCGAATAAGTTACCTCACCCACGTATGGATACAGACGTGTGAGCGCCGTGGTCATATCTGTCGGATGCTCTCCCTTGCCGAGCTTGTTCTCATCGGTGGTTCCTGGCAGACGGCATTCTCCAAGACTGCTCTGCCAAACGCCCGAAAGATCAATACTCTCACGCTGAACGACATGCATCTCGCTTGCCTCATCGCACGATACTAACATCAAGGCAGCCAATGCTGCTCCAAGCAAAATCTTCATACTACTTATTTATGGGGTTAGAAAGCCTTGAGCAAAGCAGTAAGGTATGTCCAGAACCTTACCACCGATTCTGTCTCCACACTCTCTTGCGGGCTGTGTGGATGATGGATAGTCGGACCAAAACTAACTATATCGAGTTTTGGATAATGAGCACCTATGATGCCACATTCAAGACCACAATGCACGCTATTGACCTTCATCTCCGTGCCGAAGGTCTCACGATAGACAGAGAGTGACTTGGCAAGGAGCGGAGAAGTCCTTGGCAGCTCCCAGCCTGGATAAGGTGCATCGAATTCTACCCTTGCGCCTCCCAAGATGAACGCACTCTGCAATGAGCTGGCAAGATATCGCTTCATCTCCTCGTTCATGCTGCGAATCAGCATGACTGCACGTGTCTCTTCAGGATCAGTTTCGAGCAAAGCAAGGTTGCTTGATGTCTCTACCACATCTGGCACATCAGGCGACATGCGGAAGACTCCGTTGAACGATGCTTCGATTGTATTTACGATGTCGTCCTGTATCTCTTCTGGCACAAGTGCCTCTGGCAAATCTGTCTCCTCTGCCACGAGTGTCACGCCTTCATCGATGCCTCTCAATTCAAAGCGGAAGAGCTCGTCATAATATGCAACCTCATCGAGCAGCTCCTCGACAGCATCACCTGGCACAGTGATCACAGCCTCACATTCGCGAGGAATAGCATTGCGGACGCTGCCTCCCTTGACCGATGCCAGACGAACTTCGAAATTGACGATGGCATGTTTGAGGAACCGCACCATAAGCTTGATGGCATTGCCTCGTCCATAATGTATATCCATTCCAGAATGCCCACCCTGCAATCCTCTTAACGTCAGCTTGAGTGCGACATCTCCTTCTGGCACAACTTCATCTTTCTTGTATTTGAAGCTTGCGCTCATATCGACAGCACCTGCACAGCCAATCATGAGCTCACCTTCTGTCTCAGTGTCAAGATTAAGCAGATACTGTCCTTTCAGCCAGTCATCCTGCATATTGTTTACTCCTGTCATACCTTTCTCTTCATCAACCGTAAAGAGACATTCGAGCGGGCCATGCTCAACCTCTTTGTCAACCATCAGTGCAAGCATTGCAGCCACACCTATGCCATTGTCAGCACCAAGGGTTGTGCCATCAGCCATCATCAGTTCGGCATCTGGATATTCAGCATTGTCGCCCTTGGCAACAATATGTGTCCTGATAGGGTCTTTGACAAAGTCATGCTGTTTGTCGGCATTGCACAGCGGAACCATATCCATGTGCGCTTCGAGCACAACGATAGGCGAATCTTCCTTTCCTTCAGTAGCAGGAATGCGCACAAGCACGTTGCCCGCAGCATCGACCTCCGGACTCAAGCCATTGTCGATTGCAACCTTCTTGATATGCTCCCTGATTGCGTCAAGATGTCCCGATGGATGAGGAACACTGCAGATACCTTCAAATTGTTTCCAGATTTCCATAAAAAATAATGATTAAGGATTTACACTTTTATCTTTTCTGAATGCCACTACAACAAGGGCATATAGACCAAGCAGGAGCACAAAGCCTTCCTGAATGAGCCAATGCACCATCGCGAACGAAAAGGCTTCGGTCGTGCCTATGCCATAGAACCCAAGAGTGAGAATCACCATTGCGTGCCAGGCACCAAGCCCTCCCTGAACAGGAACCACGAGCGAAAGGCTGCCCATTATGAAGACCAAAAGAGCCTGTGTCGGACCAAGATGTGAGGTAAAATCAAAAAAGAAGAGTCCTGTATAGCTGTTCAGATAATACAATCCCCACAGAAGCAACGAATAAAACAGGTAGCTCCATTTATTAGGCAGTTCCTTCAGACTCAAGATTCCCGTCCACACATTCTTGAACAGTCCCATGACGTATTTATAGAGCCTGTTTTCAGCGAAAATCTTTTTGCAAATAAGCAAGGCTACAGCCACTATCACAATAGCGACATAGAATCTTGGCGAACAAACGAGATCGACCATCCCTCCTCCGAATCGTCCATTGTCGCCAATGAGCTGGAAAAAGACATGGCTTTCGAACAAGAACGCTAC
>SFEH01000089.1 GCA_004557315.1 Bacteroidales bacterium
ATCGGGAGGAAAGCAACGATAGCCAACTCGATGCGACCGAATGACAGCCAGAGGAACACAAAGACTATAATGCTGCATGCTATGCCGATATAGTTGAAGTCGGCCGACAAGGTGCTGGCAATACGGCCATTGAGCGAAGTAAGGTCGAAAGCCCTGACAACAGCATGTCCATTACCCGATTCAGAAATCTTCTCTTCCACTGATGTCGCCTTGTCATCTGGCACAATGAGCTGTGCGACAATGGAATTGGCTCCTACGAACCCTGTGAAAACTGTAGAGGTTAGTATCTCGTTATCTTCCCATTCAAGCATGGGGAAATCGACTTGTTTTGCCATCACAGCCATTTCTGCAAATGCCTCGTCGGTGAATCCTTCTTCAGCTGCCACTCGCAGCACATCGTTCACATCATGTTCTTTCCAGAACTCTTGCCACATCTTCAGTCGCTCTCTTTGCATTGCAACAGAAGGAAGAAGGCGAATAGGATTCTTCACGTTGATGATGTTACCCCTCCCCTTTTCTTTCTCAATCACCTCATGAAGAGACTCAATGCCTCGGCTTGCCTTGTCATAGGTGTCGGAAGTCGAAGTGACATAGACTATCGTACCATCAGCTTCACCGCGCATTGAAGCAAGATCTGCCATTCCCTTCTTCTGCTCTTCGGTCATGAAGTTGATGTGGTTCATGTTGGTGTCAAACTGCGTATCAAGGCTGAAATAACCTAATATCATGCTCAAAATCAGTATTAAAGCAACTGACAGTTTGCTTTCTGTGATACGTCCAACAAGTCGTGTGATTGACGAAGTGCGGTTCTCGTCTTCGTCAATCCTCACACTCGACTTCATAATGTTGATCTGTGGCAGAAAGATAAGAACGAAGATGATAGTACCCACGAGCATCAGCGCACTGAACAGTCCAAGGTCGCGAATAGCCACTGCTTCCAATGGCGTAAGTGTGAGAAAGGCACCGACTGTTGTGATATTGCCAATGAGCAGTGGTGCCACAAGGTCTTTCAGCGTGCGTCGGCTATCATGTTCTTTCAGATGGCATACATAGTGAAGCGGATAGTTGACTGCTATGCCAATGATGATGGATGCGATGCCTACGACGATGAGTGAAATGTCGCTGCGAAAGAGTCCCATGACCCCCAGGGCAAACAGGAAGCCAAAAGCAGTAGTGATGGCAATGAGCAGCAGCGAACGTAGGTTGTGGAAGGTGAAGAGCAAAAGCAGCAAGATCAGCACAGCAGAAATAATCACCGCAATAATGGTGTCGTGCTTGATCTGTGTGGCATTGTCAACGGCTATCACTGGAGAACCAATGAAGCAGACATCCACACCATCGCCTGCAATATCCTGCCTGGCTTCATTGAGCAACGAGATAAGCTGGGCATTGAGGCTTGTCTCGCTCCCTCCGAAAGGCGACTTGATTGACACAAGACAATTCCTATTGTCGGCAGTGAATATGAAGCCGTTATATTGGTTGTATTTTGTCTCTGGCTGAAAGTCTTTGAGCATTGACGCCAGATCCTCTCCTAATCCCAAAGGGTCGAGCACATACATAGGTTCAAACAAGGCACTCACAGGCGAGGCTATCTGTTCCTTCACCCAGTCCATGCGTTGCCTGATAAATGACTCATCCTTCCACAGCGAGTCAACACGAGCATAATCGTAAGCTGTCAGGTAATATGGCAGATGCGAATAGACATACTCAAAGATGTCGGTGATCTGTCCTGCATCCACACGAGGCTCATAGCTCACAATCCATCCTGCGGTATCGCGTTCTGCCAGAGCTTCGCCAAATCGCACTACAGCATCGGTAATCTTCTGCTGGTCATGCACCGAAGTATCGGCCGATGAGAACATCAGCACTATCTTGTCGGCAGCAACAATCTCCTGATATATCTTCATCGACTCCTGATAGTTCTTGTCGGTAGGCAGGAAGTCGGTGATGTCTTCCTTGAAGTCAAGACGAAGTGCCGACAACACGAGCACACCCATTAGGGCAATGAGCGAAGCAAAACACACGATGCGGTGTTTTTGTAGATAGTCGTATATAAATAATAGAATTCTCATATTTTACCAATGCACAATTTGACTGCAAATATAACAAAATTTGTTAATCTTTCATCTATTTGCCGATAAATACCACTTTTGACCTTGTTTTTTATCGCTAATTTGCAAGAATTTTCTATCTTTGCGTATTATAACAAAATGTAAATTTAATAAATATGAGAGAAAAAATCAAAGAAATACTTGAAGTGGCTTTGCCTCTTGTCGATGTAGAATCTGAACATCTGTACAGTGAACTTGATTCACTTGGCGTGACCACTATCCTCATGGAGTTGTCTGCGGCTTTCGGCATTGATCTCGACAGCTCTTATGCTACACCAAAGAACCTCAAGTCGCTCGATTCGCTTGCAGCACTCGTTGAGAAGAAACTGGCAGAGAAACAATGAAACAGAGTCTCGAACAATATATCTTCGAACACTCGCTCAATACACCCGACCGCGTTGCCATTATGGCTCATGGCGAGGCGACTTCCTATGCCTCGCTGTGGAGCATGATCCTTGCACGAGCCGAGGAACTGCGTCGTGAAGGCGTGTCGCCAGGCGATGTCTATGTCATTCGTTCGCAGCAGTCACTCTCCTATCTTGTCACATATTTCGCACTCCATTACCTTCATGCCGTGGTCTGTCCTCTCGAAAAAAACGTGTCCGACCAGCGTTTCAATCAGATATGCAGCGATGTGGCAGGACTGAAGTGCGATCCAGAGACTGACTCCGACATTCTCTACACCACAGGCACGACAGGGGTGTCGAAAGGAGTGCTCATCAGTCGTCGTGCCATACTCTGCAATGGCGAGAATCTTGTCTTTGCTCTCGGCTTCAGGTCCGACCTCACCTTTGTCATCACAGGCCCTATCAATCATTCGGGCAACTGGTCGAAGGTAATTCCTACGATGATGGTGGGTGCAACGCTTTATGTGCTCGAAGATATGAAGGATGTCAATCTCTTCTTCGACGCTATGAGCTATGGCAGTCACAAGACCGCCTGTTTCCTCGTACCAGCCAGCATCCGTATGCTGCTTCTTCTGTCACGCAAGCGCTTGTCGGCATTGAGCGACAAGATTGACTTCATCGAGACAGGAGGAGCTCCTATCTCATCGGCTGATATGAAGATGCTTGCCGAGACCCTGCCTCACACTCGTCTCTTCAACACCTATGCTTCGTCGGAATGCGGCATGATCTGCACCTACAATTTCAACGACGGCAAATACAAGAATTCGTGCTGTGGCACACCGATGAAACATGCGTCGTTCGAGATTGTCGAAGGCAAGGTAGTGTGTCAAAATGGCGGTCAGATGAGTGGCTATGTCAATGCGCCACAACTGACAGCATCGGTATTGCGAGAAGGCAGAGTCTATACCAACGACCTTGCTCGCATCGACGACGATGGCATGTTGGTGATCGAAGGGCGCGATGGTGATGTGATCAATGTAGGAGCAATGAAAGTATCACCGTCAGAGGTTGAGAGCGTAGCCCTCGCCTTCCCAGAGGTATCGGACTGCATTTGCCTCCCAAAACCACATCCAGTTATGGGAAATGTAGTGCGTCTGCTCGTGGTGGCAAAAGCCCCAGAGACGTTCGACAAGCGTAAGCTCGTGCAATTCATAGCTTCACGTCTCGAAAACTATAAAGTGCCGCAGACTATAGAATTGGTCGATGCTGTCAAACGCACCTACAACGGCAAACTCGACCGCAAGGCTTATCTCTAATGCAGAACAATATATCTTTAATATAATATCAGCATGAAAAAGTATATTATCTTATCAATGGCACTCCTTGCCAGCAATCTTTTCGCACAAAAGATTACAACCCACACGACTGTTCAGGGTCCTATGGGCAAACTGTCAGTCATCGTCGAACAACCTACTTTGAAGGAGGGACAGAAATGCCCTGTCGTAATACAGATGCATGGATTCTCGGGCAATAAAGGCGGAATGCACGAATTGATTGCCGATAAGCTCGTGAAGAAGAACATCGCTTCTGTGCGATTCGATTTCAATGGTCATGGCGAGAGCGAAGGCCTCTTCCAGAACATGACAGTGCCAAACGAGATAGAGGATGCGAAGGCGGTGTATGATTATGTCGCTTCTCTCCCATTCGCTTCAAAAATAGGCTTACTCGGTCATTCGCAGGGAGGTGTTGTAGCAAGTATGACTGCTGGCGAACTGGGCGATGACAAGGTTTCGGCACTCGTGCTCATGGCCCCTGCTGCCGTCTTGCGCGAAGATGCTATCCGTGGCAATACTTTTGGCAAGATGTATGACCCACTCAACCTCAAGGAAGACTACGTCGAACTGTTCGGTGGCTTGAAGCTCGGCAAGAACTATATCGAGACTGCCTTCAGTCTCCCTATCTACGAGACTGCAGCAGGCTATCAGGGTCCTGCTGCCATCTTCCATGGCAACAACGACAAGGTTGTACCTTACACTTATGGCGAACGCTATCATAAGATCTATCCACTCTCTGAATATCACTATCTCCCAGGCGAGGATCATGGTTTCTCACAGACTCTTGATAGCATCTCTAATCTGATTGTCAATTTCTATCTTGCCAAGATGGCCTATGCTCCTGAACTCAAGCGTGGCGTAACAGCTCCTGCTCTTTCTGCTCTGACTCCTGATGGCAGGACTATCTCTTTGGCAGACTATAAGGGCAAATTCGTAGTTGTCGATTTCTGGGCTTCATGGTGTGGTGACTGCCGTCGTGAGATTCCTGCTCTCAAGGAGCTTTACGCCGAGTCACGCGACTGGAAGGTCGGAAAGGAACAGCTTCCAATAGAGTTCATCAGCGTGTCGTTCGACTTCAAGCGCGAAGCATGGCTTGCACTTCTCGACAAGGAGCAGTTTGCATGGCCACAGATCAGCAATCTCAAGAACACCCGCGAAGACCCTGTCTATAAGGCATACAAGCTCCACTGGATCCCAGCTTTCTATGTAGTTTGTCCTGAAGGAAAGATCGTAGGTTCGGCTATCACAACCGAAGAGCTCCGCACTTTGCTGAAGTCTTTGCTGTAATTTCCTTCAATAGATAAAACAAAAAAAAGGCTTAAGCTCTTGTTATAAAGGGCTTAAGTCTTTTCTGTTATTGACTATATTGGGGATAACAGACGGAATCTGTTACAACTGTAAGATTAGAGCATGGCAATCAGCTTATCTACATTCTCTGGCTTGGTTGCCCATGAGGTGCAGATGCGGATGCAGGTGTGCTCGTCATCGACCTTCTCCCATATCGAGAACAGGAAGTCTTTCGAGAGTTCGTCAATCAGTTCGTTAGGTAAAATAGGGAACTGCTGGTTGGTCGGACTTTCAATCAGGAATGGATAACCGTTGTCCTGAAGGGCTTTTTTAATGCGCATTGCCTGCTGATTGGCATGACGCGCAAGGTTGAAATATAGATTATCAGTGAAGAGTGTCTCAAACTGAATGCCGAGAAGTCGTCCTTTGGCAAGCATTCCTCCTCCCTGCTTGATGTTATAGCGGAAGTCGCGCTTCAGCTTGTCGTTGGTGATCACCACTGCCTCGCCAAACAGTGCTCCCTGCTTTGTGCCTCCAAGATAGAACACATCGGCAAGCTGTGCAAGTTCTGGCAAGGTGATGTCACATTCGTCACTCATCAGTCCATAGCCCATGCGCGCACCATCAATGAAGAGCGGAATGTCGTAGCTGTGGCAAACCTCGCTGATCAGCTGAAGCTCCGTGCTTGAATAGAGCGTTCCATATTCGGTCGAGAATGAGATATAGACAAGTCCTGGCTGAACGCAATGCTCTGGCTCATCATCCTCAAAATGATTCTTCAGAACCTTTTCAATCTGTGAAGCAGAAATCAAGCCGTCGTGTGCAGGAATAGCCAAGCACTTGTGTCCGCCATGTTCGATGGCTCCTGTCTCGTGTACGTTGATATGGGCAGTATGAGCACAAATCACGCACTGATAAGGCTTGAGTATCGACGAGATGATTGTGGCATTGGCTTGCGTACCACCCACAAGGAAATGTACGTCGGCTGTCGGACAATCACATGCCTTGCGAATCAGCTTTCTTGCCGACGCGCAGTACTGGTCGTTGCCATATCCCACAGTCTGTTCCATGTTGGTCTCAATCAGGCGCTCCAAGATCTTTGGATGAGCACCTTCGTTATAGTCACACTGAAACTGTATCATGAGTCTTTTTGCATTAAAAAGTTGTTATTTGTTATTTCGAAAAAAAATTCCCTTAATTGAATGTCTGTCTCACTCCTTGCTCCCTATGCCACAGCTCAACCCTTGCATCAGGATATTTCTCAGCAAGATGCTCTGCAAGGTGCTGGGCGCAATAGACCGACCTGTGCTGGCCTCCCGTGCATCCGAAGTTCACCATGAGCGATGTGAACTCCCTGCGAAGGTAAGTCTCTACTGCAGGATCGACAAGTCCATAGACATGCTTGATGAACTCTGGCATGGCTGATTGCGTCTCCAGGAAGTCGATCACTGGCTGATCCATGCCTGTCAGCTGCTTGTATTCGTCGTATCTGCCAGGATTGTGAGGCGCACGGCAGTCGAACACAAAGCCTCCTCCATTGCCCGAATAGTCATCAGGAATGCCTTTCTTGTAGCTGAAGCTCGTGACTCTCACCACCAGTCGTCCCTTGGCAGGGTGTGGCAGGAACTGTGGCATGGCAGCTACCTGCGTGAGCAATGAGCGAATGTAAGGACAATGGTCAAACTTGAGCACTTCAGTCAATGCCTGTACGATAGGAGTAATGAACATCGTCTTGTGTTCGTGCAGTCCGCGAAGTCCGTAGGCACCAAGCACCTGAAGCATGCGGAAGAACACGAAATAAGAAAGATTCCGACGGAAGGTCTCTGCATCAATCTTGTGGAATGGCTGGAGAGCATCAATATAGATGTCGATCAGAGAGTTGCGAAGGGCGTCAGGATAGGCAGCTCGAGCCTGCCATAAGAACGATGCTACGTCATAATAGAACGGACCTCGATAGCCTCCCTGAAAGTCGATGTAGTATGGCTTGCCATCGTGGATCATGATATTGCGGCTCTGGAAGTCGCGGTACATGAAGCAGCATGTCCTGCACATGTCGGCTGCCGAAAGCAAGGTCTGCTCCAACTCATTGAACTCCGCCTCAAGCTTCAGTTCGTCGATAGTAATGCCAGTGAGCTTCAGGAAGCAGTATTTGAAGTAGTTCAAGTCCCACCTGATAGTCATATCGCAAAACTCATGCTCGCGATAGCAGTTGCTGAAGTCATAGCCATCGGCAGTGAGGAACTGCAGCCTCGGCAAGTCGCCAATGATGGTGCGTAGCATGGCAGTCAGTTCGGCGTTCCATTCGTCGTGGTTCTTCCTTCCCCGTTCTATCAGGTCATAGAGCGAGGTGTTGCCAAGATCCTGCTGCAGGTAGCAGCTTTCATCATCGGCCACAGCAATGATCATAGGCACATGCAGACCCTTGCCGTGCATCTGCCTTGCCAGGGAGATGAAGGTGTGATTCTCGCGCGTGTCATTGCCCTTCACCCCTATCACCGTCGAGCCGTCATTGCCCGTGATGCGGAAGTACTGACGGTTGGAACCGGCACCCGCAAGTCGCTTTATTTCTTTCGGCTCGCAGCCGAATGTCTTTTTGTATAGTTCATTCATCGACTATGAAAATAATGTATTATCTATTGCTATCGTGGTAAGCAGTTGTTGAAATTCATGCCAAAGATATGAAGATTTTCATAATCATTCTTAATTTTGCCCCTACTTTTGTGCAAATATGCAAAAAATAAAGTATCTTTGCGTCAATTATGGCAAATAACGATATACTTTCAATACAGCAGAACTATCAGATTGTTGGCCGAAGCCCCTTGCTTCAGCAGGCAATAAATGCAGCTGTTCAGGCCGCACCATACGACGTGAATGTACTCGTCTGTGGTGAGAATGGCGTTGGTAAGGAAGTCTTTCACAAGATTCTGCACAATTTGAGTCCACGACGATACAAGAAATGTATAGCCGTCAACTGCGGTGGCTTGCCCGAAGGCACCATTGACAGTGAGCTCTTCGGACACGTCAAGGGCGCATTCACTGGTGCCTTGAGCGACCGCAAGGGTTATTTTGAAGAAGCCGACGGAGGCACAATCTTCCTCGACGAGATTGGCGAACTGCCTCTCGCTACCCAGGCTCGCCTGCTCCGTGTCATTGAGACTGGCGAATATTTCCGCATGGGTTCAGGCGAAATGCGCAAGACCGACGTGCGCATCGTGGCAGCCACCAATGTCGATCTGCAGAAGGCAATACGCAAAGGCACATTCCGCGAAGATCTCTATTTCCGCTTGAGCACCATCACCATCAAGGTGCCATCACTCCGCGAACGCCAGGAGGATATCTACACTCTGTTCAGGAAGTTTGCAAGCGACATTGCCAACAAATACCGTATGCCGCCTATCCAGCTCGATGACAATGCCCGCCGCAAGCTCCTTGCCTACACATGGCCAGGCAACATCCGTCAGCTGCTCCATGTAGTCGAACATATCTCTATCGTCGAACAGGAACGTCTCATAACTGCCGACATGCTCCAGAAGTACATACCTGTCTTCGACTCTGGCATGTCAGTTCACGATGACAGCAATACCACTGGAGGAGGATTTGCCCCAGGCGAGAAGGAGATGCTCTACAAGCTAGTGTTCAACATGAAGAACCAGCTCGATGAGGTGCGCAAGCACTTGGGTCTGCATACCGACATGGCTCACGACCATTTCGCAAGCCATGCCCTTCCTGCAGCTGCCGACGAAGTGATTGACATGGAGAGTGAAGAAGTGCCGTCTGACTATGTAGCTCACAACGACAGTGTGCCTGAACAAGGTGCCTTGCCAACAGACAGCCGTCCGCTCACCCTAGATGAGATAGAGAAAGAGGCCATCAGAGTGGCACTCGAACGCAACGGTGGCAACAAGCGCAAGGCTGCCGACCAATTAGGCATATCCGAGCGCACCATCCATCGAAAGATCCAGGACTAT
>SFEH01000090.1 GCA_004557315.1 Bacteroidales bacterium
CACAAGCTGCTTCATTTTATTCATAGATTTCCTTCAGGAAGAAGCATTTATTCATCGACTTCCTTCAGGAGTGAGCCTTACTTCACAAGTCCAGCTTTCAGACATCTGATTACAGCCGAATTGAATCCCGAATGATCAAGTTCATTCAGACCTCTGATGGTGAGTCCACCAGGGGTGGTAACCTTGTCAATACCTACAGCAGGATGCATTCCTGAACCCTCAAGCACAGCTACAGCACCCTTCATTGCCTGCATGGCAATCTTCTGGGCCTCGGCAGGATAAAGTCCCATCTCGACCCCACCTTCCATCATCGCATGTATGAAACGCATCACATAGGCAATGCCACAGCCAGAGAGCATATTGCCTGCAGCTACTTCTTTTTCTTTGCAGACTTTCACTTTTCCAATGATAAGCAGCAGTTGGCGTACGGTCTCTACGATCTCTTCCGGAACATTATTGGCAGGAGCAAGGAATGTCATGCTTTCATTATATTCAGCTGCAATATTTGGCATTACATACAAGACATTGGCAAAAGGATTGCCGAGGTTTTCGCGAAGCTTGTCGGTCAGGATATTGGCAGCAACAGATAGTATCACCTGATTGTCGAAATCAATATTCTCACTGATCTGCGAGCAGACTTCCTCAATCAGCCAAGGCTTGACAGCAAGCACGATGATGTCTGCACCCTTGACGGCTTCAGCATTGTCGAGACTTGTCTTGATGCTTGGAAATTCTTCCTTAAAACGAGCGAGAGTTTTCTCTGTCCGAGCAGTGATGGTTAGCTCATGTTCACCATTCTTTGCCCATCCCTTAATCATGGCGCCACCCATGTTGCCTGCGCCAATAACAGTAATTTTCATATTAGTAGTTCTTTTCGATATTAAAATGTCGTTGCAAAAGTAAGTTTTTTTTCAATATTATCAGCAGAAATCATTGACAAATGCGAAATTTTTCTTATTTTTGCAGAAAATTTTGGACATTATGAATACCGAAAACGAAAATCAAGCATTAGGTAAGGACGAATTGATCATGCTTCGCATCACAGGCGAGGACCGCCCGGGTCTGACTGCAAGCATCATGGAGATATTGAGTAAGTATGATGTGAGCATTCAGGACATAGGTCAGGCTGATATACATTCGACTCTTTCTTTGGGCTTCCTGATTCGCGTGGCAGAACAGAACTCTGGTCAGGTGATGAAGGAACTGCTCTTCAAGGCAAGCGAACTCAACGTCAACATCAAGTTCTATCCTGTCACTATAGAAGAATACGAGAACTGGGTTAGCCGTCAGGGTAAGAACCGTTACATCCTTACGGCTCTTGGCCGTAAGCTCGAAGCTCGTCAGATTGAGGCTATCACCCGTCTGATTGCCGATCAGGGCTTGAATATTGATGCTATTCGCCGTCTGTCAGGACGTGCTAGCATCCTGCATCCTGTTGAGAAGACACGAGCTTGTATCGAGTTCTCTGTCCGTGGTACGCCTCGCGACAAGAACGACCTGCACCGTCAGTTGCTCGAACTCTCAAGCAGCCTCAATATCGACTGCTCTTTCCAGACTGACAATATGTACCGTCGTATGCGTCGTCTGATTTGTTTCGATATGGATTCTACACTGATTCAGGCAGAAGTTATCGATGAACTGGCTCGCAAGCATGGAGTATATGACGAAGTAGCTGCCATCACAGAGTCGGCAATGCGTGGGGAAATAGACTTCAAGGAGTCGTTTACACAGCGCTGTAAGCTGCTCAAGGGTCTAGATGTCAAGGTGATGCGCGAAATTGCGGAGAACCTCCCTTTCACCGAAGGAGTTGACCGCATGATGTATGTCCTGAAGAAATATGGCTATAAGATTGCCATCTTGAGTGGTGGATTCACTTTCTTTGGCGAATATATTCAGAAGAAATATGGCATTGACTATGTATATGCCAACGAACTTGAAATCGACGAAGATGGCAAACTGACTGGCAACTATGTAGGAGAGATAGTCGATGGCCGACGCAAGGCCGAACTGCTCAAACTCATTGCCCAGGTTGAGAAGGTCGATCTGCAGCAGACCATTGCAGTGGGCGATGGTGCCAACGACCTCCCGATGTTGAGCGAAGCAGGTCTCGGCATTGCCTTCCATGCCAAGCCTCGTGTAGTAGCCAACGCACGCCAGAGTATCAACACCATAGGTCTGGACGGAGTGCTCTACTTCCTCGGCTTCAAGGATAGCTACCTCGATGAGAGAGGACGCGAGTAATCACTGATTATTGATAATTAATTATTGATTATTGAATATTGATTACAAATATTATAATGAGATAAATCACGGTCGGAATGGCTTCTTTCTTGTAATAGATGAGAGATACAAGCCAAGTGCCGTGATGCCTCCATTGATCAGCAGCAGTTCGTAGCCTATCTTGTAGCCGTTGAACCACTCTTCTGAATGAGTCGAGAGTATGAAGCACAGGATAGGCGAGAGGAGGCAGATGAAAGGCACAAAGCGGTCGCGAGGTCTGATCTTCGTATAAAGTCCGAAGAAGTAGAGTCCGATGAGCGGGCCGTATGTATATGAGGCAACTACATAGACTGCATTAATCACACTTCCGCTACCCACGATGCTGAACAGATAGATCATACATCCCATAAGAATAGTATTGACAAGATGCACCCAGAAACGTGTCTGTTTCAATTGAGTTGCATCTTGTTTTTTGTCTGCACGCAGCATATCGACAGTGAACGATGTGGTCAAAGCTGTAACAGCAGAGCCAGCCGATGAGAAGGCTGCAGCAATAAGTCCCATCACAAACAATATGCTGACGGCAAGCGGAAGAAAGGCCTCGCCAGTCAGTGGATTAGTGCCTGTGGCAAGATAGGGAAAGAGCTCATCAGAAACCAGCTCCTTGCCTTCGAGCGACATGAGTTTCGTGCCATCAAGCATGCCAAGCTCTGCTGCATATTTGTAAAGAAGGATACCGAGCGAGAGGAAGATGATGTTGACTGGCAAAAAACCAAAGCCGTATGACACCATGTTTTTCTGTGCCTCCTTGAGTGATTTGCACGAAAGGTTCTTTTGCATCATGTCCTGATCCAATCCTGTCATTGCAATTGTGATGAACATGCCGGCAAAAAACTGCTTCCAGAAATAGCGCTTGTCGTTGGGATCATCGAAAAACCATGTACGCGACCATTCGCTCTCACTTATTGTGTCGTAAAGTCCTGCTGCTGAAAGCCCTAACGTCTTGCAGACAAAATAGATGAAGAATACCATGGCGAGTATGAGACACATGGTCTGGAGCAAATCCGTCCACACTAATGTCTTGACTCCTCCGCGGAAAGTATAGAGCCATACGATAAGCATGATGAGCGCAACACTGCCAGCAAAAGGAATGCCCAGCCCATCAAACAATACAAGCTGAAGAACCACCGCTGTCAGGTACATGCGTACGGCACAGCCCAGAAATTTTGAGATGAGAAAGAAAGCAGAGCCCGTACGGTAGGAGTAGAGTCCATAACGTTGCTCAAGATAGCCATATATGCTGCAGAGATTCAGTCGATAGTATAGCGGAAGCAGGATATAGGCAACGGCGAAATAACCCGCCACAAAGCCCAAGACCATCTGCATGTAGCTGAATTGCGAACCTGCCACCATGCCAGGCACAGAAACATAGGTCACGCCCGAGATCGACGTGCCTATCATAGCTATGGCTACTACATACCAAGGCGACTTGCGGTCACCCACAAAAAACGATCGTTTGTCATCTTTTTGCTGCTTCCGTGTAGTAATCCAGCTAACAAAAAATATCGTAAAGAAATAAAAAGCTATAATCAGTAGAACTATCCAGCTTGACATGACGCAAAAAATAGATGTTTTGTTAGAATTATTGAGCAAAGATACACAATATAATTTTATTTTTATTATCTTTGCGAATTAAATTTTCAAAAATGAGCGATTTTTCAGTTACTATACTCGGTTGTGGAAGCGCAAAGCCTTCTTTGAGACACTATACATCGGCTCAACTGGTCAACCACCGCAGCAATCTGTTCCTTATAGACTGTGGCGAGGGCGTGCAGAGGGCAATGTTGCGCAATGGTATCTCTATGCACAAGATAGGACATATCTTCCTTTCGCACCTCCATGGCGATCACTGCCTTGGACTTGTCGGACTCATCTCGACTCTCGGATTAGGCCAGCGCACAGGCAAGATCGTCATTCATGCATGCAGCGATGCCGAGAGAGTGTTCCGCCCGCTGTTCGACTTTTTCTGTCCGCAGCTGTCAATGGAGGTGGAGTTCCAGGCTTTTGACCATACAAAGTCTGAAATAATCTACGAAGACAAGTCTCTTGAGATAATAACCATCCCACTCCATCACCGCGTTCCTTGCGCAGGGTTCCTCTTCCGCGAGAAGCCGAAACCCCGTCACCTGCTTGTAGAGGAGTGTCAGAAATACGACATCCCTACAGCCTATTACCAAGGCATCACAATGGGAAGAGACTGGACAATGGCCGATGGCACAGTCATTGCCAATGCCGATCTCACTACCGACCCTTCACCCTCAAAGAGCTATGCCTACTGCAGCGACACCATCTATGCCGAGAGCATTGTGCCTATCATCAAGGGCTGCGACCTGCTCTATCATGAGGCAACATTCGCCAACGACCTTTCAGCCATCTCCAAGGAACGCGGACACAGCACTGCACTTGAAGCTGGCACTATTGCAAGACTCGCAGAAGTGAAGCAGCTCGTCATCGGTCATTTCTCTTCACGCTATGATGAAGAAGGCGAGCAATCACTGTTGGCAGAAGCAAAGAGTGTATTCGAAAATACTGTATTGGCAAAAGAACGAAAAGTCCTTGAACTATGAACGCAATGATATTTGCCGCTGGTCTCGGCACAAGACTCCGTCCATTGACCGACCATTGCCCTAAAGCCTTGGTCAAGGTCGAGGGCAAGAGCCTGCTCGAACATAACATTATTAATTTAAAGAGAGCGGGCTTCGACCATATAGTCGTCAATGTCCATCACTTTGGTCAGCAGATCATAGATTTCCTTGCTGAAAACAACAATTTCGGCATAGACATCAAGATAAGTGACGAACGCGACCTTCTGCTCGATACTGGAGGAGGCATCATGAAGGCGCTGACACTGTTCGCCAACAATGATCCTGTGCTAATCCACAATGTCGATATCATCAGCAACATCAATCTCGGCAAGGTCTATGAACAGCATGTCAAGAGCGGCAGCGACGCTACATTGTGCGTTGCACAGAGGACGACAAGCCGCTACCTGATGTTCGACAACGACATGCGGATGAAAGGATGGACCAACATCACGACAGGAGAGGTGAAAGGCGAGAAGGCTGACAACATGCTTGCTTTTGCTGGAATCCATGTCGTGAGCCAAAGAATCTCACAGTCGCTCCATGCCATGGGCAAGGAAGTGTTCCCAGTCATGGATTATTATCTGAACAACTGCCTCGACATGCAGTTTTCAGGGTACCGACTTCCTTCCGACACGCTTTGGGTCGATTGCGGAAAGCCCGAATCTTTGACGAAAGCAGCTAAAATACTCAAAGAAATATGTTAAATAACATAAGAGCGACCGATTTTCTGAAATTATTTGGTTTATATAAGTCTGAAAATTTGGAAAATTGCTATACTTCTTTTATATTTGCACAGAATAATATGAGAGATTAATAACAAATTGTATTAATTAATACCAAAACAAATTATTTATTAAGCATTATGGAAAACAAGAAACGTGTCTATACCTTCGGTAACGGTAAGGCTGAAGGAAAAGCTGACATGCGAAACTTGCTTGGTGGTAAGGGCGCAAACCTTGCGGAAATGAACCTCATTGGTGTACCTGTTCCTCCTGGTTTCACAATCACAACCGATGTTTGTAACGAGTATTATCAGATTGGAAAGGACGAGGTTGTTGCTCTTCTTAAGGAAGAAGTCCTCGCTGCTGTTAAGCATATCGAAGGCTTGATGAACAGCACACTCGGCGATGCTACTAATCCATTGCTCCTTTCTGTACGTTCAGGTGCTCGTGCTTCAATGCCAGGTATGATGGATACTATCCTCAACCTCGGTCTTAATGACGAAGTGGTAGAAGGTCTTTCAAAGAAGACTGGCAACCCACGTTTCGCTTGGGATTCATACCGTCGTTTCGTTCAGATGTATGGTGACGTTGTTATGGGCCTCAAGCCAGTCAACAAAACCGACATCGACCCATTTGAAGCTATCATCGAGAAGATTAAGGAAGAATATAACGTAGTTCTCGATAAGGATATCCCAGTTGAGGGTCTCCAGAAGCTCGTTAAGGAGTTCAAGGCAATGATAGTTGAGCGTACAGGCAAGCAGTTCCCAACTGATGCTTACGAGCAGCTCTGGGGTGCAATCTGTGCAGTGTTCGATTCTTGGATGAACGAGCGTGCTATCCTTTATCGTAAGATGGAAGGTATTCCTGCAGAATGGGGTACTGCTGTTTCTGTCATGGCAATGGTATTCGGCAACATGGGCAATACTTCTGCTACAGGCGTTTGCTTCAGCCGTGATGCTGCTACAGGCGAGAACCTCTTCAATGGTGAGTATCTTATCAATGCACAGGGTGAGGACGTTGTGGCTGGTATCCGTACTCCACAGCAGATCACAAAGATCGGCTCACAGCGTTGGGCAGAGCGTGCAGAGATCAGCGAAGAAGAGCGCGTAGCTAAGTATCCTTCAATGGAAGAGGCTATGCCTGAACTCTATAAGGAACTTGACGAACTCCAGAAGAAGCTCGAGAATCACTATCACGACATGCAGGATATGGAGTTCACCGTTCAGGAAGGTAAGCTCTGGTTCCTCCAGACTCGTAATGGTAAGCGCACTGGTACTGCAATGGTCAAGATTGCTATGGATCTCATGCACGAGGGTCTCATCGACGAGAAGACTGCTCTCTTGCGCTGCGAACCACAGAAGCTCGACGAACTTCTCCACCCAGTATTCGACAAGAATGCGCTCAAGAAGGCTCGCGTCCTCACTACAGGTCTCCCTGCTTCTCCAGGTGCAGCTTGCGGTCAGATCGTATTCAGCGCTGACGATGCAGAGGCTTGGAACAAGAATGGCCACAAGGTGATTATGGTACGTATCGAGACTTCTCCTGAAGACCTCGCTGGTATGGCTGCTGCTGAGGGTATCCTCACTTGCCGTGGTGGTATGACTTCTCACGCTGCCGTTGTTGCTCGTGGTATGGGTAAGTGCTGCGTATCTGGTGCAGGTGCTCTTCAGGTTGACTATGTTAGCAAGACTGTCAAGATTGAGGATGTCGTTCTCAAGGAGGGTGACTACATCTCAATCAACGGTTCTACAGGTCAGGTCCTCCTTGGTGAGGTTGAGACTAAGGCTGCTGAGATCTCTGGCGACTTCGCTGAACTCATGGATCTCTGCAACAAATATACCAAGCTCGTTGTCCGCACCAATGCTGATACTCCACACGATGCAGAGGTTGCACGCGGATTTGGTGCAGTAGGCATCGGTCTCTGCCGTACAGAGCATATGTTCTTCGAGGGTGAGAAGATCAAGGCAATGCGTGAGATGATCCTTTCAGAGACTGTCGAAGGTCGTGAGAAGGCTCTTGCAAAGCTCCTCCCTTATCAGAAGGCTGACTTCTATGGCATCTTGAAGGCAATGGATGGTCTTGCTGTCAACATCCGTCTTCTCGACCCACCTCTCCACGAGTTCGTACCACACGATCAGAAGGGTCAGGAGGAAATGGCTGCTGCAATGGGCGTGACTATCGAGCAGATCAAGGCTCGCGTTGCTTCTCTCTCTGAAAACAACCCAATGCTCGGTCACCGTGGTTGCCGTCTCGGTATCACTTATCCAGAAATCACAGAGATGCAGACTCGCGCCATCATCGGTGCAGCTATCCAGCTCCGCAAGGAAGGCTTCAACCCAATCCCTGAGATCATGGTTCCTCTCGTAGGTCGTCACCATGAGTTCGACATGCAGGAAGCTATCATCCGCAACACTGCTGCCAAGCTCTTCGAAGAGGAAGGTGTTGAGCCATTCGACTTCAAGGTTGGTACAATGATTGAGATTCCTCGTGCAGCTCTCACTGCTGATGCAGTCGCAGCTCGTGCTGAGTACTTCTCATTCGGTACTAACGACTTGACACAGATGACCTTCGGTTACTCTCGCGACGATATCGCTTCATTCCTCCCAGTTTATCTCGAGAAGAAGATCCTCAAGGTCGATCCATTCCAGGTTCTCGACCAGAAGGGAGTTGGCCAGCTCATCAAGATGGCAGTAGAGAAGGGTCGTTCAGTTCGTCCTGACCTCAAGTGCGGTATCTGCGGTGAGCACGGTGGTGAGCCTTCTTCAGTTAAGTTCTGCCACCGCGCAGGTCTCAACTATGTGAGCTGCTCTCCATTCCGTGTGCCAATCGCACGTCTTGCAGCGGCACAGGCCGCTGTAGAAGAGTAAATTAGCACTCTTATATAATGAAAGGGACCTGTCCGTTTGGGCAGGTCCTTTTTTAGTCTTCGGAAGAAAGCTGACGACAATTATTGACTAAAACGTCGCATAATATGTGGTAATTTGCAGATTTGTTTGGCTATTCGACATTAATTTAGTATCTTTGTCGCAGAATTTGCGACGTTAATAACTGTTCCATCGTCTATGATGCAGAGAGATTCCAGGAAGGAGATCTTCCTCTGTCTAATCTGCTCAATAAGTACTGTTCGTATATTGTTGCAAGTAATTAAGTTCTTAATAGCAATGGTTATTGTCAAATAAATT
>SFEH01000010.1 GCA_004557315.1 Bacteroidales bacterium
TCTGCTGATGAAAATATCATGTTTTATCTCTCCCCAACCCCGGATCACATCGTCCGGGATGCGGATGCCCTCACAGAAGGCCCTGCTCTTGTGCTTCCTGCCGTTGCAGGTCCATATCGTGTCGCCGTGCTTCCCGATGCTTCTGGTCAGCTTTGAACCGCACCCGGCGCAGAAAATATGTTCCTTGTAAGGGTAGTTTTCGGTTGTGAGCTCCGGTGCGGAAACCACCGGCTCTTTCCTTTTGTGATCCCGTGCCCAGGTCTTTTCCCGGACGTATCGGAACGTTGTCCTGCCGAGCTGGTCTTTTTCACTCCGAATATAAACATTGCCGGGCAGCTCACCCCAACCACGGATGATGCTGTCCGGCAGGATTATTCATGAGGATGGACATGCAGGTAAAGAGATTCAGGCGCTCAATGATATTGTGTTGTGTTCCAGTGCCGGTTTGAAAGTGATACGTGTTGTGGTCTATGTCAATGGTCAGTATCTGTATGCCTATAATTGCGATGGGATTATTTTTTCTACGCCTACGGGTTCTACGGCATACAATCTTTCAGCCAATGGTCCTATTGTTGACCCTAAGACGAATCTCATCCTTTTGACGCCAATCAATCCCCATACACTGAATGCGCGAAGCATTGCTGATTATCTCCTTTGCAATGGCCTTGACATCGTCATGAGTGATGCTCTTAATAGCATCTTCAATACCTGTCACACCATCGTTGCCATACAGATACTTCTCTGTGATTACGCTAAGCCAGTATGAGTTCTCTTTCTGCTGAGCCTGATAGTTCTTGATAGCATAGTCGCGTGCACGCTGGAAGTAGTCGTCGTTGATTTCTTCAGCCAACTTGCTGATCTCACGGTAAGCCACTTCCTCGATATGTGCGAGCTTCTCTTCGCCTGTTACGAAAACATAAATCATCTGGATCATCTCCTGACGGTTGCCATAGCCTGTGCCTGCACCTGGAGAATAGACACCTCCCTCCTTTTCGCGGATTGTCTCGGTCAATGTAGTCTGAGCAATCTGTCCGAGGAAGTTGACAGCAACCTGTTCCTTAATGTTGTAAGGCTTGTCAAATAGGCAGAACACATTATAAACAGTTGTCATAGGCTGTGCCATTGGCAGGTCGAAACGGTTCTCACGGCTGCCCTTAGTCATGAAGATATAGCCCTTGTCATACTTCTTAGTAGCCTTGCCAGTCGAAGGAAGAGTTGCTATATACTGTTCTGCCATAACCTTGAGGCTGTCTTCATTGATGTTGCCTATCATGAAGAAAGTAAAATCAGCAGCATTTTTGGTGAGCGTTGCAGCCTTGTCGAGCATCTTTTTGTAGTCGATCTGTTCAAACTCTGCTACAGTAACAGGATACATATCCTTCTGTCCCTTATAGATTGTGCAAGTGAGAGAGTCGCTTTGAATCTTATTTGGAGTACCCTCGGCCATCTCCATCTTGCTACGTTCACGCTTGAACCATGAGTCGTAGGCTCCCTGATCCATTCGAGGCTTAGTTGCACCTAGATATATCATCTCCATCATAGTGCGTATATCTTTTGGAGAGCAGCTACCGCTGACATTTACACCGCTTCTGCTAAATGAGATGTTTGCCTGTGCGTTCTTGCCTGCAAGCATCTTGCTGATGTCGGTAGCACTAAAGTCAGCGAAACCTCCGATTGAGAATACTTCCGATAGATTATCCTTTTCAGCCACTGACAGTCCGTCGAGGTTAGCCGAACCAACCGGCGAAATAGCAGAGATGAGTATCTGGTCGTTCTTGAAGTCGGTCTGCTTCCATACAATCTTTGCGCCATTACTCAGAGTCCACACCTTGAAGCCGAAGTCGGTATCCTCTACCTTCTTGATCTTGCCCGCCTTAGGGAGTTGATCCATGAAGCTTGCAGCCACTACAGTCTCCTCGTATGGCTTAGCCTCGCGTGCGAGAGCCTCATCAAGAGCATTTGCAAGTTCGGCATCGGTTGGATATGTCACACCTTCCTTCTCCTGCGCAATAGTGTAGATGAAACGGTTATTCTTAGTTGCCAAAGACTTGAGAGCTTGGTTATACGCGTCAAGAGGCAATGCCTCGAGCACTTGTTGAACCATCTGATATTCAGTTTCAATGTCAAGGGCGTATTCTCCATCGGTGAAGTGGCTGATCAAAGCACCAGTAAGCTGCGAGTTCTTACGCTTCTCTCGCTCGTTGTAGCGATTCTCATAGCTAACAAGCACATCGGCCTTTACTCTGTCAAGCTCAGACTGTGAGATACCGAAAGCAATGAATGTATTGGCCATGTCGGCAATCTCGTTTAGAGCAGTCTTCCACTCGTTCTCCTTGTAGGAAGCCGAGAATGTAGCAGCATCCTCAGTCTGTGCAGCGATGAAGCTCGAGAAACCGAGGTTACCATTGAGTATAGTGCATTTGCCCTGCATGATAGCCTCACTAACGCGCTGGTTGAAAGCCGAAGCAACGACATTCTCCACAAGGTCATTGATAACGGCAAGCTGAGTGTTGCGCATTGCACGTGGCATTCTATCGCTCTTGAAGCCAAACTCTATATAGTTCTGCGAGAACTCCTTGTCGAAGGCAGCAGCTGCAAGTGTCTGCTCGTTGTCAGCAATCTCCACATACTCGCGTGCTGGAGCATCAGCAGGAGTCTGAATATCAGCCCAGAATTCTTTAATTTTTTGCTCAACATAATCTACATCGACATCACCTACTACAATAATACCCTGAAGATCTGGACGATACCATTTCTTGTAATAGTTGCGAAGCTCTTCGTACTTGAAGTTATCGACCACCTCCATCGTACCGATAGGCATACGCACTGGATAGGGAGTATCCGAAAGCATCTTCGGATAGAGCGAATTCTCAAGCATACGCATGGTAGCACTGTTGCGCGAACGCCATTCCTCGTGGATCACACCTCGCTCGTTGTCGATCTCCTCGTCTTCGAGTGAGAGGTAACCGCTCCAGTCGTGGAGGATGAGCAGACAAGAATCGACGATGTTTGGATGTTCTTCTGTCACAGGCACGTCGCAGATGTTATAGACGGTCTCATCAAACGATGTGTAGGCATTGAGGTTAGCTCCGAACTTCACACCATTGCGCTCAAGGTAGTTGATCATGTTCTTGCCCGGGAAGTTCTTCGTACCGTTGAAAGCCATGTGCTCAAGGAAGTGAGCAAGACCACGCTGGCTATCCTCCTCAAGGATTGAACCCACACGCTGGGCGATGTAGAAATCGACATGATGCTCAGGAAGATTGTTGTGACGGATGTAGTAAGTCAATCCGTTTTCGAGTTTGCCATAGCGCACAGCTGGATCCAAAGGCAGCTGAGGCATCTCTGGCATCTGTGCCATTGCCGACATCATCACGGCAAACAGCAGAGACAAAGTAATAAAGATTTTTCTCATTGTTGTTAGTTAAATAGTTTGTTAATGAATATAAAAAGGGATAAAGAAGTTAATGGAGATATTAGGGACAAATGTTTGTCAGGACTATGTAAAAATAGCAATAGATCAACAATGCTATGGTCTTTATCTTCATTAACTTCTTTATCTCCTAATTATTCCTAAAAAAGAATTATTCTACTATCAAAAGATAGTCATGAGGCGCAATCTCACCCTTCACTACACCATCCTTGGTGATGTCGCCAGTCTTGATCTCGACTGTCTGAGGCTCGTCCGAGAAGTTGGCAGCCACGATCATAGTCTCCTTTGCCGACTTGCGTGCGAAGGCATATACGACATCGGTATTGAGACAAGGGTTCTCTTTATTATATTTATAGAGGTCAATGAATTCGCCATTGAGAGCGGCATCGCTTGTAGTTGCCACCTTCATGAGCTTTATATACTGATCGCGGATTGTCTTAATTTCAGGAGCCAGCTTCGAACCATCGTAACCTACGGCACGAAAATCCTTGAGTTTCTTCAATCCCCAGTAGTCGAAGATTGTAGTTCGACCGTCAGCACCCTGGAATCCCTCAGCATCCATACTCTCCTCACCCAGTTCCTGGGCATAGTAAATCATAAACGGATTACTGTTACAGAGAGCTGAGACAGCGAGGGCTGGGATGCCTGCCTGAGCCGACTTGCCGAAAAAGTCGCTTGCGATACGCTGTTCATCGTGGTTCTCGAGGAAATTTAGCATATGAGTAGCAGCCGAACTCTTGTATGTAGGAAGGTCGAAAACCGAAGCAATAATCGAAGCAGGGCGACGTCCATCCACCACGGTGCGGATAGTATCATATAGCTCCACCTTGTCATAAAGGTAGTCGAAACCACCCTCCTCGACATATGACACATAGATTGTAGGGTCATAGATTTCTGCCACAAACACCTGATTAGGATAGTCGGCTTTTACAGCCGCAATGGCATAGTTCCAGAACTCAACAGGCACCATGAACACCATGTCGCAACGGAAGCCATCGACACCCTTTGATGCCCAATACTTCAGGATATCCACCATCTTGTTCCAAGTCGAAGGTATTGGGTCGAAATGCTTTGAGCCGTCGGTATAATCGACACCATAGTTGAGTTTGATAGTCTCATACCAGTCATCGACCGAAGGCTTGTTGGTGAACACGTCATTACCCGAAGCCTTGGCTGGCGACTCCTTGTACGTGGTTTTATTGAGGATGTTCGACATATCGAGTTCCTGACCTGGCATGTAATAGAAATTGTTCTGCGGATCAAACGTCTTGGTCACGTCGTCCGATGCTCCGAAATCCTCGGCTACGCCCATCACCGACTTGTATTCGCGAGCCACGTGGTTAGGGATGAAGTCAAGCATGACCTTCATTCCAGCCTCATGCGTGCGCTTCACGAGAGCTTCGAATTCCTCCATGCGCTTGGCAGGATCGACAGCGAGCTCACAGTTCACACCATAATAGTCGGAAATTGAATAAGGCGAACCTGCCTCACCTTTGATGATATCAGGGTTCTGACGAGGCACACCATACTCCGACCAATCTGTCTTGGTGCCTTGCTGCAAGATACCAGTGTACCAGACATGTGTGACACCAAGTTCCTTGATTGAAGCAAGGGCCTCTGGAGTGACATCATTCATCTTTCCCGAACCATTTTCAGCATAAGTGCCGGCAAACTTGTTCGTCAGGTTGTCGTTACCATAGATGCGTGGAATCATCTGATAAACTACCATCTTTTCATTCGATGGCAGAGGCTCCTCTGTCTTGTTGCTACAAGAGCAAAAAACCAGAGAAGCCAGCAATGAAGAGATAAAGTAATTTTTCACGTTATTTTTATTTTATCAAGAACTGAGATGAAATCGGTTCATTGTTCATTACTCGGCGGATTGTTTCGGCAAAGAGATCAGCAATGCTGAGAACCTTGACCTTCGAGCAAGAGCCGCGGTAAGGGATAGAGTCGGTGAAGACGATCTCCTTGAGCACGCTATCCTCAACACGCTCGTTGGCAGGGCCACTCATCACACAGTGAGAAGCGATGGCACGCACCGAACGGGCACCGTTCTCCATGAGCACCTCTGCAGCTTTGGTGATCGTACCTGCAGTATCTACCATATCGTCGCAGAGCACCACATCCTTGCCCTTGACATCACCGATGAGGAGCATGTGGCTGATAGAGTTCGGTTTGTCGCGGAATTTACTGCACATGACCATCGGGCAATTGAAATACTTCGAATAGCTGAATGCACGCTTCGATCCACCAGCATCAGGCGAAGCCATGACAAGGTTCTCAAGACCCACCTCCTTCTCGATGTAAGGAGCCAGCACATTCGAAGCATAAAGGTGATCGACAGGGCAGTCAAAGAAGCCCTGAATCTGATCGGCATGAAGGTCCATGGTGATAAGTCGGTCAATACCAGCACGCTGCAGCATGTCAGCAACGAGCTTGGCACCGATAGCTACACGAGGCTTGTCCTTGCGGTCCTGACGAGCCCAGCCGAAATAAGGGATAACGGCATTGATAGTAGCGGCTGAAGCACGCTTAGCAGCATCAATCATGAGCAGAAGCTCCATGAGATTGTCGGCAGAAGGGAAAGTACTCTGCACAAGGAACACATCCTTGCCGCGGATGGTTTCCTCAAAACAAACACCAAACTCGCCATCGGCAAATGTCTGGGTCAACATTCGTCCCAAAGGACAGCCCAAAGAGTCACAGATCTTCTCTGCAAGATAACGTGATGCACGTCCAGAAAAGACAATAAAATTATTGTTCATATAATATACTATTGGTTTTTTTGTCCAAATAAGTTTTTATAGTACAAATTATGCGTGCAAATATAGGCAATAATCTCCAATTGTCAAAAGATAGAGCGAAATAATTGCAAAATATTGTAAAAAACACAAAAAATCCAAGGATTATGTTCCCTGGATTTTCAGTACGACTGCGCCATATGCTGGCACAGTATACGTCATTGGCTTTGTTATGTCGTGATCGAAGAAGTCCCACTGACCTGTCAGAAGGTTCTCTATATGTCGGCGGCGGCTTGTCACGCCCACGAAGTTCCATGCTTCTTTAGGCACGTTGAGCGAAACCTCCTTGTCTTCTCCATCGAAGTTGGCAATGATCAGCAATACATCCCTTCCGAGATTTCGGAAAAATGCATACTGTCGGTGAACGTCATAGCCAGGATTGTCGTGATTGGCATACTGCAGGTCGTAGAATCCGCCTCGTGCCACGCAATCCTCGCTCCTTGCTATGTTGAACACCTTGGCATAGTATTCTCTCAACTCGCGCTCATATACGTTGAGCGTATGTCGGCGCCAGGTGTTGTCCTTGCCTTGAAGCTTGCGCAGGGTGCCGAGCGACCAGTAGTCGAAGATGGTGGTACGACCATCACGACCGCTGAATCCCTCCTCATCCATGCCTTTCTCACCCAGTTCCTGTGCGAAATAGCACATAAACGGATTGGTGCGCATCAGAGTCGAGACAACGAGAGCAGGCAGAGCCTTACGGGCATCACCAGCAAAGAAATCGCTCGCAATACGCTGTTCATCATGATTTTCAAGAAAATTGACCATGTGCTGATGTATATCGTCAATCTCCTGCCAGCGGTGAGTGATAGCAGTTGCCGACTCGCGGCATTCAATGATTGCACGCAGCGTGTCATACAGTCCGACCTTGTCATACAGATAGTCGAATCCACCATAATGGATATAGCAGCGATAGAGAGCCGGGTCATAGATCTCGGCGATGAAGACAGTGCGAGGATACTTCTTCTTGACCTGCGGAATCACCCAGTGCCAGAAATCGACAGGCACCATGAACACCATGTCGCAACGGAAGCCATCGACACCCTTCTTGCACCAGTACAACAGGATATCGAGCATTTTGGTCCAAGTGTCAGGCACAGGGTCGAAGTAATAGTGACCGCCACCACAGTAATCGACGCCATAGTTGAGCTTCACGGTCTCATACCAGTCGTTCTGCGAAGGTGAAGCGTTGAAACAGTCGTTGCCGGTAGCCTTTGCAGGGAACTCCTCATAGCGGCTGTCGCCCTCACCGAGGTCAAAATGCGGCTCGAACCCGCGTCCAGGCATATAATAGAAGTTGTTCTTCGGCGAAAAAGCCTGATTCTTGTCGTCGTCAGAACCGAAATCCTTGACACCTGCAGGTGCAGTCACCGACTTGTATCCGCGTGCCACATGGTTAGGCACGAAGTCGATAAACATCTTCAGCCCAACCTTATGCGTACGCTTCACGAGGTCGTCAAACTCCTCCATGCGGCGTGCAGGGTCATCAGCCAGGTCACAGCTCACACTATAATAGTCAGAGATGGCATAAGGCGAACCAGCCTTGCCCTTCAGCACATGCGGGTTCTGTTTTGGAATGCCATATTCTGAATAATCAGTCTGCGAAGCCTGTTGCAGCAAGCCAGTGTACCATATCGCATTGCATCCAAGCTGCTTGATCGTGTTCAATGCAGAGACGTTGAAACTGCTCATCTTGCCACAACCGTTCTCTTCGATTGTGCCGTTCTGCTTGCATGTGGCATTGGCATTGCCAAATAATCTCATCAGGACCTGATAGATTATCAGCTTCTCTTTTTTTGGTCTCGCCATAATATATATGGTTATTGAAGATTTGTAAATTTTATCGCCACAAAGATAGTATTTTCTCCATAAGTATTCAAAAAATATGCACGAATTGATAAAAAAAAGTTTAATTTAGTAAAAAAATCTTCAAAACCATGCCATTTTTCAACAAAAATTATTATCTTTGCGCCGCTAAAACAGAAAATGTCTATGCTGCCCTGATGGTGGAATGGTAGACACGGAGGACTTAAAATCCTCTGGCCATAACCGGCTGTGCGGGTTCGAGTCCCGCTCGGGGTACGACAAGGCTCCAGAATCTTTTCGGTTCTGGAGCCTTGCTGTTTTCAAATATTGTTGCATAAATCAAACAAGCCAACCTTACAGCCGTGCTATCTTCTTTATCTCGCGGCGATAGATGAGGCAAGAGGTCAGGAAATAGACGGCACACTGTATCCACAGCCCTCGGTATTCAAACGCCACTTCGCTCAATCCCGCACCCATACCCTGGAGACGTGCATATCCATGCATTCCGAAGGTCGAAGGGAAGAGGTACGACACATAGCGCCAGAAATCAGGCACTGCAGCCACAGGCCACGACATGCCGCTGATGAAGAGCAGAGGCACCGACATGAAGACGAAGAGCAGCATGGCATCCTCGCTGCGGAACACAAGAGCCGAAGCAGTCAGACCCATGAAGATGCATGCCAGCACATAAGGCAGCATGAACTGCAGGAAGGTGCTGTAATCGGCAAGTCGAGGCAGGTCGAACCACGATGTGACAGCACTGTACATATACACAGCCACAATCAGGAAGATCGGCAGGTAGAGCAGAGTCTTGCCAGCTATCACAGCCAGCGGATTGCGGAACATCTGGTCGTCAATCGGCACACCGATGCCACGGTTACTCTCTCGCCATGTACCGATCGAAGTGCCAAGCGACAGGCACAGCAGCTGCTGGATGATGAGCATCATGACAGCCGGAATGAGGAAGCTGGCAAAGCCCCCTTGCGGATTGTATAGAGGCACGTAGCTATTGGTAACAGGCATCTTGAGGATATCCTCCTGACGGTCGGTCGAGCCATGCAGGTGACGCTCAATCTTGATGTCGCCATTCATCTTGAGCGACACATTGCTCGCGGCCAGCAGAGCAGCCTTATAGTAGAGCATGCAGCGCATGTCGCTATACAGTCCGATATACGTCTGGTCGCCACGGTAGAGCGACTTGCTGAAGTCCGACGGGATGCGCATCACGGCATACACCTCCTCACGCCTCATCAGCTCCTGCGCCTGGGCCATATCAGTATAATACAGGATATCGACCTCGGCAGTGGCATCGACCAGCCTACAGAACTCGCGGCTATCCGATGAATGGCACTCATCCACCACAGCCATCGGTACCTCGCGGGCAGTCTCATTGGTATAGACGAAAGCATAGAGCACAGGATAGATGAACGGCACGATCAGAGCAAAGATCACCAGACCCTCGCTCTGCATCAAGAGCTTCAACTCCTCATACCATATATGCATTATTCTTTTCATTTCTTTTCAAGGCTTGTATTTAATCAATAGGAAACCTTTGCGATAGCGCTTCATCACTGCGAACGGCAGGAGCATGAAGCAGAGCAGGCCCACGACGTGCATCCACACATAGGCGATGCTGTAGCCATTGAGCGCCTGATTGCAATATATCAGATAGTAATGGCGCAACGGGAAGAGGTTGCACGCCAACTGCAATACAGGATGCATGGCAGAAACCGGGAAGGTGAAGCCCGAGAGCGAGAACGAGAGCACGCTCCACAGCGAGCACACACTCATCGAGAAACGCATCTGACCCAGGAAGAGACCGAACACGAAGATGGCCAGGCCCTGCGAAGCCATCACACCCAACACGCCATAGACCAACATCGGGAAGAGACCCGACTTGCAAGGGAACTCAAGATACTTGTAGAGCCACACGTCGATGAAGAGTATCATCAGCGAATAGATGACGGTGATAGGCAGCGTCTTTGCGATAAGCACTGAAGTCTGCGAATGGCCCATCATCTGATAGGTCTGCCTCTGCCTTCCCATCTTCCACTCCTCACCTATCACATAGCAAGTCAGGAGCATCGTCAGCAGAAAGAGGATACCAGGCAGGATGATGTTGCACAGATACACCGAGTAGTTGAGATACGGATTGCCCAAGGCATGCTTCTCGATGACGATCGGCTGCACAATGCCCATCACGCGGTCGTTGGTGAGACCGCGTCCCGAGAGCGACTCGCGGGTGATGGATATGCCCAGGATCTCGGCAGCCATGCGCATGTCTTTCATCAGTAGCGCACTCGGCACGAAATATGTCTCGTTGGTATATAAGGCTACATGAGGCTGACGACCCGACACGGCATCTTCGGTCATGCCCTCCGGTATGAGGAAGATGGCATAGACCTCGCCTCGCATCATAGCCTCGCGCGCATCCGAGAAGTTGTGGAAGTGAGCGACGATGTCGGTCTGCTCCATTGCATCCATCGTTCGGATGAAAGTGCGAGACACCTGCGTATCGTCCTCATCCACGACGGCAGCCGGCAAGTCGGTCGGCAGACCCTCCCACATCAGTGTCGTGAAGAAAAAGACACAGACCAGCGGCGCTACCAACAGGCAGAACAGAAACATTGGCCGACGCAGATACGTCTTAATTTCGCGTAAACAGATTTTCAGCATTATAGATTATCTTTATTGAATTATCGCCGTCATGCCCGAGCGCACATCCTTCAGATCAGTACCATCCACAGGCACAGCCCTTACCTCAAACATCTTGAGGTCATAACCGTCGCTTGCCTTTGTAGCCTTCCAGACAGCAAAGTCACCTACATTCTTGATACGGGTGATGCGCACGCGTATGGTCTTGTCAAAAGCAGGGATATAGGCATCCTTCTCCGTACCGACGGTGATGCCAGGCAGGAAGTCCTCGCGCACGTTGAACGACAGCGACAGCTTGCCCGTCATTGCCACGTTCATTATAGGCGCACCACTGCCCACCAGTTCACCCAGCTCCGGGAAGATCTCGGTGACTTCTCCATCAGCCATGGCAGTAAGCACAGTCTCGTTGATATACGACGACACCTCCGAAACAGCACCCTCGGCCTGCTTCACCTTGGCATTGGCAGCCTTCTTGTCCTCATATCTTACGCCATTCTTTGCCATTTCATACTGCGACTTGGCAGCCTTCTCTGTTGCCACCATTGCCTCATACTGTGCCTTGGCCTCATCGTGCTTCTGTGCCGACACCACACCTTTCTCAAAAAGGTTGGCAACGCGCTTGTAGCTCTTCTCTGCCACATCCAGACCAGCCTTGGCCTTCTGCCACATCTCGTATGCACCGGCAATCTGCTCCTTCTGGGCACCATTGCGGGCCTTCTCGTCGAGTGCCTGGGCAGCCTCATACAGAGCCGACGCCTGATCGAGCTTGGCAGACACGTCAGGAGCCTCAAGGATGACGAGCGTATCGCCCTTGCGCACCATATCGCCCTCACCTACGCGAATCTCCAGCACACGACCCGGCACCTTGCTCGAAACGCGGTAGTCGGTAGTCTCCACCTGACCCTGAATGAATTCGGCACGGTCAGGCAGACAAAGGCCGACAACAATCAAAACAACAATCGCTATGACAATGACAGCAGCAAACACGGTTGCTGCTCCAGCAGCTTTCTTATTCATAGTAGTATAATATAAAGATGTATTTAATCAATAACTCCTTTTTATCCAATTCTCCTTCGATCAGATCACACCCATCGCGCGCTTGAGGTTGAGTTCAGCCAGGCATCGGTCGATGCGAGCAGCGATGACAGTCGAACGAGCCGAGAGCCAAGCGGTCTGTGCAGCGAGCACATTGCTCACCGGAATCACACCCTCGCTCAATCCGAGGTTGGCGAATCGGAGGTTCTCCTCGGCTTCAGCCATGCTGCGCTGGGCAGTCTCCTCGCGGTTGGTAGCCTCGAGCAGCTTCTGCGAGCACTGGGTAGTCTGCAGCTCAATCTTCTCGCACACGTCCTCGAGCGTGAGTTCCGAGATGCGCGCCTCTGTCTTGGCAGCACGCACCTTATAGCAGCCCTCGCCCCAGTTGATGAGAGGCACATTGACCATCACGCCTACGCTCCACATGCCCTTGAACTTCCGTTCGAAGCTGTTATAGACCGACGGATTGCTCCACAGGTATCCCGCATTGAGCGCAACCTTTGGCAGGAAGTCCGAACGCACCACCTTGACCTTCTCGTTGTTGACCTTGGTGAGCAGGCTGAGCGCGCGCAGCTCCGGACGGCTCTCCATGGCAGTGCCCACACAGTCGGCAGCAGGCAGGGCAGCCGAACCCAGAGGCATAGTCATGACATCGTCGGTCGGGTGAACCTCGGTATTGACATCAATGCCACAGAGCTGACAGAGCAGCATACGCGAGAGCGCCAGGCCATTGTCAATCTGTATCAGCGTCACGTCAGCCTCATTCTTCTTCACCTTCACGCTCAATCCATCAGCCTTCGTTGCCAGTCCGCCCTCGATGAGCTGTTCAACGTTATAGTCGAGCGTATCAATGAGCTTCTTGTATCCCAAAGCCAGTTCGCGCTTGCTTTCGAGCGACACTATCTGCCAGTAGGCAGTCTCGACCTGCACCACCAGGTCCTGCATCTTCTGGTCCGACTGTGCCTTTGCAATCTGCTCGGCATATCGTGTGATATTGTTATATGCCACTATCTTGCCGCCCATATAGAGAGGCTGTGTAAGCATGATAGCCGCAGCCGTGGTGTTGCGCGTGTCGGTATGCAGCGCATCCACCAGCCCCTGACCCAACTGATTGATCTCGGGCACGAGCTGCGAGGCGAGGCCACCGAGCTGTTGGAAGAGCGATGCAAACTGCGGGTTCTGTGCAGCCATGTTCTGGATGATAGGGCCAGCCTTCTCACCCATCGTCGTACCCATGTTGCTGAGGGCATCCTTCTGCTCGTCGCTCAAGAGCGACAGCTGTTTCTCGGTGCGCACATATGCACCCGTTGCATCGACCCTTGGCAGATAATGAGTGAACGCCTCCTTGCGGTTGAGCGTAGCCACATCCTCCTTCATCTGCGCTATGGTCAGATCCTTGTTGTTTCTCACGGCAAGAGCCAGACAGCTGTCCAGACTCAAGGAGATACTCTGGGCCCTTGCGCCTGCCATCATTGCCAATGCGAAAAAGATAATTGCGATTTTTCTCATTATTTTATAATTTATAGTTTCTGAATATCAGTTTTCAAGCGCAAAGTTAAGCTTATATTCGATACGAAAAAAGGAGCAAAAGTCGCATAAATTGGACATATTTTCGTATTTAATCACTTTTAACACAAATTTATTTGCCAATTTTTCCTTTTTCGCTTACTTTTGCGCAAAAACATCCGACAAATGAAGCTGAATAAGATAACAATCGACCAACTTCGCATGCTTGGCGGCAAGAATCTGATTGACTACAAAGGCAAGATGATCATCTTCGACCACATTGCCAGGGAGTATCTTTTTGAGGAGCCATGCCGCATCGACGCAGTGACCATCCTGATCTGCACGAGTGGCACGCTCAACTATGTAGTCAACCTCGAGCAGAACACAGTGAGCGGCTCGAGCGTCCTGATCAACATGCCCGAGAACATCATCCAGTTCAAGAGTGCCGAGAACCTTGAGGCATACGCCATCCTCATCTCGTCCGACATGATACGATCCCTCCCCTACGATACCCTGCAGCGTGCCAGCAAGTACCTGCCAATGGAACAGCTTCTTCAGGCACCCATCCCCATTGAGCGCATCCGCACTATCAAGCCCTATTTCGACCTGCTCAAGACCTGCATCGATAAGCCCATGCAGGAGACCGACGAGATAGTCAAGATGCTGCTTCAGGCGTTTTTGGTGACAGTGGTAGGCATGGTGCGCGAACAGCGATCGCAGACCGACACCGACCATGGTAAGCGCGTGTCGAAAGGCTCTAACCTGCTCTACGAGCGTTTCAGGGAACTGCTCTCCAAGCACCATCAGAGCGAGCGAACCGTGCAGTTCTATGCCGAGAAACTGTGCGTCACGCCCAAATACCTGTCGATGGCAGTCAAGGAATACAGTGGACGTAAGCCACTCGATTGGATCAGCGAATACGTGATAGCCGAAGCCAAGTCGCTCCTCTACTACTCGCAGATTCCAGCCCAGGAGGTAGCCTTCCGCCTCAACTTCCCGTCCCAGTCAGCATTCGGCAAGTTCTTCAAGCAGAAGACTGGCTATTCGCCAAGGCAATATGCTAAACTAATCGAGAATACTCCTCAATCCATCAATCACAAACAATAGATCACAAAAATTGAGATGATAATAATGTCTTGGATATTCGCTCTTTGATAAATCAAATCGAGCAGACCTTACTTTTCTATGCATAGAAACTATGCGTCACGTCCAATAACATCGACAATTAGTCACGGAACATTCCAATCCGTGGCTTTTATAAATTATTTATTGAATTAAACGGTAAAAAAAAGACAAAATAGTATATAAATATAATAATTATCATTACTTTTGTGCAAATAATTATCAAGTCTTAATAATAGGATAACATTGGTTTATGATGGAAGCAGAGCAAAAACCCTACTACTGGTATGTGATTCGCGATATGAAGCGACCCAATGCCCACGATTCTGGATACATTGCATTAATGGAGATGACGGAATTGAACGATGACTTGTTTATTCCCCTCAAGCAGATGGTCTATAATCAGTTTGGCAAGCGCATAGTCAAGCAGATTCCGCTATTCCAGGATCTAATATTCATACGTCGTCCCCGCCAAGAAATAGAAGCCATCTTGAGGCAGATTCCATCGCTTCAATTCCGTTTCGTAAAGGGCAAACAAGCAACCCCTATGACAGTCCCAGCCGCCTCAATGAACACTTTCATCGCAGCTGTCCAATCTACAACCGATGTAATCTACTACGCTCTCAACGACGTCTCTGAGAAGCTATATGGTAAACGCATCCGCATCATTGGCGGTAAGCTACACGGTATCGAAGGCCGACTTCTTAGCCGACAAGGCAGCAAAGTCAAACGCCTAATCGTCGAGCTCCTTGAGTGCAATCTCGCAGCTGCCGTGACAGTAGAGCCAGACTGTATACAGATACTATAATGATACCAGAACCTATATTTATCAAAAAAAAAGGATGGGGGTCAAAAGACCTGCCATCCTTTTTTATTATTAATGCTGGCGGAAATTCCATTTGGAATTGTCGCTATGGAAATCGTATTTGGCGAGCGTTGGATTGCTGTCGCTCTGACTGTAGATGCAGTATTTGGTGTTGTCGCCTTCCTTGCCAGGGATCTGCTTTGGCATGATGCGATAGGTGCCATCGGTGAGCTGCTCGATACGCCATAGCTGATTGTCAGCTCCTGTGTATTCAGGGACAGTCTCTAGTTCGAGGTCGGCTGTGGCTGCGAGGGCACGGTTGGTGCCGGCGATGGTGATCTTGAAATATGGGTCGCTCAAGTAACCACCGGCTTCTGGCACTGCCGTAATCTGCCACTTCTGGTGCGGACGGAACATATAGTCGCTGCATCGAACTGTGGTGTTGCCCTTTGGCCATGTGTCGATCACGTCTTCAAGTTTCTGAACCTCGAGCGACTTGTATGGCTCGGCAGGATCCATGTTCCAATGGTTGGCACGCTCAACCTGCTGACGCACGAAATCGACCTCGAGTTCGAGAGAATAGCCACGACGTTCAGACTCGATCGAATAGACACCTTCCTTGAAATGCTCGCCTGCTACAGGCCAGTTGTTGCGCCAGAGGAGAGGACGAACATCGAGCACGCTGCGAGCACTGCGGTCGTAGTCAGCCTCGAAGTGGCACGACATGATCTGCACGCCTTCGTCGATGATGGTGCGTCCGAAGTGTCCAGCACCTGTCTTGCGGTTGCCTGCTGCTATCACCATTCTGCCTCCTCCTTCGAGCATGTCGCGTCCGACATTGTCGATGAATGGGCCTTCAGGGTTGCGCGAACGTCCCACGACGATGTTGTAGGTTGAGTTGACACCATCGCAGCATGTGCCGTGTGTACCGAGAAGATAGTACCAGCCATCTTCATACATCATGACCGATGCCTCACAGTCGATCGCCACATCCTTATCGACTGCGCCTTCAAGTCGTCCGCCTGTCTTTGGATCGAGCTCCACCTGACGGATATTGCCGAAATAGGTGCCATAGGTAATGAAGAGGCGTCCTGAAGTAGGGTCGAGCAGGAAGCCGATGTCGATGGCATCACAATCCTCATCGTATTTCGAAGATGCCACCTCAATAGGTTCAGAGTAGTTGAAGACTGGTGAAGAAGGGTCGAGCGAGAGGTTCCAGCGCGTGAGGACGTGACCCTCGTGTCCGCCGCCAAGTCCGCCGCCTGTCGAAGAATAGCCGATGAGATATCGGTCACCGATCTTCACTACATCTGGAGCAGCTCCTGCACCCGTCTTTATGCGCTTATCGACCATCCAAGTCCATCCGTCTTCGGTGCAGATACCTCCGCCTCCAGTGCCGAATGTCCACCACTTGCCATCGCTGAAAGTAAGGGTTGCTGGGTCATGAATCCATGGCTGACCTATCTGAGCCTCTGCATTGCCTGCAGCCATCAGGGCAACGAATGCGCCTGCGTAAATAATCTTCTTCATGACTTACTTCACATTAACTTGGATATTCTTGACAGGATTGCCTGCCTCATCGATGAATCGTACACAGAAATCGCTCATGCCTGGGCCATTGATGATGTTGCCTCGCAGGATGTTGGCTCCCTTCTTGAGTGTGATGCGGCGCGAAGTGGCATCGTCCTTGACCATGCGGCGGTCGCCTGAAAGGAGAAGTACCTCCTCGCCATTGAGCCACCACATAGACGCAGAATTAGAGCCTACAGCCAGACGCACCTGCATGTCGTCGTCGGCATAAACCACGGTGACGGCATGGAAGATGACTCCATACTTCTGGAGATTGAGTCCAGTAGCAAAGCGGTAGAGCTTGACGTTGAAGCGCTTGCTGTCAAGCGCATGCCACTTCAGTGTCATCTTTGTAGGAATCTGTGGAAGCGGCTGGAAACGGCGGAAATCCATCGGGGCAGCCTCAGCCTTGGGCTTTTGCTCGATAGGAACAACGACCTTCACCTTCTGCCCGTCTTTCGGGAGCATAGTCTTCTGGTCTTTGTAATACACTGTGTCGAATGCTGCACGGAGATAAGAATCGGTAAACACCGTATTGCCACGGTTAGGCTTACTGATTGGTTCGAGAAGCATCCAGCGACGGATGAATCCGTCATTGTCGGGACTGACAGCCTCGGCTTTGGCTGGTACAGGTGCGAAATAATCCTCAAGTGTGAGATCCTGTGCATGCAAGCCAAAGACAACCGTCAGAAGACAACCGATTGTTGCAAGTTTTCTCATAAATAGTATTAATTAAAGTAATGTCTGCAAAGATAGGCTTATTTTCCCACTTTTCTGACAGTTTAACAAAATTTATGACAGATTAGACGAAAATATTTGCTGGTTTCGTGCAAAAGGCATATATTTGCAAGTCAATTTTTAATAGAAAGTAATTATGGACTACAAAGAAATACCTGTGCTCCTACTTACAGGTTACTTGGGAAGCGGCAAGACCACATTGCTCAATAGAATTCTGAACAACGAGCGTGGAATAAAGTTTGCCGTGATTGTCAACGATATAGGCGAAGTGAACATCGATGCCGACCTGATCGAGAAAGGCGGTGTGGTTGGACAGAAAGACGATAACCTCGTGGCACTGCAGAACGGCTGTATCTGCTGCACGCTCAAGATGGATCTGGTGGAACAGCTCGCCGACATCACCAAACAGAATAAGTTCGACTACATAGTGATAGAGGCAAGCGGCATCTGCGAGCCTGGTCCGATCGCCCAGACTATCTGCAATATTCCAAATTTAGTGACACCTGAAGTGATTGGCGATACCATCCCTGCCATCGACTGCATCATCACCGTGGTCGATGCATTGCGCATGAAGGATGAGTTCCAGTGCGGACATAACCTCGTGGAGAAGAAACTCGACGAGGAGGATATTGAGAATCTCGTGATCCAGCAGATTGAGTTCTGCAACCGCATCCTGCTCAACAAAGCTTCAGAGGTTAGCAAGGAGGAACTGGGCAGAATACGCCAGATCATCAAGACCATACAGCCAAAGGCCGAGATCATCGAATGTGACTTCTGCGATGTGGATTTCGATAAGATTCTCCATACACGCGACTTCGACTTCGACTCTGTGGCTCTTTCTGCCAAGTGGATTCAGGAAATTGAAGGAGATCCTCATGAAGAAGAGGACAAAGAAGAAGAAGAACATGATCACGAACATCACCACCATCATGAACATGAACATCACTATGAACATCACCACGATGATGACGATGATGAAGAATGTCCTCACTGTCATGAGCATCATCACCATGATGAGGAATGTCATTGCGAATGCCATCACCACCACCATCACCATGATGGCGAGGGAGAGGCAGAGGAATATGGCATAGGCACATTCGTCTATTATGCGCGTAAGCCTCTGAAGATAGGTATGTTCGACGATTTTGTTGCGCGCAAATGGCCTAAAAATATCATACGTGCCAAAGGTATCTGCTACTTCGATGACGAACGAGACATCTGCTATGTGTTTGAACAGGCTGGCCGTCAGGTGAACCTGCGCAATGCTGGTCAGTGGTATGCCACAATGCCTGAATGGGAGCTACGTCAGATGCTTGCCAATGACGAGAAACTGCAGCGCGACTGGGACGAGGTCTATGGCGACCGAATGCAGAAACTTGTCTTCATAGGTCAGAAACTCGACAAGAAGGCCATCAAAGAGGCTCTCGATGCCTGCCTCGCCGATTAACATATGGCAGGCATATACATTCATATCCCTTTC
The DNA here is from genome assembly GCA_004557315.1 of Bacteroidales bacterium. Taxonomy (GTDB): domain Bacteria; phylum Bacteroidota; class Bacteroidia; order Bacteroidales; family UBA3663; genus Liminaster. The sequence goes on from SFEH01000010.1 coordinate 18,954, forward strand.
TGTGCAAGTCGCTGTATATACTGCGACTTCTACTCTACTACCCTGCGCGGAAAGGCTCAAGAATATGTCGATGCCGTATTGAAAGAATATCAGCAGCGAAGTGACTTTCTTCCAAAAGGGGAGCCACTTCGCACTGTTTACATAGGTGGCGGCACCCCAAGCCAACTGCCTGCTAAAGAGCTTGCAAGGCTGATAGATGGGATAATAAGCTCTTCGACAAACATCAGCATCGAGGAACTCACTATCGAAGCCAATCCCGAAGACATAACAGAGGAATGGGCAGAGACAATAATGAGCGGCCTAACCCAAACGCCTTCACACCCTGACACCCTAACACCTTCACACCTCCGCATCTCCATGGGTGTACAGAGCCTTATCGACAGTGAGCTGCGACTGCTCAACCGCCGACACAACAGCCACAAGCCTGCCGAAGCAGTGAGGATATTGAGGTCGAAAGGCTTCAGCAATATCAGCCTGGACCTGATGTATGGTTTGCCCAACCAGACCATGAAGTCATGGGAGCGTAGCATAGATGGCATCGTTGCCCTTGAGCCGCAACACATCTCGGCCTATTGCCTCAGCATCGAGGAGGGAACACGCCTGGAGAAGATGATCAACGATGGTGTGGTGGCAGCATGCGATGATGACACTTGCCTTGAGATGGCACAGTTGCTGCGCGAGAAACTGAAGATGGCAGGATATGTGCAGTATGAAATCTCAAACTATGCCAAGCCAAAGTTTGAGTCGAAGCACAACAGCAGCTACTGGGGCGGCACGCCTTATCTCGGACTTGGTCCAGGCGCACATTCCTATGATGGAGCATCAAGACGATGCTGGAACGAACACGACGTTGCGGCCTATATTGACGGTGAAAGGAAAGAAGGGTATGAACTGCTGACAGCAACCGACAGATACAACGAGATGATAATGCTCGGACTGCGCACCGCGAAAGGCATTGATTGCGAAAGGCTTAAGGACAATACACCAGAAAAAGAGCTCTTATATAAGCAACATATAATCAAACAACTTCGTGAACGGCATCTTGTTACCATAAAACAGAATCACCTCGTACTGACAGAGGCGGGATTAGCGCTTGCCGACGAGGTGATAAGGGATTTGATGATATGAGGACGTCAGCGTCGTCCACTATTCACTTTATTCTTCTTGTTTTCTTTCTTTGCACGTTCCTTGGCATAGGTTTTCTTTTTCAGCATGTGGTCGATGGTCTCGGCTGTCGGACGATCGATAGGAACATCCATCCTGACATTAGTGCTCTTGCTTCGGCAATAGATGCTGATGTTGGTTATGTTATACTTTGACAATGCCTTCAGAACGTACTCATAGCGGCTTGCCGGTTTCTTCGGCATCTCGGAATGGATAGCCCGGAGATATTCGAGAGGAAACATGATGAAAGAGTTATATTCGCCAGTTTCGTGATTATGAGTCACATGCAGGAGTTCGTGCCACTCTCCTCTCTTCCAATCAGTGAAATATGAGCCATCGAAGACAAAGGTCTCGCCCGAAGAGAGCGTGAATGAGATGGAGATGGTGCTCTTGTCGGAAACGTGCAGATCCCTCGACACTCGGAGAATAGCATCACGCAGTTCGACCGAGAACTTGTTGGTGGTCTGCTTGAAATCGAAGCTCAACGTGCCTTTTTTCTTATTGCCAATATTGGTAGCCAGGGTATATGACCCTTCGAGATTGGAACGGTCGGCAGTGTAGTGAAGAGGAAGCACGTAGGTGATATGGTTGATGGTCTTATCAGCACCTACGTCGGTCTTGTATCGATCGACACGCGCAAAGAGATTGCCTACCATGCAGCCCAGTGCCAATACAGAGAGGAGTAATCTTTTCATATTAATCAGTAATTTTCTCGCAAAGTTATAAAAAAAAGATAAATTGTCAAAAAAGAAACACAATATTTGAAGAAAAAACACGTTTGTTTATATATATTTATTAATTATAAGGCAGTCGGCTGCCATTTGCGAATAGACCAATACATGAGTTGCTCCGCATTCGACATACTGAAATCAGCAATGCTTGTCTTCATGATGAGCATAGGCTTGCTGTTGCATGCAGAGGAGAAAAAACGTCCGATCGACCTGAAAACTCCCGACAACATCAAGACTGTGGTGGAGTTTGATTGGCGCAACAACCGCTATCTGGTCAAGACCATGGTGGGTGACACGCAGATCGGCTACACCATTCCGATGACTCGCGAGGAATACATGGACTACACCGAGCGCACCGTGCGTTCAGCCTTTTTCCGCAACCAGAACCGCAAGGCCTATGAAGAATGGATTGGCGAAGCTGAAGGTCTCGACCTGCTCGACATGAAGTTCAGCCTCGGTCCGCTGGAGAAGCTCTTCGGCAAGGGAGGCCTACGGGTGCGCACTCAAGGTTCGGCTTCGCTGTCGATGGGCGTCAAGTCAACGAAAGTCGATAATCCTACCCTATCGCAGAAAGCGCGGAAACAAACCACCTTCGACCTGGAAGAGGACATCCGCCTGAACATGCAGGCTTCGGTCGGCGAGAAGATGAATTTCAACATCAACTACAACACCGAATCGACATTCAGCTTCGACGCCAATCAGTTCAAGCTCGCATACGAGGGCGATGAAGACGAGATAATCAAATACATAGAGGCAGGCAATGTGTCGATGACTACAGGATCATCGCTCATCAATGGTGGTTCGGCACTCTTCGGCATCAAGACCAAGCTGCAGTTTGGCAAGCTCAATGTCACTGCCCTACTCGCCAAGCAGGAGTCATCGTCGAAGACGGTGAGTTCGAAGGGTGGCGTGACGAAGAAACAGTTTGAGATAATGGCCGACCAGTATGATGAGAACCGCCACTTCTTCCTCGCTCAATATTTCCGCGACACCTACGACCAGAACATGTCGAAGCTGCCGCTTATAGCTTCGGGTGTGGAAATCAACAAGATTGAGGTGTGGGTGACCAACAAACGCTCGGCGTATGACAATGCCCGAAACATACTCGCCTTCGAAGACCTCGGCGAAGCAGAGAAAAAAGGCAGCAGCCACTGGGTCAGCCAGTCGGCAACAGGTCTGCCTGAAAATGGAGCCAACAGCCTATATGACGAGATCACGACCCAATACAGCTCGATACGTGACATAGCCAATGTCACCACAACAATGGCAGCCCTCGACAGTTATGGCATTGCCGGCGGCAAGGACTATGAGAAGATTGAGAGTGCGAGGATGCTCAGCGCCTCGGAATATACGCTCAACTCCAAGCTCGGCTATATCTCGCTCAAAAGCCGTCTGGACGATGACATGGTACTCGCCGTGGCTTTCCAATACACCAAGGGTGGCAAGACCTATCAGGTGGGTGAGTTCAGCACCGACAATGCCGGCAACCCGCAACAGACGCTCGTGGTGAAGCTGCTCAAATCCACTTCGGGCGACCCTTCCACCCCACTCTGGGACCTGATGATGAAAAACGTGTATGCACTCGGTGCCAACTCCCTGCAGAAGGCGACCTTCAACCTGCAGATACAGTACATGAGCGATACGGTGGGTGTCTTCACCAACTACATCAAGGATGACCCTATTGCCGACAAACTCCTGCTCAAGGTCATGAACCTCGACCGCCTTAACGCCAACGACGAGAGCTATCCTGACGGCAGGTTCGACTTTGTGGAGGGCTACACTGTCTATGCCTCATCGGGCAGGATCATCTTCCCTGTGGTCGAGCCGTTCGGCAGTCACCTTGCCTCACGTCTCGGCAGCGATGCCCTTGCCGACCGATACTGCTATCAGGAGCTCTATGACAGCACACTGACACAGGCTCAACAGGTAGCAGAGAAGAACAAATTCCGACTGAAAGGTGAATACACGGCATCGAGTGGAGCAGAGATCAACCTCGGTGCAATGAATGTGGCTCGAGGCTCGGTGCGCGTCACTGCGGGAGGTACGACTCTGGTCGAGAACTCCGACTATTCGGTCGATTACACAATGGGTGTGGTGACCATACTCAACGAGAGCATCATAGAGAGTGGCACCAACGTGAGTGTCAGCCTCGAAGACCAGTCGGAATACAGCCTGCAGCGAAAGACGATGATGGGTCTTGATGCGCAGTACGACTTCTCGAAGGACCTCACCTTCGGGGCAACGGTCATCAACCTGCATGAGAAGCCGCTGACCAAGAAAGTAACATCTGGCGATATCCCAATCAACAACACAATATATGGCTTCAACCTCAAGTGGAACAAGGACTTCATGTGGCTGACCAATGCCGTCAACAGCATTCCTTGGATCAATGCCACTGCCCCATCGAACTTCAGCATCACCGCCGAATATGCCCAGCTCGTGGCAGGACACAGCGACCAGATAGGACGCGACGGCAATGTCTATCTCGATGACTTCGAGTCGAGCGAGACACCATCGGACATAAGCAATCCGAGCGTATGGCAGCTGGCCTCGACCCCATTCGACGATTCGGGCAATGCACTCTTCCCCGAGGCTTCATTGAGCAACAATACCGACTACGGCAAGAACAGAGCCTTGTTCTCATGGTATTCGATTGATAGGATGTTCACCTCACAGTCGAGCAACCTCACGCCAAGCCACATCAAGAACGACTTGGAGCAGCTGTCGGATCATCGTGTGCGTCAGGTCAATTACGACGAGATATATCCCAACAAGGAGTTGGCATACGGCGAGACAGGTGTGCTCAACGTGCTCAACATGGCGTTCTACCCACAGGAACGCGGTCCGTACAATGTGGACAGTGAAGGCATGGGCAGAGACGGACGATTGCTTAATCCAGAGAAACGATGGGGCGGCATGATGCGCGCGATGGATGTGACCAACTTTGAGAATGCCAACTACGAATACATCGAGTTCTGGCTCATGGATCCTGCGATCACCAGCCAGTGGGCTGACGACCACAGCATCGCATACGAGGGTGGCGACCTTTACTTCAACCTTGGAGAGATCTCGGAAGACATACTGAAAGATGGACTGAAATCGTTTGAGAACGGACTGGATGTCAACGAGGACACGACCTACACGACCACAACCGTTTGGGGGCGTGTGGCTCAACGTACCAGCACGGTCTATGCCTTCGACAATACTTCACCAAGCCACAAGACACAGGACGTGGGTCTCGACGGACTGAAGGACGACGACGAACGAAGCTTCGGCACATACAGCAACTATGTCGAGCTGGTCAGGGAAAAGGTGGAACCTGCCGTGATGAGCCAATGGATGAGTGACCCTTTCTCGCCAATCAACGACCCTGCGGGCGACAACTTCCACTATTACCGAGGCTCTGACTGGGACGAACAGAACAAGTCGATTCTGGAAAGATACAAGCACTACACAGGTACCGACGGCAACTCGCCATCGACAGCCGACTCGCCTGAAAAATACTCGACTGCTGCAAAATCGACTCCTGACGTGGAGGATATCAATGGCGACAACACGCTCAACGAATATGAGCGATACTTCCAGTATAAGGTGTCATTGCGTCCCGAAGACCTGCAAGTGGGAAAGAACTTCATTGCCAGCGTAAGCGAGACAGTGGTGCCTCTGCGCAACGGCGAGAAGGAAACGGTGAAGTGGTATCAGTTCAAGATCCCGCTCAAGGAATACCAGAAAAAGGTGGGTGCGATACAGAACTTCAAGTCGATACGCTTCATGCGAGTGTTCATGACTGGATGGAAGCGCGAACAGATACTCAGGATGGCAACGCTCGAACTTGTGCGCAGTGACTGGCGCACCTATACCGCAAGCTCGCTCGCCGACCGTGGTGCAGCAGTTGCTGGTACGGGCAAGATTTCCACTTCGACCGTCAATATCGAGGAGAACGCAGGCTCGGGTCCGGTCAACTACGTGCTGCCTCCTGGTGTGGATCGCGTGATTGACCCTGGACAGAGCACCAGCACATTGCTCAACGAACAAGCGATGGCTATGAGCGTGAGCGACCTCGAACCACACGATGCCGTGGCAGTATATAAGAACTCGGGCATCGACATACGCCGATACAAGAACCTCCAGCTCTTCGTGCATGGTGAGGCATTGACCGATAATGCAAGTATGCTCACGTCTGGTGACTTCAGCGTGTTCATCAGATTAGGTGCCGACTATAAGGACAACTACTATGAATATGAGGTGCCATTGACCATCACTCCTCCCGGGGTATATAACAACAACTCGCCTGCCGACCGACTGAAAGTGTGGCCGAATGAGAGCATGATAGACATTGACCTGAACAAACTGACCACACTCAAGAAACATCGCAACACAGAGAATCAGAGGCCCTATTCGGGTGTCTCGTACACTACACTCTACCGCGAGGAAGACGAAGACAATCCTGCCAACCGCATGACGGTGGTGGGCAATCCGTCATTGTCGGAGGTGACGGTGGTGATGATAGGCGTGCGCAACAACAGCAAAGACGTGAAAAGCGGAAAAGTTTGGATCAACGAATTGAGGATGAATGGCATAGACGAGGAAGGCGGATGGGCTGCAAAGGGTAATGCCACCTTGCGCATCTCTGACCTCGCTACCATTGCGGCTTCGGGCAGCTACACGAGCGCAGGCTTTGGCAGCATCGAACAGTCGTCGGCTGAACGTCAGCTCAACAACGACTGGGAATATACGGTGTCGGGACAGACCGACCTCGGCAAATGGCTGCCTGAACAGCTCAAGTTCACGGCTCCGTTCTACTATAGCCGTGCCAAGGCTGTCAGCACACCGAAGTACGACCCTTACAACGAGGACATGGAACTCGATGAGACGCTCGAATCGTACAGCACAAAGACCCAGCGTGACTCGATACGCGACATGGTGCAGACCATCGACAAGATGCGTTCAATGTCGCTCAGCGGAGTGCGCTTCAACATCAAGAGCAGGCACTCGATGCCTTGGGATCCTGCCAACTTCTCGGTGAGTTATTCGCAGAACCTCAAGGAGTCGAAAGACCCGACAACCCAGTATGAGCGCGACAATGTGTATAAGGCAAGCTTCAACTATAACTGGAACCCTTATTTCAAGCCTCTCAAACTGGTTGGCAAGGATAGCAAGACAAAATCGAGGCTGATACGCGACTTCCAGTTCAACTGGTTGCCCAACAGCATTTCGATGTCGAGCAACTGGAACCGCAGCTACTATGAACAGCAGCTGCGCAATGTCGATACCTATGAGTCGGACTACGAGATACCGGTGACCTATAGCAAGAAGTTCACCTGGCTCCGACAGACCAGCATCAGCTGGGACATCACCAAGCAGCTGAAGACCAACTTCTCGGCTGCTACCAACTCGCGCATCAATGAGCCTGACGCACCTGTCAACAAGCAACTCTATCCCGACGAATATGAGGCTTGGAAGGACACTGTGATGCTGCAGCTATGGAAACTCGGAACGCCTGTCGATTACAATCAGTCGTTTGACCTGACATGGAACATCCCATTGAACAAGTTGAAGGCAACCAACTGGATCACTGCTTCGGTCAAGTACAAAAGCACCTACCAGTGGAACCGCGGAACTATGATAGACGAGGAGACTGAAACGGGCAATACGTTGCAAAACAGCGCACAATGGCAAATAGACGGCCGATTCAACTTTGAGACATTATATAACAAGAACAAATACTTGAAAAAGGTCAATGACAAATTCAGGATAAAGAAAAATGCCTCGACAAAGGCTTTGAACAACAAGAAGGGCAATAGAAAGGCAGAAGTTAACAAGAAAGCACCAGATGGCAAAGAAATAGATGTCAAAAGTAAAATACAAGACAAGAAAAAGAGAGACAGGAAGGACAATGAGATAATGATGTATGTGGCTCGTGTGCTGATGATGACGCGCAACGTGCAGGTCAACTACAAGACGACAAACGACACATACCTGCCTTCTTTCCGTCCGAACTTGGGCGACTTCTTCGGACAGAGCAACAGCGATGCGAGCGGACTGGCTCCTGGACTGGGCTTTGCCTTCGGTTTCGAGGGTGGAGTGGATTTCACAAGGAAAGCCATTGCCAACGAATGGCTCATCGTCAATGACTCGCTGACTACACCTGCAGTCTATAACCGCACCACCGACTTCTCGTATCAGGCGGTGCTCGAGCCATTGCCAGGTTTGAAGATCAACCTCACAGGCACGCGCCGACACAGCGAGCGACAGAGCCACCAATTCATGTTTGACAACCTCAACATCACTCGCGGCGGATCGTTCCAGCAGACTACAATGACACTCGGAAAATCGATTAGAGAGATACTGACCGACCGTGTAGATAACGAACCTTTCCCTGGCATCGGCAAGACACTACCGAACTGGAACATGCGCTACGACGGTCTGATGCAGCTCTTCCCAAAGTTAGGAGACTGGTTCAAGACGCTGACGTTGAACCATGCCTACAACAGCACATATAACGTGGGCAGCTACCAGAGCTTACCCGACGACACTCGCATCGAGATCAAGTCGGCCACCATCACCGAGAACTTCGCTCCGCTAGTCGGTGTGAATGCCGTCATGCTCAACAACATTACAGCAAAAGTCGAATACAAGAAGAGTCTTGCCGAGACTCTCAATACCTCGACTTCGACCATCACGCAGAACACCTCGCGTGACCTCGTGATTGGCGTGGGTTACAAAATTGCCAACCTCAACAAGCGCATAGGCCTGCCTGATGGTAAAAACCGATATATCAACCACGACCTAAACATGAAGCTCGACGTCACACGCAAGATGCAGGAAGCACACCTGCACCGCCTTGCCACCGAATTCAGTGAAGCGACTTCGGGCAACCGCGCGTGGAGCATCAGGTTTTCTGCCGATTATCAGTTCTCGAAGATGCTTACATTCAAGCTTTATTATGACAAACAGATCAACCAGCCTCTGGTATCTACGTCGTACGCTACGTCGAACAGTGACTTCGGCATCACGATGAGTTTCTCATTGGCGAGATAGCGGAATATGCAAAAAAACGAAAATATAACATGCTTAATTGCAATCACACCACCCTAAATTTGCCTTTATTTGATAAATATTGATACTTTTTTTCAGAAAATTGGTAGCAGATAAAGAAAAAATTATTATCTTTGTAGCGGTAACAGCGAATGTTTTTATTCATTGCCAATTTTTTTTCATTGCTCATTACTCATTACTTAAAATTGAGAAGCCGTGGCTACCGAGATTTTATCTATCTTCCACAATGGCCTCTTTGCAGGTTATTATATCTGCGCTGCAATTGCCATCATCGTTCATCACAAGGAGCTGAAGGGTACAAAACCTTTAGCATGGGTTTCTTTTGCCTCTGCCTTCGCTCATGTTTTCTCATTCCTCCTCTTACAGTTTGCACCTGACAACCAATACCTGCAGGTAGGTCTGGCTTCGTATTACACATGGGCTTCGCCTTCCATCATGTATTGCATCAAGGAAGCCACTACACCTGGCTGGCTCACATTGAAACGCTATGCCATCTACATGTGCCCATTCGCCATCTGTACGTTCTTATGCTTGGCTACAGGCTCGCAGACTGCCCTGATCATCGAGACTGCCTTAGCTGTTTACTACACCATATTCTGCTTCTTCAAGCTCAATAAGGACGTCATGGAACACGAACGCCGGATAAAGGAATACTTCACCGATCTGGAGTCGTATGGTCATGGATGGATCAAGGGATTCATATACTTCCAGATTATCACTTCGATATGCCTGTTCCTGTTCCTGTTCTATCATAATGAATATTTCAATATCTTCTGGAACTACCTGATGGCAGGATACTGGAGCTACTTCCTTGTCAGAAGCAAGATACAGCGCTACTACTCTCTGCAAGTGCCTGAAGTGGTGACAGAAAAGCCAATAGAGGAGAATCATCAGCCTGAAACCAAAATCGACAAGTCGGGAATAGTGCCTTCTACTATTGTATATATAGAAAAGCGACTCAAAGACCTTGGTGATGAGATATATTACAACAACAGCAACCTGACACTTGTGTCTTTAGCACAGATGGTGGGAACAAACCGCACATATATGAGCGTGTATTTCCGTGCCAAGAACACTACGTTCTGGGATTATGTCAACAACAAGCGATGCGACCACGCAATTGAACTGATGAAAAAGGATCAGACAATACCTATCATAGAACTCGCACAACTCTGCGGATTCCGTACGGTCAATTGCTTCCGCACGACATTCACCACTATCCATGGCACAAATCCTTCGACTTATAAGAAGACGATGATATAAGCGAAGGGGGAGGTAACTGATGACGGTGGACTGATGACGGAATCATCAGTAACAGTAAAAAATGGGAGGCTTTTGGAGCCTCCCTTTTTTTTAGTATTCGAGCTTTGTTTGGCGTACGTAAGTAGCGTAGCGCTTCTTTGCCATTTCCTCAGCCTGCTGGAAGAGTTCAGCAGCCTCTGCTGGGAACTGCTTCATTACTGAAGCGTAGCGAACCTCGCCCTTGAGGAAGTCCTGGAACTTCTCCCACTGTGGCTCCTTAGAGTCGAGAATGAATGGGTTCTTGCCCTGTGCCTCGAGCTCTGGGTTGAAGCGCCAGAGGTGCCAGTAACCGCACTCAACAGCCTTAGCTTCCTCTGCCTGGCTCTTGCCCATACCTGCCTTAAGACCATGGTTGATACATGGAGCATAAGCTATGACGAGAGATGGTCCGTGGTAAGCCTCAGCTTCCTTAAGAGCCTTGAGAGTCTGAGCCTGGTCAGCACCCATTGCAATCTGAGCTACATATACATAGCCGTAAGTTGTAGCGATCATACCTAGATCCTTTTTGCGAACGCGCTTACCAGCAGCAGCAAACTTAGCGATAGCACCAAGTGGAGTTGCCTTAGAAGACTGACCACCAGTATTAGAATAAACCTCAGTATCGATTACGAAGATGTTAACGTCTTCGCCAGAAGCAATCACATGGTCGAGACCGCCGTAGCCGATGTCGTAAGAAGCACCGTCACCACCGATGATCCACTGGCTGCGCTTAACGAGGTGATCCTTGTAAGTGAGAATCTCCTTGCAAGTGTCGCAACCGCAAGCCTCACATGCTGCAACGAGCTGAGGAGCAAGAGCCTTAGTCTGTGCTGCATCCTCCTGATTCTCGATCCACTGCTGCATCATTGCCTTGAGTTCAGCAGAGCAGCAAGTGCAAGACTGAGCCTCAGTCATGAGACGAGTGAGACGCTGCTTCATCTTCTTGTTGGCAATAGCCATACCGAGACCGAATTCGCAGAAGTCCTCGAAGAGTGAGTTAGCCCAAGCTGGACCCTGACCCTTAGCGTTCTTGGTATAAGGAGTTGAAGGTACAGAACCAGAGTAGATTGAAGAGCAACCAGTAGCGTTTGCAACTATCTCACGGTCTCCGAAGAGCTGAGAAATCAACTTAACGTAAGGAGTCTCACCGCAACCTGCACATGCACCAGAGAACTCGAAGAGAGGCTGAGCGAACTGAGAGTTCTTGACATTAGCTGTGATGTCAACGAGATCCTGCTTAGAAGTAACGTTCTCAACGCAGTACTTCCAGTTAGCAGCCTGCTTAGCGGCCTCAGCTGAAGTATCGTCGTAAGGAACCATCTTGAGAGCTGGACCACCGAGCTTTGGATTGCCTGGGCAGACATCTGCACAGTTGCCGCAAGAGAGACAGTCCTTAACACCAACCTGGATGCGGAAGAACATACCCTTCATTGCTGCTGGAGCCTTCATCTCGATAGTTGCATCGGCAAAGCCTGCCTTCTCATCAGCTGTCATGACGAATGGACGGATACAAGCGTGAGGACAAACATAAGCACACTTGTTACACTGGATACACTTCTCAGGATCCCACTGTGGAACAAAAGAACCTACACCACGCTTCTCAAACTTAGCTGTACCTGCAGCCCAAGTACCATCCTCAATACCCTTGAATGAAGAAACTGGGAGAAGGTCACCATCCTGTGCATTGATTGGACGAACCACCTTGTTGATGAAATCGTCACCATCGGTATAAACCTTTGGCTCAGCCTCAAGTGAAGCCCATGCTGGATCTACAGCAAGTTCCTTGTATTCGCCACCACGGTCAACGGCTGCGTAGTTCTTGTTGACAACGTCTTCACCCTTCTTGCCATAAGACTTGACGATGAAGTGCTTCATCTCTTCAACTGCCTGCTCTACAGGGATGACACCTGTGATTCGGAAGAATGCCGACTGGAGGATAGTGTTGGTACGGTTGCCAAGACCAATCTCCTGAGCAATCTTAGTTGCATTGATGTAGTAAACCTTGACTTCCTGCTTAGCGAGAACAGCCTTCACCTTGTTAGGGATGTTGTTGACAAGTTCCTCACCGTCCCAGATAGTATTGAGAAGGAATGTACCGCCCTTCTGGATACCACGAGTAACATCGTACATGTTGAGGTAAGCCTGCTGGTGACATGCAACGAAGTTAGGAGTAGTCACGAGATAAGTTGACTGGATTGGAGTATTGCCGAAACGGAGGTGAGAGCAAGTGAAACCACCAGACTTCTTAGAATCGTAAGAGAAATATGCCTGGCAATACTTGTCAGTTGTCTCACCGATGATCTTTACAGAGTTCTTGTTTGCACCTACTGTACCGTCAGCACCAAGACCATAGAACTTAGCCTGGAATGTGCCTGCAGGAGCTACAGAAACCTCCTCACCTACTGGAAGAGAAGTGAATGTAACATCATCTAC